>JBNLGO010000086.1:0-16474 GCA_050306095.1 Cyclobacteriaceae bacterium
CGGTCATTTTGATCAATATTTTAACCAGGGATATATGGTGTGTAAAGACAGTAAGCGAGAGGATGAAGAAAAGCTTTCCTACATCTCTCATTCTAATTTAAGAGAGATCGTAAATAATTTTCCATGCAAACATGTGTTTCTCACCATTGATGCCTGCTTTAGCGGTACTTTTGACCAATCCATAGCCAACTCGGGCAATAGAGGGTCGGAAGTGTACCAGGAGTTAAATCGAGTGGAATACATCAATAGAAAATTGAAATTTAAAACCCGAAAATATTTGACATCGGGTGGTAAGGAATATGTTTCTGATGGACAGCCGGGCGCTCACTCACCTTTTACCAGGAAGTTTTTAGAAGCGCTTAGAAGCAATGGGGGCAATGATAACATCCTTACTTTGAATGAATTGAAATCCTACGTGGAAAAGATAAACCCGGAACCGCGATTCGGAGAATTCGGATCTAACGAACCGGGCAGTGATTTCATATTTGTTGTAAAATGATGACTTTGTGACACACACAAAAAGAAAGTCAGCCTCCCCGGCTGACTTTCGCTTTTTATATTTAAACCTTTAATGCAATTGTTACTTGCTTAAATTGGAAACGATGGTAATGATATTATTGTTTTAACTAATGAACAAATATTAAAAAACACCTTATTTAGAAGCGCTTTATATTGTTGTAACCATCACATTACATTTTTACATTTGTTATAAAGTTCCTTCATGAAGATCCCAAATCGGAAAACACATCTCATAATCATTCCAAATTAAATCTCCATATTCCAAGGTAAATGACTTAAACAATTCCTTGTCTAAATATTTTTTCGTCATTGGGTTCTTTGCCTTTTTTAAAAAGTCACCAAAATCAATATCTCTAGCTACACCATCAGAGAATTTTAAATGAATAGTATAATTTCCTTTATATTCCGCTTTTTCGATAGAAACAACCATAACCTAAATTTTTTTAGTTATACGTTCAAACTCGATAGTTTTATTATAAACGAAGAAGTCAACCCATTTTCTTACAATATCATCTCGATATACCTCAACTAATCTCTTAAATTTTTTAAGATTCTGAGCATCTAATGGCTCTTTTCCTGAAACATTTCCTAACCTAACTTCAAGAAAGTTTCCATTTTCAAAAATCAATTCGGCCTTGCTTTCTTTTCCTTGATATTTGCAATGAACATGAATAGGTTCATGTTCATTAGAATAGAACAATATTATTAAACCCAAATATTCATATAATTTTGGCATTCTTTTTTGATTTAAATTTACTTTAATTCAAAGTAATCTAAAATCAATTTGTTTATATACAATAAAAATCAACCAGTTAACATTACCGTGGTTCCAATCACTCGTTATAAACGGCACACCAAAAGCTTTTAGTCCTGTTACTTATTATTTTTTCTTAAAAATTTTAAACTTACCCAAGCCCGCTTTTTGCAAGAAATATTGAAAAGAAACCAACAATACTCCTAATCCATATTTTGTGCTTCGGGAAAGATTTATAGATGAAGCTTCTTCAAAGTATTTGGTAGGACAGGTCACCTCTGCTATCTCATATCCGGCAAAGAATATTTGTGCCAACATCTGATTGTCAAACACAAAATCATCCGAATTAATATTGTAGTCAATATCATTTAACACATCACGATGAAACGCTCTAAACCCTGTATGATATTCTGACAGCTTCTGATTCATCAGCACATTTTGAGACAAGGTAAGCATCCGGTTTGCAATGTATTTATAGATAGGCATACCTCCTTTCAAAGCTCCTTTCCCTAAAATCCTGGATCCTAGCACTACTTTATACACATCATTGGCAATCATAAAACACATCGAATGAATCAACTTAGGTGTATATTGATAATCCGGATGGAGCATCACTACAATATCACAATCAAGCTCTAGTGCTTTGTTATAACACGATTTTTGATTTCCACCGTACCCTTTGTTTACTTCGTGTTTGACAATGTGTTTAATCCCAATTTCTTTTGCCTTTCCTACCGTATCATCCCTACTCAAGTCATCCACTAAAATCACCTCATCTACAATGTCAAAAGGAATTTCATTGTAGGTCATTTCCAAGGTCTTCTCTGCGTTGTACGCCGGCAATACCACCCCTATTTTCTTATTATCAATCATCTATGGCGAGCTATTATTTCGAAGGGCGAAGATAAAAAACAAATCCGTTTTTTTCACCCAGATACTCAAAATACGGCAGATTGGTTGCAATGGTGCCTTTCTGATAAGCCCTGGCAATTAGATAAATATCCTTTTCTGGAGGTGTTTCACGATACATCACTGCATCCTTATCAAAAGGCTGTTCATACTCATCAGGACCTATTTTTTTATAAAACGGGGGTGCATAACTTTTGAAAAATGTAATGACATGTGCGTCCTCATTCTTTTTACTTTCGATAAATTCAATAAGCGCGTTTTGAGAAATCTTTTCGATGTTGGGGGTAATCACTACTACCGCCCCAAGTACAAAAATCAAACTTGAAATAGCTAACGCGAGCAGTTTAGATTGTATATCATTTTTAAAGCCAACAAGGCTAACAATCACGCCAATGATTAAAACCAACCCCACCACCAAATGAAAATAAGTAAAACCCGTTTCAGCCTGTAGATTTCCTAAAGTAAAATCATCTTTAATCCACCCGGCATCAATAATGAGGTCTTTATTTAATACTAACAATGGTAGTAAGAAAAACACCAATCCAACAAGACCTCCAATTATAGCGATTAAAACCACCTGGTACTTTCTAAAAGATTTCCGTCCATTTAGAATGGTATAGATAGAATATGAGGCTAGGAAAGTTAATGGAAAATACCCGAGGGATGAATAATGAACGATTTTAGTTTTAACGATTGAAAACAGGATTAAAACTACCCATAATAAAATCACCATTCCTAAATGCAGATTTTTCTTGGAACCGCTTGGACCAATATATCGATGCCCTTGTATGGCAAAAATAGAGGCCGGAAATACACCAAATAACAATACCACAAAATGATACAATGGAAAACCTCCATGTCCAGCATCCTTTGTATTAAATAGCCTTATCTGATATACAATAAACTCCTGTACCATATCAAACCGACCATCCATGATTTGCAATAGAAACCAAAAGCCTCCTACAAATGCCACGACTACTGCATATAGCAAAATATTTTTCCAGTTAATGGGTAGATTGAATTTTTTAATAACTAGCAGTACAACAGCCACAATACCAAAGATCAACAGTGCCACAGGACCTTTTGTGAGAATCCCCAAGCCAATTGATATCGCTGAAGCTACGATCCATATTGATTCTTTCTTTAAGGTCGATTCATTAAATGCACGAATGTAAAAGTAAACCCCGCTAAAAATGAACAGGTTAAACCAAGGGTCGATAATACCGGATTTAAAATAAAAAAATGGAAGAATAGAGCAGGAATAGGCAATAACCCATATCAGGCCAAATCGGTTGTCATACAGTTTCCGACCGATATTAAAAAGTACCAATAAGGTCACAATTCCACAGATAGCATTTGGAAAACGCGCTGCGAATTCATTCACTCCAAATATTTTCATGGATACTACCTGCATCCAGATAAATAAAGGTGGTTTTTCACTAAAGGGCGTATAATTGATCCTTACAGTGAGATAATCTCCTGTTTCAATCATTTCCCGGGCAGACTCCGCAAAATTGATTTCATCCCAATCGAATAGGTGCACCTGACCCAAAAAAGGAATGAAAAGTAATGCGGCAGCTATCCCTATATACAGGTGGTATTTTATTAATTCACGACTCATTATCCCTTCAAATGAAATTAAAAAAGTACTATACGAGTACTTAAATAGTGAATGAAATTGAAAGCACTTATATAAAAAAGTTCAATTTCAAACAGGCGCGCAAATTAATAAAAAAACCCGGTATAACTACCGGGACTTTTTGAGGGATTTTCTAAACTTCAGAAAGGTCATTATTATAAACAGATACAACAATCCATTTACCACATAGCTTAGCTTAATCAAATTCCATTCGGAATTAAAACCATCATTGCCGGCATGAATATCCTGGAGGGCAAACACGCTTATAAACAAAAAAACTCCGGATAACAGACAGAATACGAGGATTCCCATAAAGTAGTTATTAACATTTTTCATTACCATAACATTTATTTATTCATTACACATTAACAAAACGAACTACAATTATTAGAAGTATTCTGATAGCCAAAATGTTTGAATGAAAATGATAAATGTATGGCGGGATACATTTCTTGTTCTTTTCTTATAATGCAAACAAGAAAGAATTTGAGAAAAGAAATTTCTTATTAAAAGTGTAACTTTTTACTATTACTGAATTTATAAGGCAAAACTATTCATATGCCGGCTTTTTATCCTGAAAACCAAAGTTATATCAATCATTCTAAAAGGAATTCATCCAAACACCTTATTAATGAACAGGAAATCATTAATGCGAGCAAAAAAGATTCTGCCAATTTCAAAGTCATTTATGAACATTATTTTAATGCTATCCTGAACTACATAAACCAGCGTGTTAATGATCCCCCAACATCTGCAGATATCACTTCCAATACTTTTTTAAAAGCATTAATGAATATCAAAAAATATAAACCAATGGAGGTCCCCTTTTCTGCCTGGCTCTATAAGATTGCTTACAATGAAACCATGATGTTTTTTAGAAAATCTAAAAACCTAAGACATGTTCCCTTAGATGATGTCATTCTTGAAAACATCGGTGAAGAAATTCCTGGTATTGAAAAAGAACAACTTCTCAATGCTGTCATGAAAACATTGAATGAATTGGAACATACCGATACGGAATTGATTGACCTGAAATATTTCCAAAAAAAGTCAGGGAAAGAAATCGCTTTTATTCTAGGGTTATCAGAATCTAATGTAAAAGTAAAACTGCACCGACTATTGAAAAGAGTAAAAACATTGACATTGAAAAATCATGAATAAATATAAATTCAGTACAAATCGACAAGTATTAAATACTACCATATCCGAATCTTATCAGGATTTTGGATTACTATTGGATACTGCCAAAAAGCAGACAAAATTAAAATTGATTAAGAAATGGTCTGTAATTTCAACCTTGATTGTTTTATCAGTTGCCTTGGTATATTATTCGAGTGAGATGTTGAATGTTACTCAGTCAGTCCCAACTATTGAAGAGATTGATTCTCCTGCTCCCCAAAAACCAGAAACTTTACCCATTGAAACCAATACTAAAAATGACACAGCAACCATTGCTTTCAATAGGGATCCAAAACCTCAAAAAGAGCTGCCAAAAGCCGACAACTTCAACGAGTCACAGAACAATGCTTTGGATATACCTTTAAAAGAAGAGGAAAAAATAATTGAGGATGTTTTTATACAAGCAGAACCGTCTGATGGCTATGAAAACCTGTACAAATATTTTGATCAAAATTTCACGCCTGAAATCAATTTTCAGTTAGATAGCTCAGTTAATAAAATTGTTGTTTCATTCTTAATTACCCCTTCTGGTGAAACAACTAATATCAAGGTAGATAATCTTGTACATCCTGTATTGGATTCCATTGCCATTGAAACAGTTAAGAAAATGCCAAAATGGAATCCAGGGTCTCTAAATGGTCACCCCATTGAAACTAGCCACAAAATCCCACTTTATTTTGAACGATCAAAAAAATAAACAATGAAACCGATTTTAACTACCCTATCAATAGTCTTCTTTTCTGTTTGTTTTTCTTTTAGTCAGGAACTCAAACTAGAGTATATGAAAATTGATAGTATTCCAGATTCCAACTTTAAAAAAGCATATGTAGCCGAATTGAATAATGATGGGTATAGGGATTTGATCCTGGTTGCTTCCTTAAATGACAGCACATTTATCGGTTATATTTATTTTCAAACTGATTCCCTCGAATTTACTCGAATGGATTCTATCAAGAATTTGTCTTCTCAATTTTTAGAGATACACGACATTGATAATTCAGGCCAGATTGATGTATTGGCAAATATTTGGAAAGGCGAACAAAGCTACACGGTTGCTTTACTGAACTATCAAATGTCCAACGGTTTTACTTCCAAGGAAATAACCCAATGTGGTAAATTGGCGGAATTGCTTATCAATGATGAAAACAATGACGGACTTAAGGATCTTTGGATTTACTCCAATAAAACTGAGACCTCTGAACTAAAAAAACTTAAACAAAAGGAACTGTCATCTTTTATCGTTGATTCAATATTTTATAATGTGAGTATTCCCATTGCTACCTCCATTAACTTTGATGGCATAAAAGATTTAATTGTCCAGGAAGAAATCACAAATGATCTTTTATTCATTACAAAAGACAATCTGAATGGCCAACTAAAAGATACCCTTCGCCATTCTTTTTCTATTCCAATCCATAAAAAAAGAATAATTGATTCCAATCATGATGGATCACCAGATTTAATTTCAATTTCCTATCAAGATGATAAGTTGGTAGTATGGTCATTCGATCAAAGCCATGACTTGAATGGTAAAGCAGAATACAAAACAAATGCATCAGAGGTACATTACTTTAACACAGGTGACTACAACAACGATGGGTTTTATGATTTCATCCTAGTAAATGACAGTGTACACCTTCTCTTGGCAGAAGATTCTACTGGTTTTCAATTTCACAGGAACTCAATGCTTTATAATTCGAGGACAAAAATTCTGGAAGCTAGCGATATCAATGATGATGGAATATTGGATTTTTTCACTGTCGATCACCGTGATGATTCAACCTTTTTATCGTTCGCTATCAACCTCACAAACGAGACAAACAAAGGACCAATTTTAGTTCCTATTTTCCCACCTGTCACCATTGGTAATAAAACTACCTTTTCATGGTCTGATTCCAAAGATGATAAAACTCCGCTCCAAGCAAATTCTTATGATTTCTATCTTGCAAATGAAACTGAATTCAAAGTCACTTCATCAACTGACCTGATTAATCCCAAACGTGATGGTTTTCGAAATCAAAGTACTATTGGATTGAATTTATTTGATAATCAATTTTCACTATTTGATCTTTCAGATGGAAAATATCAGTGGGGTGTAGCTGGTATCGACAATGCATATCACTCAAACACAGATATTAAAAATTGTAATGATGTATGTAATAATGAAACTTCCTTGCCCCTTTGCCTGGAGATCAGCTCTGAAGAAGTTTTTGCATGTCTGAGAGATACTTTGAAGCTTTCTCTAGGAGAAGAAACAGATAGCGTAAGTTGGTTCAGCGTTAACAATGGATATATAGATTCAGGAAATACCATTGATTTTATCGTAAGTGAGAATGATACAGTTTATGCTATTGCTCTACCAAGGAAACCCTGTGACGACATTACTAATGCATGTGTTAAAAATCATTCGGTAGGCATCACTACTTCTGAAAATATTGATTTGATTCAAGATGCTTATTTCTTTTGTCCCGATTCAACATTAACCCTTTCCCTTTACATAAATTATGATGAAACAGTATGGTATTCAGGTTCTGCTATAATATCAACTGAATCAAGCATAATAATCAATGAATCACTTACTGACACTATTCTATATGTAAAAGCCAAAATGGATACGAGTTTATGTTTTTATTTTGATACCATTCAGATTAAAACAAGTGAACCCTTAGATATAGAAATATTTGAAGCAGACCTTGATTCCGCATGTTTAAATACGGTTTATTCCCCATTCTCAGATGTGTCAGATAGTATTTCTGTGATTTATTATTTCAATGGGCAGCCTCTTCCTGTAGATGGAATTTTGATTAATGAAGCAAAGCAAATAGTAGCAGAAGGTACATTTTTAAAATGCTACACATTTTATGATACAATTCAAGTAATACCGATTAATCCACCTGTCATCACAGTTGAAGGAGAAAAAACCATTTACCCAGGTAAATCCACTCATTTAACAGCCAAAGGAGGAGTTTCCTATACATGGACACCCGAAGCATATTTAAGCAACCCTTTTTCATCATCAACCACAGCCACACCCCCTTCTGAAATTGTATATTCCGTAACGGGAATCAATAATGCCGGATGTACAGGGAATACTTCCATAAATATCACAGTAGTCCCCTCCATTTACATCCCTGAATTGTTTACTCCCAACGACGATGGTAAAAACGATCAATTATTGGTTTATGGGAGTGGAGTAAAATCCATTTCCTTTGATCTCTATGATGGAAGCGGAAGAAAAGTGTTTTCATCAAATTCTGTAAGTCAAATGACTCAATACGGCTGGGATGGGACTCGGAATGGAGCGAAAATTACTCCTGGAACTTATTTGTGGACCATCTCCGGTGAGTTTGCCAATGGCATACCATTGACATATGAGGGAAAAACAAGTGGTGAATTAAAAATTGTCAGATAAACATGAAGAAATTTTATCTGACAACGATACTATTTTTCATTTTTAGACTTCCAATTTTTAGTCAGGATTTGGAATCTTCTCATTTGTTATGGAACATCTCTACTTTTAACCAGGGAGGGCTGACAGGTAATAATAATGCACATTTTACTTTTGATTATCGACAATCGGTATTAACAGGAAATATAAAATACTCCAGCTCTCTTTTTTGGTTAGATTACCCTATTCTTCAAAATGGTGCAAATACAGGTGCTTTGTATTTTTCCTTCGAAAATGAGATTGCTGGCAGTGACAATAAATTCAAAACATTTAAAAGTAATGTTGGTATATCAAAAAAGATATCCATTAACAGACAAAGTTATTTAAACTTTGGGCTCGGAGCAGAGTATCAGCAGCAAACCCTATCACTTGACAATCTAACCACAGGAAGTCAATTCACTCAGGGAGTTGGCTTTAACAGATCAGTTGAAAATGGAGAGTCTTCCTCTTTTTACAATGCTTCTTTTTTTGCCATAAATAGTGGGATTTACATCCATGGCATGGATCCACAGAAATCGAAACAATTGATCATGGGTTTGTCAATTAACAACATCAACAAGCCAATAAAAAATTGGGAAGGTATCTCAGCAACGCAACCCAGTTTATGGAGTGCTCAATTCCAATACCTCTCCTTTACAAACCCCAAAATTGCACTTGGTCCGGATGGGTTTATATTTAAGGAGGGGAATACATACACAGCTATTGGTGGAGCTACGTTACGCTGGTACCTTGGTCAAAGTTTAACAGCAAGTTTTGACGACGATTATGACAATCAATACCTAAATGTATTTGCCAGAATATCTACACAAAGCAAAGGTATAATTGGGATTCAATACAGGCAGGAAAAATATGCTGCTGGAATAAGTACAGATGTTCCATTCGGAAAGTTGAATCAGCATTATAGAAACGGTTTCGAATTGTTTTTTAGCTATATCCCAAGGATTAATGGTAAAACAAAAAGAAGCAAAGTAAAAGCAAGCAAAAGCAAACAAAATACTGATAAAAACGGTCCTTCAGCTCAAAAAACAATTAAAACTAAAAAGGATACAACTGGTTTACCTATAGGTACAAACGAGAGAAATCGATCGAATGAAGCTGAAACAATAATAGAAAATCAATCAGATTCCTTAGAAATAGAATCCAAATCTTATGCAGGAGAAATCATTTCCAATAAAGTCCCAACTTCTTCATCTCACACCCCTATTTATTTTCTTTTTAATTCTTCAGAATTAGATGAAAACAGTAAAAAATATTTAAAAGAACTGCATGAAAAGCTATTAAATAATACTACCGTAAAGCTTGAGTTGATAGGACATACGGACAATATTGGTTCATTTGATTCGAATCAACAACTTTCTATAAAAAGAGCCAAAGTGGTTGAAAAATTTTTAATAGACCTAGGAATTGATAAATCAAAAATACATGTATCGGGAAAAGGAGAACATGAACCGATTGCACCAAATGATATACCCGAAAACAGGGCAAAAAACAGACGTGTTGAATTAAAAATTATTGATGAGTAACCATTATTCCTTCTCAAAAATAACAATGCGTTTTGGTTCGAATAATTCCCGCTCATTGAAAATTTCCTTGAAAGCACCTTTGCTTCTTATGCTATCGGCAAAGTCATCCCGCGTAAATAAATATGTATCCGGATTTTCTGTTATAAATGCCTCTAGATCATCCATAGATTCCGTCATGATGATCTGCTTATCAATATGAAAAGGAAATGAAGGGTTTAGTCGGTGAAAATAAACCATAGGTCTGTTATCATCCAGGATAGGCAAAGCTGCCTGAACTGGATTTTCTGCATCTATTTTTGGGAAAACTACATCCATAGCGATGGCAGTAAAAAGCATATACCCCACCCCCATGGTGATGATGCTTCCCGTTATTTTTTTTCTATAGATCATAAACAAACCAACCACTCCAGTAAATGCTACAATGAGAAAATAAATCCATACGCTATTTAGATGGGCAAAATTAGGATCAGCCGACAGACCAAAATAAACTCCTACCGGAATCAATAAATAAATGAAAAAAGCAATGATACTACTGATTTTAAACCACCTGAATTGTTTAGCTCCACAAATTACCTTCAATAAATAAGATGAAAGAACCACCGCTAAAAACGGATAAGCAGGAACCGTATAATTAGGGAGTCGTGTATCTGCTATCGTGAAAAAAGCAATAACTGTAAGTGCATAAATACCGCAATAAAATAAAAAACGCTCGCTTCGATTCTGCCACCAATTCCTGATTGATTGGATAATGAAAACAGACATAGGCAGGAGACCTCCAAACACAAACACCCAGGTAATAAAAAATGCACCTCCATGCCCTTCCTTAGGATCACTGAACCTATCAATGTTATGCTCAATAAAAAACCCTTTCACCCATTCCCAATCCGTTCTTAATCCTACAAGCAGATACCAGGGAACTGCAACTATCAACACAATTAGTGCTCCTATAAAAGGCTTTAATTTAAACACCTTTTTAATGGTGAAATTTTTAGTTAGTAGCAAATAGACAATTAATGAAAACGCTGGTAATACAATTGCAACGGGTCCTTTTGTCAGCACGCCAAATCCCATAGCAACATAGGCTAAATATATTTGCTTGGATCGATTATTTTCAATCCCATCAAAAAAGGCAAAGCCTGATAGTGTTAAAAAGAAAATCAAATATGGATCGGGAACGGCTAAATGAAATTGCAATATGAAATGCAGGGAAGACATTAGCACGAATGAAGTGAGCAATGCAATTTCCTGGCTAAACAATTTTCTGCTATATAAAAAGGTGATTAGTATGGTCAAAGCTCCAAACACTGCCGAAAAAAACCTGGCACCAAATGCATTCACTCCAAACACCTTATAGCTGGCCATCATAAAATAATAATGCAATGGAGGCTTATCCGTTCTTAATTGATAATTGTAGGTAGGCACAATGTGGTCTGTGGAAACCATCATTTCACGAGCACAGGTAGCATTTTTCGCCTCATCCAGGATATAAATAGAAGGTCCCCAAATATTCTGGAGGCATAAGATTAATGCGACAATAAATACGAGCAATGGATAATTTATACTTATTTTGTGCATGTAAAAAGTTGGTCAAAGGGCCCCCAAAATAATGAGTAAATAATTGAATATGAAAGCTGCTCTAGTCACTATTATTTATTTTTTACTGAGCTTTTCAGATGTCTCGTGGTTAAATGACATGGAACTCACGATAAAAAAAGCGCAAACTGAGAATAAAAACATATTGCTCTATTTCAGTGGGTCAGATTGGTGCAAGCCTTGTATTCAGTTAAAGACCTACGTATTGCAATCAGAAGAGTTTAAACAATATGCGGACGAACATTATATTTTAATACAAGCGGATTTTCCACGGTTAAAAAAGAATAGACTATCGAAAGAACAGGTTTTGCACAATGAGCAATTGGCTGAAAAGTTTAATCCAATGGGTGAGTTTCCATTAATTGTAGTATTGGATAAATCCGGCGCTTTAAAATATAAAATCCACTACAACCAGGAAACTAGTAAAGAGTTTGTCGAGCGTTTAGAAAGATTAGAAATTCAAAAATGAAACTCCTGCTACCTTTTGTATTTCTATTCACCTCTACCCAGGTTTTTTGCCAATTACATCAGGCAGATTCTGTATTGCTTTTAATGGGTTCACGTTATGAGATTACAGCCGTTCATGAAGATAAAAGCATTGCGGAACAATCTATCAAAGCTGCCATTCAGGAAATCGAGCGAATCGAGCAACTTATTTCTTCCTGGAATCCCTCTTCCCAAACTTCCGAAATCAATAGAAATGCAGGGTTAAAAACAGTGAAGGTAGATAAAGAATTGTATCAACTAATCGAGCGATCACTTAAGGTATCAAAACTTACGAATGGGTATTTCAATATTGCTTTTGGACCATTGAGTGAATTATGGAAAGAATATAGCTATGAAAATCAACTTCCTCCTGCCGATAAAATAAAGGCTGCCTTGCAATTAATTGATGTCAGCCTCATCCAGATCGATCAGGAAAACCAAAGTATCTTCCTCAAAGAGAAAGGTATGAAAATAGGCTTTGGGGCTATCGGCAAAGGGTATTCTGCTAATCAAGCAAAGAAAATCATGCAGGAGTTGGGTATTCAAAATGGAATGGTCAATGCCGGAGGAGACCTGACTGTATGGGGGAAAGCTAAAAACGATAAGGCATGGAAAATCGGAATTGCCGACCCGGATAAGAAGTCTGGATACATTGCGTGGTTGGAGTTAAGCAATACTAGTATTGTTACTTCTGGCAATTATGAAAAGTACGTCACCATCAATGGAAAAAAATATACACATATAATCAATCCAAAATCTGGCATGCCGGTAGAAGGAGTAAAAAGTGTGACCATTCTCTCTCCGGATGCTGAATTATCTGATGCCCTAGCTACCTCAGTATTTGTAATGGGTGTAGAAAAGGGACTGGAACTAATCGACCGATTAAAAAATACCGAATGTCTGATCATTGATGATAAAAACCATTATTGGCAATCAAAGGGATTAAACCTGAACTTTTATTAGCAATTCTGTCGCTATTATGATTCATATAAAAACATTTTTTGAGTAAGTTGCGCCAGATGAAAAAACTCTTATTACCCTTCATTTTTCTTATATTTTCAGTAATTACATTAAGCTGTGCTACTGTTAAGGACTACCAAAAAGTCTATCTCAACGATGAGGAGATGAAGCTTGAAAACAGAAAGGTAGAAGTGTTTGAATCAGATTTTCAATCCTATAGAGAAGGAGCCGTAGGAGGAACTAACGGAAATTCGGGAAGCGGATGCGGCTGCAATTAATCATATTGACACTCCTAACACTATCGTTTTTTGATGTGGCCGGTCAGAAGGCAAAAAAGGATGATTTACCACCTGCAGAAATAGATTTTCTATTTAGTTATTACCAGCAAGATGGAGATAGTTCTGCTGTAACAGGTGGGCAAGGCACAGAGGAACTGGATGATGTGGCCAGCATTATCATCGTAAATATACCTTTCGACTATCATAAAGAACTCAAACTAGAATTAGGAGTGAGTTATTACACTTCGGCTTCCAGTGACCAGATCAACCCCAACACTATTTCTTCTGCTTCGAGCCACAATCTTATTTTTCATGGTCGCGGCACCAAAACTATTTACGACACAACTAATAACAGTTCCCGATCAGTAGGCCTGCATGCAACCCACCAGTTTAATTTTATTTCTGTGGGAGCAGGAACTTCTTTTTCCAAATCCACCAGGGACAATAATCGAACCTATACATTTTCGGGAAATTTTACTTTGGACAAATGGGCGCCGTACTACAAGCTTTCAAAATTGTACCCCTACGAGATCAGGTATTCTTCAGATCCATTGCCCACGGATACCCGATATTCCTTAGATGGTACTTTGACAATCAACCAGGTAATCAATAAGAAATTGCAGGGAATGATTTCAGTAGGCCTAATTTATCAGTGGGGTCTATTATCTACGCCTTTTCATCGGGTTTACTTCCAAGAGCAGGAAAACGCTGATTTGGAACGTTTGCCAGATCAGCGATTGAGGATTCCGTTGGCTATTCGATTAAATTATTACCTGAGCGATTTGATTTTACTACGATCTTTTTACCGGTTTTACACCGATAATTTTGGGGTTCATGCCCATACAATACAATTAGAAACTCCAGTTAAATTCACAAACTTCTTCTCCATATATCCTTATTACCGCTTTTATACCCAATCAGCATCCACTTATTTTGCTGGTTATAAAACCCATTCTATTACCGATCAATACTACACTTCTGATTACGATCTTTCTCAATTTGACGCCCACATGATAGGCGGAGGATTGCGATACTCCCCTCCATTGGGTATTAATCATGAAAAATTCTCGTCCAACAAGACCAAAACCCTGTTTAAAAGTATAGAGTTCAGATATGGACAGTATTGGAGGACAAATGGTCTCAAAGCACACATTTTTAGTTTAAACCTTAGCTTTTTAAAATAACAAAAAGGCAATTAATTGTATTCCTGAAGCTATTTGAGTATTTTTAACAAATTTTAAGAGGTTGAATGAAATATTTTGCGTCCATATTAGTTACCATTCTCCTTTTCACTTTTAGTGAATCGTTCAGCCAGACTACCCCCTCTCATAATGGCGCATCTTCATCTCCAATAGAGAAAAAGCTTAAGAATTTAGTTGAGTTTTACCCTAACCCATCCCATGGTTCTTTTAAATTGAATATCAAAGAAGATGGTCTGGATGAATTTAATTTGACCATTTATGATTTGAAAGGAACGGTTGTTTTTGAAAAAACATTTAAAGGTTTATTCGCAGGTATTTCATTTGATATGAAACTTAAAAAACCTGGTCTCTACATCGTCAAGATCAATACTGAAAATGACCAATTGGTAGAAAAGATTATTATTAATCCTTAGTCAGTACCATCTTTATTAAACAAATCTATTTGCCTCTAAACTTCACCTCTTCTCATATTTAGCCTTTTCAACCCAGTTATTTATCTTGCGCCATTATATTTGCAGATAAAAACCTCTACTTGAAACCACCCTTTTACATATCACTATTTCTAATTATCAGCTCTATTTCTTCCTATGGGCAGACAATCACTATTCTTGATAACACGACTCATCAACCTGTTTTTAACGTAACCATTCATTCTAAATCAAATCAAAAGTTTACGGTAAGTGATGAAAATGGCCAGGCTGATATTTCCGGATTAACTGATACGATCACATTACAGCACCCGTCGTATGAAACCCTTAATATTACAAGGGACAGGATGGAGGAATGGAAATTCAACATAAAATTGGAACCAAAAATAATAGGAATGAAAGAGGTGGTGATTTCGGCCAATAAATGGGAACAAAAGCCTGTTGAAATCCCACATAAAATTATTGCTATTCCAGTTTCCACCATCAATTTTAACAACCCACAAACCAGCGCAGATATTCTGGAAAGATCTGGGAAAGTATTTGTACAAAAAAGCCAGTTGGGTGGTGGTAGTCCAATGATCAGAGGTTTTGGTGCGAATGCGGTTCTAATAGTAGTTGATGGGATACGCATGAATAATCCGATTTTCAGGAGTGGCAACTTGCAAAACATCATCAATATAGATCCGAATATGCTGGAAGGTGCAGAAGTAATTGAAGGTCCAGGGTCGGTAATTTACGGAAGTGATGCATTAGGTGGTGTGATGGATTTCCATACAAGGGAAATTAACCTCGGTAAAATCAAGCGTATATCGGGTTCCTCATTTATTCGTTTTTCATCAGCTAATAAAGAAAAAACCTGGCATGTAAACTCAACACTCGCCCACAAAAATTTCGGTTGGTTTGGTGGTTTTACTTATAGCACTTTTAGTCACCTAAGAGCTGGCGCTAATCGGCCAAAGCATTATCCCGAATTTGGAAAAAGGAATTATTATGTGGAAAGAATTGATAATGAAGATCAAATCATCGAGAATCAGCATCCTGATATTCAAATCCATAGCGCCTATAAACAATTTAATACCGTACAAAAATTAAAATGGAAATGGCATCCTAAAATTACGACTGAGTACCTTTTCAATCTAAGTACCACTTCAGATATCCCCAGGTATGACCGACTGATACTTGAGAAAAATGGAATTCCAGTAAATGCGGAATGGTACTATGGACCGCAATTTTGGATGATGAACGCCTTGAAATTTCGTGTTCAGGAAACCAATTATTGGGATGAATTAAAAATCTCCTTGGGAGTCCAATCCTTTAAAGAAAGTCGGAACGATCGAAAATTTCAAAATCCAACCCATAGATTCAGGACAGAAAAAGTCAACGTATATTCACTCAATCTTGATGCTTACAAAACCTTTGAATTCATTGAACTGTACTACGGCGCTGAAGCAAACCATTCCCGTGTATCTTCAAGTGCCTATTCTCAAAATATAATGAATGGCTCCTACTCACCTACCAGAACCAGGTATCCTGATGGAGGTAGTGATGTAAATTCC
>JBNLGO010000087.1:0-16338 GCA_050306095.1 Cyclobacteriaceae bacterium
TAACCAACATTTACAAAGTCATCATGGCTGCTGGAAAATGGGACCCTCCAGCTATTATTGGTTTGGCTGAAATTGAAAACAAACAGATATTGACTGATCTCATTAATGAGACTCCACTAAAGAAACTAAACTACTCCATCATTCATTACAATTCCCAGGACCAAAGAGGAATTGATGTAGCAATATTGTATCGATCTGATATTTTTTCTCCTATTTGTTCTACCCCAATCTATGTAAATACTCCTCACCCTACCAGGGACATACTTTTATTTTCCGGTAAAATAGCAAATGATACAATTCACTTTTTTGTAAATCATTGGCCATCAAGAATTTCAGGAAAAGAACATACCGAAAAATTACGAGTGATGGCAAGTCAAAAACTTATCAGTGCTATAGATTCAATTTGTCAATTTGAGATACGTCCAAAAATTATTGTGATGGGAGACTTTAATGACGAACCCATTGATAAAAGTTTAAAGCTATTATTAGAAAGAAAATTTCATGACAAGCGCGACAATGAATTTAACCTGGTTGGAAAAGAAAAAATAGAAGGTGAAGGAACGACAGTTTATACCGATGTTTTTAAAAAATGGTATTTTTTTGATCAGATATTAATTTCAAACAACATAGAAATTACAAATGCTACTGAGATTGTAAAATTGCCCTGGTTGTTAAATTACCGAGGCGATCCTGATCGCACCTACTTAGGAGATTACTATAATGATGGTATAAGCGACCATCTACCTATAATCATTGAAATTTCTACTAACACAAAGTAACAAGCATATGATAAAGCCTTTCATCATCATTTCACTTATCCTACTATGCACTTCGCAAATGTTAGCTCAAAAAAGCCAGATTCCTTCTGTATATCGAAATTTATCTTACGAAAACAATCAGCTGGTTTTTACTTACAATGATCAAAAAATAATTGCCACTCCGTCAAAGGAAAAATATTCCTATGAACAATTCACAAAACAAATATCAGGAACGAACGAAGGGCTATTTTTTGACTTTCAGGATGAACAATTTTCAGGAACGATTTATTTCGGATTAATTCCTCAAAATGATTCCAAACATCCTTACCCAGTATATTTTAGAAGTTATTTGACATTCAAAAATGGAAAAGCTGAAGTGCCTATTACGAGTATGAAAGGACAGTTTGATATGATCGGCTGGGAGCAAACTGGCCACGGAATTTTAGGTTATCGAATTCTAGACAGTTCAGGTCAATTTATTTATGATGGAAAAATTGGCTTTAAAGGCAAGGGGCCTTTTGAGGTGGATGATTGTGTAATAGAAGGGCCTTTTATCAACAAACTCACTTACAATGAAGTGACAATTTCATTTAAAACAAATTCATCTATCAAAGCTGTCATCGAGGTGGACGGTAAAAAATTCAGTAGTAAAAGGAGCAACAATCATGAAATCAGGATAGATCAATTAGAGCCTGATAAAACCTATACTTATATCGTTAATGTTGGTCAAACTCCGTTAACATATTCCTTTAAGACAGCGCCATTACCAGGCAGCAGACTTCCTTTTACATTTTCCTATTCAAGCGATTCCAGGGCTAATAATGGTGGCGGAGAAAGAGATATCCATGGCACTAACGCTTACATTATGAAAAAAATCATGGCGCTTAATAGCCAAAAAGGAGTTTCGTTTATGCAGTTCTCCGGAGATATGATCAATGGATATTCAAAAGATCAAAATGCCATAAAGTTAGAATATGCAAATTGGAAACGAGCTATAGAACCTTTCGCCCAATACTTCCCAGTCATTACCTCCATGGGAAATCATGAAGCATTAATTAAGGAGTTTATTGATCCAAAAAGCAGTTATAAAATTAGAATTGACCAATTTCCTTTTGATACACATTCATCCGAAGCTATCTACGCAGAAGAATTTGTCAATTTTGAAAATGGCCCTAAAAGTGAGGATGGATCTATATATGATCCGAATCCCAATAAAATAGATTTCCCTTCATACAGAGAAAATGTGTTTTTCTATACCTATGATAATATTGGGATGATAGTACTCAATTCAAATTACCTGTTTTGCCCATCGCACCTTCTAATTCATAATACCGGGGGAAATATTCACGGATATATCATGGATAATCAATTAAAATGGATGGAAGAAACCCTTAACACTTTAGATAAAGATGAAAATATAGATCACGTTTTTATAACGATCCATACCCCATTTTTTCCGAATGGAGGGCACGTTGCAGATGATATGTGGTACAATGGCGAAAATTCAATCAGACCTTCCATAGCAGGCAAAAGAGTTGCAAAAGGAATCATAGAGAGAAGGGATGAATTGCTTGATATCATCATTAATAAAAGCCAGAAGACAAAGGCAATCCTGACTGGAGATGAGCATAACTATGTACGCACACTTATTGATTCTGAAACGAATATGTATCCTGAAAACTACTTCTTGCCAAAACTTGAAATTAGCCGTTCTATTTGGCAAGTCAATAATGGCGCTGCCGGAGCTCCATATTATTCACAACAAAAAACGCCATGGACCGATAAAACCGAAAGTTTTACAACACAGAATGCATTAGTGTTTTTCTATGTTGATGGAAAGAAACTGAAAATGGAAGTATTCAACCCAGATACATTGGAGAAAATAGATGAGCTGGAATGGGATTAATTTTGTTTGAAATACGAAAATAAATCCTTCAAAAAGACGGATAATGGTGTTCGTGGCACCCCATTTTTATAATTTATTTTTGAAATCCGATATATTATTTTCATGTGTTGAGCTAAATCTCGATAAGCGTTGATTAATCGATAATTTGGATCATAAATATGAGCTGGTTCTGAGCTTACACCATTTAACTCCAGAATTTTTAAATTCTTACCGGATAGAAGGTCACTTTTGCTTTTAGCCCGAATGTCAAATCGGCCATAATAAAAACCAGGAATCTTAGAAGCTATTGCATCTATCGATTCCACCAATTCTTCATTTATTAAATCATTACCATTGAGAAAAGCAGTCCCACGACAATGGTTTCCGATTGGCTCCAAGTAAATTATCTCACCCTTTGGAATAATTTTGTCCAAATCCATTTGAAACTTATTGAACAGGTATTCCTTTCGTCCAAATGCCCTTGTTTTACCAAGAATAAGGCTCTTCAAGGTGCTCTTTCCATCACCTTGCACCACTAAAAAATCCTTCATTACCACACTACTTATTGCGCCTTTCTCTTCGTTTGGATATCGATAATACAATACCCCAACTTCAAATGTGTAAGGTACAAATTCTTGAATTATGATGTCTGATTCTGAATTTTCCAGATAAAGCTTTAGTGCTGATTCGCAATCGATTTTTTCCACATTCTTTCCCCGCTCACCTTTATCTGGTTTCGCAATTACTGGAAATTGAAGTTCATTCTTTTCAAAAATTTCGAGAATCTCTGTTATTGAAGTATTCTGCCTTATAAATATTGAAACCGGAAGATAATTTTTAGGAATTAACTGGAGTACTTTATATTTAGACTCACCCATGATTCCACCATATAACATACCCGGGTTAGTGGTGGTGAAATAAGTAAATGATCGAGCCTTAGCTGCCAAGTAGAATCCATAAAAATACATGGGAAAGTAAAATACTCCATAAGGCCAATATTCATAATTCATCAACCTTATTACCTTTCTTTTCAGCCAGTTCATCTTTGGCTATTACTCCTAAAATTTATTACCTGAGCCATATCAAAAATATCAGTACTACTGAAAAATTAATGTTAAATACTATTATATTTAATTAAATAAAAGCATCTAAACGGACATCCTATTTACAAATACTTTTACATATTTTCCGTTTCAAATTTTAAAAATAATGCAATTAAGAGAATCCGCCCTAATCATCCTTAACCAGCTCAATGGAGTAGTTAGCCAATTGAAAGCCGGAGAATATGAAACATCTTTAGAACTTTTGTCTGACAATTCTATAGGCAAACATGTTAGACATGTACTGGAATTTTTTGACCTTTTACTTCATTCTAAAAATCAGGAAAGTATAAATTACGATACCCGTAAACATGATTTATTAATCGAAACAAGTAAAAATACTTGTCTTAAAAAAATTGATGAGCTGACTTCAGCATTAAAAGAAATAAAAGAAGATAGAACGATCGACCTTGAGGTTTCTTATTCTACACATAGCGAAAAGCCGATTGCTGTGCATACTTCTATTAACAGGGAGCTGGCATACAATATCGAACATGCTATCCATCATATGGCGATCATTAAAATAGCGATCAATACCGTTTTTCCACATGTAACATTACCTGAAGGATTTGGAGTAGCTTATTCCACCATTAGATATCAGAAAACAGAAAATTAGTTATAATTTAAAGATCCATCGCAACCATTTTAATTTGCCCTTGTATGGAGGGTAACGCAAGCTTATATCAAGGTAATATGGTTTTTTCACTATGCTTTTTTTATGGCTAAAAGTATCAAATGAATATTTGCCATGATACTGTCCAATTCCGCTAGACCCAACTCCACCAATGGGTAATTCAGGATTACCGAAGTGGAACAAAGAATCATTTATCACACCACCACCAAACCTTAATGACTCAATTACCTTTTTCTGTTTCTTTTTGTTTTTAGAAAAGTAATAAGCGGCTAACGGTCGAATTTTTGCATTCAATTCTGAAATGGTTTCATCCAAATTTTCAAATTCCATAACTGGTAAAATCGGTCCAAAAATTTCCTCCTTCATCACTTTGTCTTTCCAGCTAACGTCACTGATAATTGTTGGCCCTATCCTTCTACTCGTTTCATCATACTCCCCTCCAAAATAGACTGTATTTTCCTTAATGTAATTTATCAACCTTTGAAAATGTGTCTCATTAATAATGGTGGCAATATCCTGATGTAAATGAGCTTGTTCACCATAAATCTCAATAATTCGCTCCTTCAACAGGTGAAGAAATTTAGATTTTACATCTTGATGAACTAATAGAAAATCAGGTGCTACACAGGTTTGACCGGCATTGAGCATTTTACCAAAAATCACCCTTCTTGCTGAAATTTCGAGATTTGAGTCTTCATCCACAATACAAGGGCTCTTCCCTCCCAGTTCCAGTGTTACAGGTATCAACTTTTCAGCAGCTGCCTTCATGATTATCTTACCAACTTTTGGGCTTCCCGTAAAAAAAATATAGTCGAGATCCTGACTTAGTAGGTTTTGCGTAATCTCCACGCCACCTTCAATCACCTTTATGTATTCTTCTTCAAAATACTTTTCGAATAATGATTTTAACAGCACGGAAGTATTTGCTGCTAATTCAGATGGCTTTACAATGGAGCAATTTCCAGCGGCCATTGAGCCCACCAATGGAGCTAAAGTCAACAGGATAGGGTAATTCCAGGCTCCAATAATTAAGGTCACTCCATGTGGTACCGAATAAACGAAATGCCGGCTTGGGAAACTCACCAAAGCTGTGCTTACTTTTTCTGGTCTGGCCCAGGAGGAAAGATGAGCAAGTGCATAATTAATTTCATCAATAACTTGGGCGATTTCTGACCCAAAAGTCTCATAATTTGATTTTGAAAGGTCTTTTTCCAATGCCTGAAAAAATTCACTTTCATGGGTTTTCAATAGTTTTTTTAACGTTTTTAATTGCCTCTTTCGAAAAGTAATATTGAACGTTTCATTAGTATCAAAATATTGCTTTTGTTTTTTCACAATAATTCCTGTATCTATTACATCAATATTCACCATTCGTTTATTACACTATTTTTTGGTATAAAAATTGAAACTTGTACCTATATTCAAATTTAATTTACTAGAATAAATACAAACATGGGCTTAAAAAATCATATAAAATTCTTCCAGGTTCCATTGCGTTTAATCATTTTGTCAATGACTATTTTCATTTGTGAAAATGCCATAGCACAAAATGAAATTGAGGGTGTGTGGAAATCTCAAAGTGAAGGTTATATGATTAAAATATCTTCCTTAGGTTCAACTTATCAAGCACGGATTGTCTGGTTGGAAAATGAAAAGGATAGCCGGGGAAATATCAGATTAGATGAAAAAAACCCTAATGAGAAGTTTAGAAAATTGCCTATCAAGGGGCTTAAAATATTAACTGGTCTATCTTATGACGGCTCCAAAAACAAATGGGTGAATGGAGAAATTTATTTACCAGATGAGGGTAAATATTATACTTGTTCAGCCACTATTTCTGGAAATTCACTTTCTCTCAATATGGAACACAAGAGTGGCTCTTCCACAAAATGGAATTTGACACGTCAACATTAATTTTCCATACAAACACCAGTTTCCAATATAATTTATCGTAGAAAGTAGAATCTAAAACAAGCTTTTTAGTGTTTATATATATGTATAAGCTAAAAGTTTTCTACCATGAATAATGTTTTTCAAAACTATATGGAAAAGCGTCTCAAACCTGAAAGGCGCATTGAAAAAAAATCAAACATCCCTTTAGGACCAGTAATTACTATTTCCAGAGTATATGGGTGTCCTGCTAAAAAGCTAGCCGGAATGCTTTCATCCGCAATAAATCAACGTGTATATCAAAATCATTCTGATAAAATATGGTCTTGGGTAGGAAAAGAAATAATGGAACAATCTGCAAAAGAGCTCCACCTAAAACAAGATCTAATTAAAGATATTGCTGATAATGATGAAAAAGGGTTGATTGACGATATTTTACTATCATTTACTAACAAATTCTATCCAGGAGATATTAAGATTAAAAAGACGATAGGAGATATCATTAAAGAATATGCGAAAAAAGGACACTTTATTATAGTAGGCCGAGGAGGTGTTTCGCTATTACAAAATGTGAAAAAATCAATTCACATTAAATTGACAGCTCCAATGGAATGGAGAATTAACGATGTGAGTAAAAGATATATGATTTCACTTGATTCTGCGGCTAAAAAAATCAAAGACATAGATCAGAAAAGGGATTACCTTCGCACTTTTTTTGCTAATGATAATGCCGATGATATCATTTTTGATGCAATATTTAATTATTATTCCTGCAGCGAAGAAGAAATAATTGATTGTATTATAAAAATGATGGAAAACAGAGGAATGTTAGATTAATTAATCTACGACAGTTCCCAAGGTTAACAATGCGCTACTGACTTTCAAGCCACTAGATTCGCATTTACTTTTTGATATTTTAAAATTAAGTCTGTTTTCTTTTAAGAAAAAACTTATTTGAGCGCCAAATCCAATTAGATCATCCTCAGTGACAACGAGTTTGTTGTTTACATCTAGAGATTCTATTAAAGAAATCGTCTTACTCTTATTAGACTTTGGCGCATATATTAAATGGCAATTTGCAGCGTTTCCTCCATCAGAAAGCTTAACCAGATTAATAGGTTGATTCCAAACTCTTTTTGATCCAAGGTTTTCTTTTAAAACATTATAGGCAATATCACTGCCATACACCCCAATGGTAAAGCTTCCGCTACCTTGCTTCCATTGAATATGCTTTGTGAAATTATATATAAATAAAGAATGCAATTTGTACACATTAGATTGTGCTACTGATTGTGTACATAAAAACAAACTGCCAATTAGTATAAAAAAATATATCCGTTTCATCCGTCCTCTTTTTTGTGTGATAGCAATCTTAAAAATATTAGATCGTTACCATTAATAATAGAAATAATACAATTGTAACCTTTATTTTTGCAAAATTTACTACTTTGAAAAAGATTTATTCAATTAGTAGTAAAATTTATTAAATAAATTTTTGATTTAAAACTATCAATTTGTTACAGGTAATTAAACCTAAAAATCATGCCAAAATTACTGAATCGAAATTTTGCTTAATAATCTAGTAGGTAACCACCCTTTTTTCTCCAGTAAAATTTGTTATTTCTACTAATGATATATCCGAAGGTATTAAGATTCTTCTGGATGATTGAGATAAAAAAGAATGTCCATAATAAATTTCCCGAATGATTTTATTTCCATCAGGATGTTCAAATTGTATCAGACAATCATTTTTTTCCAGGTTCAAAACCTTGCTAGTTTCATCTACAGATTTCATTTTAAAAATTTTAAGCTTCTCTCGGTTTTGAGTTGCTATAACTTTGTAGCCACCATCCTCATCTAGTACATAAGTCAATGCCTTTGCATCTCCAGGCACATAAAATCCGCTTTCAGAAAATTTTTCAACATTGAAACCTCCTTTTCCATTACCCTTAAGAAATAATCCCTTAAAGGCATCCATTCGACCTTGTAGCACCTCTATGCCAAAGTCATTCCCAACCATCAATACATCCAGATACCCATCACCATTAAAGTCCTCCGCTAACATTCCGTAAACTGGAGCTACCTGGCACTCTAACGGGAGCGGTATTATGCTAAATTGACCATTTCCAAGATTTTCAATGTAGCTAGTCATCATGTAATTAGCTTCATAAGAAATAGCACTATCCAGTTGTTCAGGAGTAAAGATTTCATGGATAGTAGCTTGACCGAACTCAGAGAACTTTCCAAACTGAACATTAATGTCAGTCAACTGTTTAACCATATCACCTTTTCCAAAATAAGGTACTTCCTGCATTTCACCCTTGAAATTTTTCAAATAAACTGTAGGAACAACATCAAACCTTTTATCTCCATCGAAATCAGCACCATAAACTCTAATAGGATACTCCTCCGAGATATTAAAAAGTGAATTTTTTCCAAGATTTCCAGCAAGGTAATCGATATCACCATCACCATCAAAGTCGCCGGAAGCTAGGCTGTTCCACCAGCCAATTTTATTTTGAATACCTGATTTTCCGGTTACGTTTTCAAAAATTCCCTTATTGTTTCTTAGAAAAGTGAGTGGCATCCATTCTCCTGCAATTACCAGATCCACCCATGAATCGTTATCAAAATCTGTCCATAATGCATCGGTTACCATCCCAAAATCTTCTAAAAATGGGGCGACTTCCTTCCCAATCGAAAATTTTATTTCACCATCTTTTGAATCATTGACAAGTATGTAGCTAGTAGCTGGTTTTGGATATTCAAATGGTATCAATCTTCCTCCAACAAATAGATCCAAATCTCCATCTTTATCAAAGTCTGCGGCTCTTACAGTAGAGCCACTTTTTAACATCTCGGGAATTGCTGTATCATTACGAATAAATCGCCCGTCATTATTTTCAAAAAATCTGTCTCTGTAAAATTCATCACCTATTGGTGCTTCATTGCTTCCACTTACCAAATAAAGATCATCATCGCCATCACCATCAGCATCAAAGAACAGACAACCCATATCCTCATGCTTGGACTCATCATTTTCCCCGTCCAGTAAATCCGTGGAAGTAAAAGTGCCATCTGGATGCTGAACTAAAAATGCACCAGGGTAGAAATGAGTCCTACCAAGATAAACATCATCCAATCCATCACCATTGACATCAGAAACAGCTATTCCAGGACCATACTGAGACAATTTATGTGGCAATAAAGGCTGAATATTAAAATCAATGATGTCTCTCTCTTCATGCTTAAACTCTTTAGATACTTCTGATACATCTTCAAAAAGTAACTCCGGTGAGTTTATCTTAAAACCCTCTTTAAGGGGTCTGGCATCATTAAAATCAAAGTCTATCACTTGATTAGACTTTATATCATAAAGTTTCTGGGCAGTACCTCCTGGCCACATTACTAGTATGGAATCTACAAGTGTAGATTTACCCAGACCAAAATGTACTATATCCTCTACACTTGATAAGTATCCACGATAGAGCGTATGCTCCCAAAATATGGTTTTATCACCATAATACAATCTTACTTTAGTACCAAGTCCTGACGGGTTCCCTCTAGGACCGTTCAGCTTAAGTTTCAACCAGTTACTTTTTTCTTTATCTACTGAAAGATTTTCAAATAGAAATGCTGGATCATCAATGTTATTGATTACATAATCCAAATCCCCATCATTATCCAAATCCCCATAAGCTGCCCCATTTGAAAACGATGGATATTTAATACCCCATTCTTGAGTCATATCCTCAAACTGTGTTCCATTTACGTTTCTGTAGGCATAATTTTTCAGCTTTACAGATGGTATTTTTGAAAGGAGCATTGATTTTCTTGTTAATGTCTTAAACTGAGTATAATAAGCCACGAAATCCCTGTCTGTTACATCCTTTGGAAATCCATTTGTAATGATCATATCCCTTAGACCATCATTGTCAAAATCAGCAATCAAAGGCGTCCAACTCCAATCTGTTGAAGAGACACCGGCCATCAAAGCTAGATCAATAAAGACAGGATCGCCCGTTTCAGGACTTATGCCTTGATTTATTTGTAGTGTATTTCTTGTAAATTGATATTGAAAGTTATATTTCTCATTATTAATGTAATTAGTATAGTTGTTATTCATGACCATGGTCTTCCTACGGTAATTATCTTCAGGGAGCATATCCAAAACTACAAAATCAAGTAAACCATCATTATTTATATCCACGACATCATTGCCCATGGCTGAGTAACTGGTGTGTTGGAAATAGTCATCAGACTTATTGGTAAATGTCCCATCGCCATTGTTGATATACATAAGGTCTCTGGTCAAATAATCATTCGTTACATAAATGTCTGTAAAACCATCTTGATTGATGTCCGAAACGTTGACACCTAAACTGTTTCCAGAAAAAATGATACCAGCTTCTTTAGAAACGTCCGTAAACACCGGGTGTCCCTTCTTCTCATTCCAATTATTTTCATATAATTTGTCAACCTGCTCAGGTGCCGGATTTTCACGATCACGGTAAACATTCTGTATTTTGTTATTATTCATTTTATTCACCGCAATGTATAGATCCATATCTCCATCGCTATCATAATCCAAAAATGTGGCTACAATACTATGGCTATCATCGTCAACCCCATAGGCAGCACTTTCATCTTTGAATACCGGAATACCTGATTCATCCAGACCCTGATTCACAAAAAGTATGTTCTTCCGTCTTTCAGTATCAGAATAGGCTGTAGCGCAAATATAAATATCTTTCCAGCCATCCAGATTTATATCAATTACAGCCACACCTCCACACCACTTATCAGGAACTCCAATGTTTGAGATGGCAGTTACATCTTTAAACTTCAGGTCACCCTCATTCAGATAAAGGCGATTGGAAACCATATTGCCAGTAAAGAAAACATCAGGTAGATCGTCATTGTTGAAATCTGCTATAGCTACTCCACCACCATTATAAACATACTCATAGGTCAGTATGTTAAAACTATCATTTTCGATTATTTCATTTACAAAATCAATATTGCTGGAGCTTGGGTTTACCAACTTGAATCTATGTTTATTCTGACACGCAAAAAGTGAAAGAATAATAACCATAATATAGAGTGTTCTTAATATTGTATTCATTGCTAGTTTTAAATAACGATACTACTTTTTTTGAAATGAAAGGACACTTTTATCATTTCTTGAAACGATAAGTACATCTGACTTTGATGTATGGATCACTTTTGCATCTCTAACTTCTCCTTCAGCTGTTATTCCTGATTCTAAATGATGTATATAATTATAAGTTTTATCTCCTCTCGATTCTAAAAATATTCCTTTACTGGAGTTATTTCGACCGACCTGGGGTTTAAGATTAAAGAAATTACCTCCCATCCAGATATCCTTTAACCCATCATCAGTAAAGTCAAAAGTACATATTGCAAATACCGGAGTTAACTGTGCTTCTAAAGGAAGTGCATCAAGGATCAATGAATCACCTTCATTCCAAATAATGGAACTCTCCAATCGCTCGGCCTTTAATAAGAGCGCGCCTTCTTTTGCTTCCTTGGAAAACAATGTCTCATATGTTTTCTGTGCATAATCTTTATAAAATAGTATGTTTTGCTTCAATGAGGGTATCTGCGTTGTAATTTCCTCTTTAGTAGCAAAAGGATAGGAAATATCATCCAGGGGAGGATACCAGCTTATAATAAATTCACTCTTGGAATTGCCATCAAAATCTTTCACGTACATTGTCAATGGCTTTTCAACTGAAGCTTTGAATTTCGTGTTCTTACCCCAATTTCCGAGCAAATAATCATCATCACCATCATCATCCAAATCTGCTACATGAAGGGTATTCCACCAACCAGTACTATTTTCTAATGTCTTTTTTCGATCAAGATCTCCATTATTATTTATAATATAGGTAACTGGCATCCAGTCGCCAACTATCATAAGGTCTTTATCCCCATCTTTGTCATAATCAGTCCACTCCGCATCTGTTACCATTCCCAATTCCTCAAATAGCTTAGTCGAGACATTTTGCAGTTTGCCTCCTTCATTTTTAATTAAGAAACTCTTCGGAATTAACCCATAATTTCCCGGAACAATCCTTGCTCCAATGAAAAGATCTGTATCTCCATCTGCATCAAAATCATGAGCTGCTATAGTCGAAAAGTTCCCTACAAATTCAGGTAATTCATTTTCCCTTGTAAGGTTGCCCTTACCATCATTTATATATAACCTAAGTGCATAAAATTCCAGTGACTTTTGTGGTTCATTTCCACCGGATCCTATTACAAGGTCAAGATCCCCATCATTATCAAGATCAAATAAATTTCCACAGGTACTCTCAAAAGTACTATCATTTGTTAATGCTGGTACTGACTTTTGATTAAAGGTTCCATTAGGCTTTTGAATAAATAGCTTATCCTCATCACCCGTGGCTGCAAGTAATATGAAATCGGTTAGCTTATCACCATTTACATCTCCTTCAACTAGTTTTGGTCCCTCTGTTGAAAACATCCTGAGTAGTAATGACTCATCTTTAAAATCATTATATAAGTTTTCATGATGATCCGCATTGTTAAGCCCAAGGTCGGAGGTAACTTGATTAAAAAGCGGATCTGTAAGTGATTTGTTTGGATTTCTTGTAAGGGTGGACTCTGAAAATTTCACAAGTATTTCAGAGTTGGTTTTAATATTTCTTATAGTTTGCTGTCTTTCTTCATTCCATTGAACCTTCATTGAATCAATTTTATCTGTGTTACCGAGCCCAAAAATCAATGACGGTTCCACACTGCTTTCAAAACCTCTGGAAGTAAAGTTTTGCAGCACTTGAAACTTTCCGTTGTAATAAACTGTGACCTTAGATCCTATCCCAAAACTATTATTCACCGGCCCCTGAAAACGTACCCTGAGATAACTATTTTCATTCTTCTTATCTGATTCATTCCTGTAAATAAAACAGGGCATATTCACATTATTGACGACCAGGTCTAAATCTCCGTCATTGTCCAAATCACCATACGCTGCACCATTGCTAAAGGAAGGTTCTCCAAGACCTAATTGATCACTTGCATTTTCAAACTGCAAATTATCCTGATTAGTAAAGGCGAAATTCTTGATCTTTGTGGATGGAAGATATGGTAAGAAATCCCTCCAATCCACTCTTCCATTTTCTGCTACCACCTTTCTAATATTATCCTTATTTTCAATGAATTCACTAAAATCCATATTGGTAATATCTTTAGCTACACCATTGCTAACAAAAATGTCACTCTTGCCATCATTCTCAAAATCAAAGATCAATGCCCCCCAACTCCAATCTGTAGCTGCAACTCCAGATATAAAACCAATTTCATGAAATTCAAGATTGCCTTGATTTAAATGTAGACTGTTTTGAAGCATTTGATAATGGTAATTAGATCGAAACTTTTCATCCCCTTTATGGTATGGTTCAAAAATTGTCATTGTTTTTAAGCGATAGTTATCAGCAGCCAGCATATCTGTTGTAAAAATCTCCGGGTTTCCATCATTATTGATATCGGCAATATCAGCTCCCATAGAAGACATGGAGGATATACTCATTCTCAAATTCAATTCTTCTGAGAAAGTGCCGTCTCCCTGATTGATATATAAATAGTCTCGTTCCCAAAAATCATTGCTTATATATATATCCGGCAACATGTCATTATTCAAATCGCTTACAGATACTCCAAGCCCAAACCCTATTTTGCTTGAATAAATTCCTGCCTCAACCGTAACATCAGTAAAAGTTTCCCCATCGTTCCGGTAAAGCTTATCCCCGCCTTCATCATCCACTGAGTTCCGAGATACTTTATAGAGATCTTTCGTTGTAGTTTGTTTGAAGCTATTATTTAAGATATAGCAATCCAAATCACCATCCTGATCGTAATCAAAAAATGATGCATGGGTTGAAAATCCACGGTTATCAAGGCCGTAGGCCATGGCCTGATTTGTGAATGTTAGATCTTGATTGTTAATAAAAAGCTCATTTTCCTTATCACTCCCTTTAACATCGCCTGAATTGCAAACATAGATATCAATCCATCCATCACCATTAATATCAGCCATTGTAGCGCCTGTACTCCAGAAACCATCACCACCTACTCCAGCACGGTCTGTAATGTCTTCAAATTCAAAATCACCTTTGTTAAGATAAAGTCGGTTCTTCTCACCGTTCGCAGTAAAAAATATATCCGACAATCCGTCATTGTTGATATCACCTATAGATACACCTCCACCATTGTAAAAATTGCGATAAGTCAGAATATTTAAGTCCTTACCGTCTTCCACTTCATTTACAAAATGCACATTTGTTTTTTCTGAAGGGAGCAATGAAAATAATGTGTCTGACGATTTTTCTTTAGTTCTTTCACTACAAGTAAAAAATAATATCCCTACAAATAATCCAAAAATTAACTGACTCCTAAATCTCATCTCTATACCACTAAATTGATATCGTTCTCCAAAAATGGTGAAATGTCATTATAAAGAAAAAGACCTTTAAAAAATTAAAAGGTCTTTTTCCAATATCAAATTTTATTTAGAAAATACTATTCCCATCCAGGAACTTGACGTAACGTAGCTTCACCATTTACCTTACTAAGGTCAATCTGAACAGAAGGTAATGGGTAGAATCTGTGTTTATTAGGTTGATAATTACTATAGCCATTTAGGTATCCTCTCTTTGTAACCTCAACAGCTAAATAATCGTTGAGCGTTTGCTCAGCTATTCCCCAACGTCGTAGGTCAAAGAATCGATGGCCCTCCATTGCTAACTCCAATCTTCTTTCCCATTGAATTGCTTTCAACGCATAAGCCTTATCAGAAAAGTTTGAGTATAGACCTATATTATAATTGGCCCAAGTGGTTGAAGGATCACTTGGATCTACCTTCATGTCATCCAGACTTGTTGGAGGACCTTGTGCACAATTACCAGCGCGGGTTCTTATCTCATTAACCAACTCCATAGCTCTTGGCAAATTATCAAGATTTGCTTCTGCTTCTGCCAATAATAGTATAACATCTGCAAATCGAAGTAATTGTGTATTTAATGATGTCAAGTGTGCTGTTACCCAAGATACCGAACTAGCTTCTCCTTGTTCATAGTGATAGAGATGTTTTTTTACCGAAAACGAACCTCCATAACCAGGGTCTCTTATCCAATCGGTGCTAAAAACTAGTTCGTTTCCTCCTGCTCCATCATCTTTATAATAGTTGTGAACCGGAACTCCAGGTCTTGCCACTACCCAGTCCAAACGTGGATCAACAGCATCACTTGCAGTCAAATCCGAATCATTAAACGTGTCAAATAATGGCAATCCGCTAGCATCCACTTTGTATGCATTTACAAGGTTTTGACTCGGTTGTCTAACACCACAGCATGCAAATGGACTTCCTCCATGAGGGTAAGTCAAACGTTCAAGGTGATTACCATTTTCACCACTACCTGTTCCATCGTTTACCGATGCTTGGAATGATAAAATGCTCTCCCTTTTACCGGTGTTTGGATCACCATTATTTAATGGAACACTGAAAACATCATGATAACAGTCCTGTAAATCATAAGGCCCCATATTTACCACTTCATCCAATGCGGCTTTTGCTGCAGCCCACTGTTCATCATAAACAAGGGCTTTTCCAAGGTATGCAAGTGCAGAATACCTGTTTACTCTACCAACTTCTGTTTGTGAAGCAGGTAATTCAGCTGCAGCCTTTTCAAAATCAGAAATAATATCATCAATTGGGCTTATATAATTTCCGGATTCATCTGTATTAGATTTCTTAAAATCAAAATCTTCTTCAGAGTAGTAAGGCACATAACCAAACATTTTATATAAGTCAAAATGATAGTGTGCTCTCAAAAACCTGGCCTCACCGATTATTCGGTTTCTTTCAGCGTCAGAAATCTCTCCTACTTTCGCCAATCTGATAGCTGCATTTGCCCTAGCAATTCCCTCGTAATCAGCCAGGAATTTATTATTAAACTCTGGATGTGTAGGTAACCAGGTCAGTTTCTCCATCACCTCCCAATCAGGGAAGTCAATCGGTTCAGATCC
>JBNLGO010000088.1:0-16304 GCA_050306095.1 Cyclobacteriaceae bacterium
AAAAAAACAAGTCTTTTGATCCATCATTGTTTAAATCAACAATTCGTAATGCCGGAGCATGGATTTTCAATTCTGAAAGATTTAAATAATCTTCATCAGCAACAGTAAATTGTGGCGTGAATTTATTACCCGTATTTTCCAGGACGACTATCCTGCCATAAAACACATCATTTACTTTTTTACCATTGGAAGCTATAAGCAAGTCCTGATCTCCATCGGCATCAAGATCAGTGAAAACAGGAAAGGATAATTCCCCTACGTCAAAGAACTGTTCTTGTAAAAAATCTTTCTTTACTATTTGAAAATCAGGATTATTAGCGGATCCTATGTTTTTATATTGCCAAAGGGATTGCTCAAAATCAGAAGTAAACTCATAATTAAAGTCCACATTTGGCGCTGCCAGCATTTCATCCGTTCCATCTCCATCCACATCTAAGAATTTTACTGTGGGATAAATAGGCATAGAAATCGGATGGATTTGGTCTGGGTATGGCACTACATAGTCAGTAAATAGCGGGGATTGCTGATCACCTACATTTTCTAAGAATATTTGGTCATTACAGTCCGAGTGGCTTATGTATAGATCTTTATCACCATCATTATCCTGATCGTAGGCCACGAGAGCTTTACCGCCTACATGTGCTACCCTTCCATTCATTATGTCCGCACAGGTTTGATCGCCAAAAGCATATTCGTAGCAACTACATTCTTTAAACTCTCCCCACTTCCGGTTCGTAATCATAAACTCCAATTCTCCGCACTCTCCGTTTTCTTCCACTGACATGTTTTGATGAAAATGAACATCCTCACCTAAAGCAAAATTAAAAGAGAGTATGTCCAAATCACCATCCCCATCTACATCAGAAATCGCCGGAAGGTCTGCAGGATTCACATATAAATTGATTTTGCCAGAATACCCTGTCGTAAATAGTGGGTCAGCCACCTTTTCCCATCCTGGTACGTTTTGATTCAAATCATTTCTATAAACAACTATTCCTCGTTGACCATAATTGAAAATATCCTGATCACCATCACAATCATAATCAGCAAAAATCACCCAGCTTTTATCGATATCAGGTAGTAAGTGGATCAACTCAGGAGCATCAATATATTTTCCATCTGATATTTTATAAACCAGCAATCGCTCAGCATTTCGATCTAAAATCACTATTTCGTCAGTGCCATCCTGATCAATATCTATGGTGTTAACTAAAGCTGAATTAATACCTCCACCCCATGATTTAACAGATTGATCCCAGAGTATTTCAATATCATTTTGTGGTACGAGTAATCCCTGTTGTGCCACAAGTAGAAATGGCATGCACCACAAAACCGCTATGAAAAAAAAATTTCTTACCATGAATAGTTCACCAAATCAGATTAATAACCTGCTACTTTGTATAACTGTTTCTTGCAAAAGAAAATTTAATCCTTCATCAATAAAAATATTGAGCCCCTAAAAATCAAAAATGTTTATAATTTAGCTCTCAATTATTGCAATAACCTAATCCATGGAGTTAGAACAACTTTACTCATTATATATTACTTCAACCGGGGTTTGCACTGATACACGTCAGGTCAAGGAAGGAGTGATTTTTTTTGCCTTAAAGGGGGAAAATTTTGATGCAAATACCTTTGCCGCCCAGGCTATTGAAAATGGGGCACAACTTGCGGTAATAGACAATGCCAAATATACTATAGAAGGCAAAACCATGTTGGTAGATGACGTACTCGAAACGCTCCAAGACCTTGCCCGGCTTCATAGAAGCAAACTTTCTATCCCTGTAATTGGCCTTACTGGATCTAATGGTAAAACCACCACCAAGGAATTGATATCCGTTGTTTTACAAAAAAAATATTCCACCTTCGCAACCAAAGGAAATCTAAATAATCATATCGGTGTTCCTTTAAGTTTGCTTTCGATCACTAAAAAACATGAAATTGCCGTCATAGAAATGGGCGCCAATCATGTAGGTGAAATATCTCATTTATGCACCATTTCACAGCCATCACATGGGTTAATTACAAATATTGGAAAAGCTCATATTGGTGAATTCGGTGGGTTTGAAAATATTATCCGGGCAAAAAGTGAATTGTATCATTTCCTCATTAAAAATCAGGGGAAGGTTTTTATCAATTCCGGGCAAGAAATTCTCCTCAATATGTCCAAGCGATTTAAGGAACCAATATTTTATCCAAAAAGCGGTGATTACTATCACTGTGAATTATTGCAGGCTTCTCCATTTCTTGAAGTAAAAACGGAAAGTGGTCAAGATGTAAAAACGCAGCTCGTAGGCAAGTACAATTTTGATAATGTGGCCACAGCGCTTTGCCTGGCTAAATATTTTAACGTGCGTGAAGATGATGCGATTGAAGCGATTGTCAGCTACAACCCATCTAATAATAGGTCACAAATAGTCCAACAAGGATCCAACATCATTATTCTTGATGCGTATAATGCCAACCCTAGTTCTATGGAAGCTGCTATTGAAAATTTAATGGCAATGGAAGGTAAAAATAAAATGGTCATTTTGGGAGACATGATGGAATTAGGGGAGGATTCAAAAAAAGAGCATAAACATATTGGTGAGATTCTTGTTAGTTCAGGGATAGAAACGGTGATGCTTTGTGGAAAGTGGATGAAATATGCTAAAGATGAAATAGAAAATGCTATTCATTTTTTTGAAAAAAACGACTTAATTGAATATTTAAAAACCCAACAATATTCAGATCAGTTAATTCTCATCAAAGGTTCCCGAAGTATGGGCTTAGAAGCTACCGTAGATCAATTAAAATAAGTTATTGCCATGAAAACAATCCTGGATTTTCTATCAGAACTAAAAAAGAATAATAATCGTGATTGGTTTGAAAAAAACAAACCCACATTTAGGGAAGCACAAAAAGAATTTGAAAGTGCTGTAAACCACCTTATTATTCAGCTTAGTGAGTTTGATCCGGCTATTGGTCAATTAAAACCAAAAGATTGTATCTTCAGAATATACAGGGATGTTCGCTTTAGTAAAAATAAAGATCCGTATAAAGAAAATTTTGGAGCGGCCATTTCCCGGGGAGGAAGAAAATCGCCATTTGCCCTTTATTACTTGCATATTGAAGATGAAAATTCTTTTATAGCTGGGGGAATTTACATGCCACCTTCTGATGTTCTTGCTAAGGTACGACAGGAGATTGACTACAATGCGGAGGAATTGAAGACGATTATTGAAAATCCGAGTTTTAAAAAATTATTTGGGGAGCTCAAAGGCGATAAACTTAAAAAAGCTCCAAGAGGGTATGATCCTGAAAATGAAAATATCGAATTAATTAAGCATAAAAGTTACCTTGCTGTTCACAATGTGAAAAATGAAAAAGTATTACAAAATAATTATTTAGATTATTGCCTCGATGTTTACAAGGAAATAAAACCTTTAAATGACTTTTTAAACAGGCCATTGACTGAATAAATCAATAAGTTTGTTAATTCGTACACCCAAACAACATAAAAATCAAATATATGCGCATTGGTCTAGATAGATACGGCCTTTTTTTATTTCTTTTTTGTATATCAATTTTTCCAATTGACAAGGTTTTTGCACAGGCCAAGATCTATACCAATCCTCACCTAAATGCAAAAGTCAACAAAGCAATAGATCATATATACAATCTAGAGTTTGACCAATCAGAGCCTATCATTCGAGAACTTGAAAATGAATTAGGTGAGCATTCTGGGGTGTATTTATTGAAAGCTTTTGATATTTATTGGAAAAAGAAACCGTTCAAATATGGTTCGAAGGAATTTGACTTGTTTGAAAATTATTTAAAGAAAGCTCAATCAATAGCAGAGGGCTACCTCGAAGAAGATGAAGATGATATCGAGTCAAGTTTTTTTGCATTATCCTCACATGCATATTTAGCTCAATTGTATGTGGATAATGGCGAAAACCTCCAGGCGCTTTCAGAAGCTAAAACCTGCTATAGTTATATAAAAGATGGTTTCGATTTAGTAGATAAATACCCGGAATTTTATTTCCCTTGTGGCATTTACAATTACTATCGTGAAAAATACCCGGAAGAAAATCCTTTTTTTAAACCCTTCCTTTGGTTTTTTAGAAGCGGGGATAAAGCAGAAGGCATTAGAATGCTTAAAATCGGGGCACAAAAAGCTGTTTTTACGAAAGTAGAAAGCAACACCTATTTATTTCATATTTACCTTCGGTACGAAGGTAAACCTAAGCAAGCACTTCCTTTTGCAAAAAAACTGTTTGATGACTATCCCAACAATATCACTTTTACAGCCAATTACATTGAATCATTAATCTTTGATAAACAGCTAGGAAAAGCCCGGCCTTTAATCGACACACTACTTAATAATGAAGCTACCTATTACCAATATATTGGATACCTCTTCTTGGGTAATTACCTTGAAAAGGTGGATAAAAAATATTTCGCAGCGCTAAATGCCTATAAAAAAGCAAATGTAATCGGAGAAAAGCTGGAAATAAGAAGTCCGCATATGGATAGCCAAATATATTGTGGAATGGGCCGTGTATATCTAAAGCAAGACAATAAAGAACTGGCAGAAAATTATTTTAAAAGAACAATAAAGAGAGCTGAGTATAGTATTATCAAAGATGAGGCAAAGTCTTATTTGGAAGCTCTTTGAAATTAATAGACATTGGTTTTACCTCGTTTTTGGATTAATTCATAAACAACCACGCCAAATAAAACCAAGTATTCCAACACGACTATCAGCAAATTTTCATTGAAAATATTCTCACTGTATCCAACGTACGTCAGGAAAATAAAATAGCTCCACACCAGTGTAAATCTAAATCTTGAGAAAAGGGAAAAGGCCAGAATTGGGGTGATATACCAGGGTTTCACAAATGCTGATAATGAATAATATATTAACAATGGCCAAATAAAGATGGCGAGCAGGAGGTTTTTCTCTTTTTGTTCTTTAAACGCTAAAATTATTATGCTTATAAATGCCACTATCGCTAATATCAAACCTGCTATATTGATGATATCCACCCCTTTTATCAGTAGGCCTACTTCCCGAACGATGTAGTATATGCTGGCATTAAATTCGAATTTATGAAAGTACATCCCCAGGCTTTGTGTGAAGCCTGCTATAAAATTAGAATTTAACAAGGGCAAAAATGTTGCTACCGTAACGATCACTGCTGTTAAGTATAGCTTCAAAGAATGATTGATACCTATTCTTTTAATGAAAAATGGCAACAACATTAAGGGCAATAATTTAGTCGAAATTGCCAATCCAAATAATGCTCCTGAGAGTAAATAATTTTCCTTTTTCATGGCATAAACCGCAACAATTACGAAAAATATCATCAGTGCCTCAAAGTGAAGATTACCAGCCAATTCAATTATAACCAGCGGATTTAAAAAGTATATTGCAGTATATTTCTCTTCAAATCCATAGATTTTAAATAGCTTTCTTAAAAAATGAATGGTGCCATATTCTGCAGCAAGTATGAATATTCTTATGGCTATCACGCTTACCAATATGTTACTGCCGCCAATCATAGCCGCTAACCAAAAAATGAATTGACAAACCGGAGGATATACCGAATAAAAATCCGGGGAATCTAAATGTTCAAATAATTTATGGTCCAAACCTTTTATCGCTACTGCAGGATTATTGATGAGCTGCGATGGCAAAATTGAAAAAGGGTTGACTCCCTCAAGTGTAAGTCTACCATCCCATATAAAGCGATAAAAATCATCAGACAAAATGGGAAGTGAAACTATAAATATCAACCGGAAAAAATATCCCGAAAACACCAATTGATTGACAGAGAGTTCTGATCGTAATATCAATAAATACGCACCAAAGAGTAATGAAAAAAGTACGAATAAGTTAGTCGTTTGATGGCGTTGTGTATAATAAGCTAAGATAAAATAGCACAATGCCGATAGCACGATTAACACATAGGTACGGGAAGCGCTTAACGTAAAAGTATTCCTAACCTTCATCAAGTAAAAGTTTCTTAAATATACTTAATTATCTTCCAGATCAATTATTTGCCTAAAAATTAGTGCTCTTGACAAAAGATCGAATAAAATAATGGTGGAAAATTCGTAAATGTGTACCATTTAAAATTTGACCAATATCATCTTATCACCACTTCAAATTCCTTATATTTGCCGCATTATAATGCAAATTTTAATGGACAATTAATTATGAGAGAACAAATCGTAGCCGGAAACTGGAAAATGAATAAAGACCTGGAAGAAGGTAAAACACTAGCTTCCGAAATTGTAAATATGTATGCCAGTGAAGTGAACAATGGCGCTAAAGCAATATTATGCACGCCTTTTATTCATCTTACTAGTGTAAAAGGCATTATCGGTGATGCACAAAATGTTCACTTAGGTGCACAAAACTGTAACGATAAAGAGTCAGGTGCCTTTACCGGTGAGACTTCTATTTCGATGTTAAAATCTGTAGGTGCAGATTACGTGATCATTGGTCACTCAGAAAGAAGAGAGTATTACAATGAAAGTGATGAGTTTTTAGCTAATAAAGTAGATGCTGCTTTAGCTGGAGGGATTACGCCAATTTTTTGTTGTGGTGAACCATTAGAAATCAGAGAAGCTGAAACTCAATTTGATTATGTGACAAAGCAATTGACGGCTAGTTTATTTCACCTAACTGCTGATCAAATTAAAACCATCGTGATTGCTTATGAGCCAATCTGGGCTATTGGAACTGGTAAAACTGCTTCTTCAGCACAAGCTCAGGAAATGCATGAAAAATTACGTGAGCACTTAGCAAGCAAATATGGTTCGGAAATTGCTGATGTAATTCCAATATTATATGGTGGAAGCTGCAAGCCAAGCAATGCCAATGAAATCTTTGCAGGTAAAGATGTAGATGGCGGACTGATTGGTGGAGCTTCACTAAAATCAAGAGACTTTATAGATATCATTAAAGCATTTTAATATGCCATTTGCCGGAAAATTTATTGTATTTGTTTTACTAAGTTCAATTACAGCTTTTTCCGGCAACACTTTTCCACAAAACAATTATTGCAATATTTACGGGTCGGTATTTATTGTTGAAAATCCTAAAGATGCTGATTTCAGAGTTCATATTGAAGATTCAGAAGGATCGGCTGACGTTTGGGTATATGATACGGATGATAAACTCTTTGCAGACAGACCAGGCTTATGGTATTTTACTAATCGGCAAGCCTTTGCAGATTTTACCATCTACATTGAAAAAGATAAATATCTCGCTGACTTTTCCATTTATTATATCGACACGGAATCCTTTGCCGGTTGTAATGATTGACTATGCACTACCAAATTAAAATTTCTTGTCCTGATGAATTACAGGACACGCTAATCGCTGAATTGCTTTCACTCGATTATGAGTCTTTCTGGCAAGATGATGACAATGTTGTTGCCTATATCGACCAGGAAAATTTCTCAGAAAGTGAATTGAAAAATTTGCTGTCTAAGCATCTCAATTCTTCCGGTAAAAATTATGAATTATCCCCTCTGGAAAATAAGAACTGGAACGAGGAATGGGAAAAAAATTTCAACTATGTTTCCATAGATGATAAGATCATTATCAGGGCTGATTTCCACAAGCCAGACAAAGAGTACGAATTCGATATCGTCATCAACCCTAAAATGTCCTTCGGAACCGGGCACCACGAAACCACCGAGCTGATGCTAAGAAATCAGCTAAAACATTCTCACGAAAATAAAAAAGTATTGGATGTAGGCACTGGAACAGGTGTGCTATCCATCATGGCTTCGAGTTTAAAAGCATCGAAAATTATCGCAACAGATATCGATGATTGGAGCATTGAAAACTGTAAAGAAAATTTTGAGATCAATAACGTCTCTAACATTGATATCTTGAAAGGCTCCATAGAGGAACTCTCGATCAATGAATCATTTGATATTATCCTTGCCAATATCAACAGAAATGTATTGTTGCATGAAATTCCCTTTTATACAAAACTTCTAAATGAGGGTGGTACTTTGCTCCTTAGCGGATTTTATGATGCAGATATTAGCACCATCACGGTGGTGTGTGAAAAAAGCGGCCTAAACTCCAAAAATTGTCAACTCAAGAATAATTGGGCCTGCCTAACCTTCAATAAGTAGGTAATCTTATCGAATTTATTACTTTCCTGCATTTGAATAATTAAAATCAATATTTTCGTTATTCGTTAGATACTAACGGGAAAATAATTGTAATTTAATTTATATGAGGCTGCGGATTACATTCCTTTTTTTAATAATAACTTCATTTGCATTTGGCCAACGATACTCACTCCCTGATACTGTGGAAGTGTTTGGTCAACGGGTGGAAGAGATGTTAGCTCAAACGGGTAATAGTTATAACACTGAAATTGGTTTGGCTTTTAATACTACCTGGTCTGGTAATGGTATCAACCAAGCTCAAAAAAATAAAATTGTAGCCTTCTCAAGGAAAATGCTGGAGAAAGGATCGCCTATCTATCCGGTTTTCACTAATTATTTTTCAATGCTATCTAGTGCGGTAGATGAATTTTCTATTTCTTCACAAAACCTGGATGATTTGCTTTCCATGGTAGAAAAATCATACGAAGGGTATAACACGAGGAACTTTGCCGTTGGGTTAGCTACTTTGCGGACACTCTTTTCGAAAAATGCACTATTCTATACGAAGAACAATGCCGTTTATGTTTCCGATGGTGATATAGAATTTGATTATAAAGATTTAGGTGATGACTATGTGCCATTGGAAGTAGAAGAAGACTTAGTAGATCAAATGTCTTCCGGAGAAGAAGATACCGATACCGGATGGGATGATAATTCTTCAGACGATGGGTGGGGTGATAGTGATGACGATGGTTGGGGTGACAGTGATGATGACGGATGGGGTGATGATGGATGGGGTGACGAAAGTTCCAGTGACACAGGTAATAAAGATCAGAATCCTTCTTCTGCCGATGATGCATTATCTACAGCTGTTGAAGCTGTTGCCACAGTAGATATTCCAGCCGCTAAAGGGGCGGTGATTAAAATAACGAATGCTAACCTGGTTTTTTCAACTAGGTTTGATTCAGTTGCCATTGAAAAAACATCGGGCGAATATGAATTCCACAATTTTCGATTTGTTGGAGAGGGTGGTGTTTTTAGATGGGATTTAGCAGGGTTTGACGGTAGTCAGGTTTATACAGACCTTAGTAGCTATAGTTTTGATGTTCGTCTACCGGAATTCAGGGCTGAGAAAGTATTTCAGCATTATAAACCAGATCTAAAGGAAAAAGTTGAAGGGGTTTTCGAATACAAAAGTGTTAGAAGAGATTCAGTGGGAAACGCTGGTTATCCAAGGTTCATATCTTATTACAGCAATATCAGCTATGATTATAACTATGAAGATTTCTTCTTTCGTGGAGGATTTCGCTTGTCAGGAAGAAAAGTAGGCACCAAGTCCTTGGATGGTGGCGATGCATTAGTAGAAGTGAGTGGTGATGGAGGCAAAAAATATAGAGGAACAGGTAAAGAATTCATCTTTGAAGACTCTGTTGTATTAGGAAGAAATGTAAGGATAAGCATTTATCATGGAAGGGATTCTATTACGCACCCATCTGTAAGGTTTTATTACTACCCAAACCAAAAGCGGCTTACCATTACTAAGGAAAAAGATGGTTTTAATTTAAGCCCATATACTTCCTCCTATTATAAAATGACCATTGAAGCTGATATGATCGATTGGGATATACATTCAGACAGTATGAATATCAGCGTGCTTAATGCCAAAAGTATGATTCCGGCCACTTTTGAATCCATTAATTATTTCAGTACGGAAAAGCTGGAAGAAATGTCTGGGGTGTATAAGTTTAACCCCGTAGTAGCTGTTTATAGCTATGCAAATAGAAAAAGAACAAATGAATTTTACACGAGTGATTTTGCTTCAGAAATGAAGCTGAACGAAAAGGCGGTTAATTCTGCCATGTCACTTCTCTGGTATCGTGGTTTTATTGATTATGACCCTGATTACAAGAAAGTGACGGTGAAAGAAAAGCTCGTTCATTATGTGAAATCAAGGAGAAAGAGAAAGGATTATGACGAATTGTTAATAACCTCGCTTTCGAAAAGCGCTCCAAATGCGACTCTGAATACAGAAAACGATGAAATGACCATTCGGGGAATTGATAAATTTTATATTTCAGAAACCCAGGATATTTATATCATTCCATTTGATAATAACATTACACTTCTAAGAAACCGTGATTTTACTTTTGAGGGGCAACTTTTTGCAGGAAACTTTGAGTTTGGGGGCAGGAATTTCACTTTTAAATACGATAGTTTCCTGGTTGACTTGGTTAATATTGACTCCATCAAGTTTAAAGTAGAAGGCGATGATTACAGAAAAAAAGATGTGGATAATAAACTTGTCTCAGTAGATCTTTTTAAAGGCGGACCAGATGTCAATGCTAGTACTAGTGGTACCTTGTTTATTAATAAAGTAGATAATAAGTCCGGGAACAAAATGTTTCCTGAATACCCTATTTTTGATGCTTCCAGAGGTGCGGTAGTTTACTTTGACCAGAAAGACATATTAGAAGGGGCCTATGATAAATCCATCTATTTTTACATACCTCCATTTGGCATTGATAGTTTAAGTGCAGAAGACCCGGCGGCTATAGGTTTTGACGGGACACTCTTTACGGAGGGAATATTTCCTGATTTTAATGCCACTTTGCACATTATGCCTGATAATTCACTTGGTTTTGAACATAACATTCCTCCCGAAGGATATAATCTTTACAATAGTGATGCAGTACTCAGAGGTAGGATAAAATTGGATAAAAATGGTTTAGTCTCTACAGGAGGAATAGAATACATATCCAGCTCCAGCCAGTCTGACGCCTATACATTTTATATGGACTCCGTGACTGCAGAAGGAAATAATTATGTCATAGAACACGGTACCTACGGAGGCGCATCCTTTCCGGATATTAGTACACCTACTTTCCGGATGAACTGGAACACCCGAAATGACAGCATGGTGGTGTACAATAAGGAAGTACCATTTGACTTATACAATACTACGGCATCACTTGATGGAGCTACAATTTTGAGAAAAGATGGAGTTCACGGTAAAGGGTTGTTTAAAGCAAGAGGATTTGAAGCTACTTCTAAAAGCTTCACGTTTGAAGAACACGATATGACTGCGCGTCATTCAAGTTTTGTAGTTAATTCACCACAAAATCCAGACAAACCTTTGATGCAAGGAGAAGATATTCGTCTTGATTTTGACTTGACAAACAATATTGGAGAGCTGAGCCCGGAAGTAGCCGGTGCAGCAGCATTGGAATTTCCTTATGCCCAGGTCAAAACCTCTATCTCCAATGCACGATGGGATTTGTCTGAAGAGAAGGTGTATATGGAAAAACCACCTGAAGTTGATATCAAATATTCTTATTTCTACACCACTAAAAAAGAGCTTGACTCATTGGCCTTTAATGCAACTGGAGCAACGTACGACCTCAAACGAAGTGAGCTGTTTGTTACCGGAATTCCTTATATAAATGTGGCAGATGCATTAATCACTCCAGAAAACAACGAGGTGCTGATTCTCGAAAATGCCACAATTGGCACATTGCTTAATACCAATATTGTGATTGACTCACTGTATGGATATCACAATTTATTTGATGGTACTATTAATATTATCAGTAGTAAAAAATTCTCAGGAAATGCCACCTACCAATTGGTCAATGCAGTAAAAGACACATTTGCTATCAAGTTTGAAGAATTCGAATTGCGGGAAGTTCCTGAAGCTCAAAACAGGCGATTGAGAGATTTGCAGACAGTTTCTGGTGGAACAATTGCAGCGGAAGACAATTTGGTGATATCCCCGGGCATGCTTTACAAAGGAGATGTGACAATGTATGCACAACAATTGCCATTAAAGTTAGATGGGTATGTAAAGCTGGATTTCAAAAACCACCCAGATTATAATACATGGATAAAATATACTAGCCAGGATGAAGAAACCCAGGAGGTAATTTTTGATATTTCCACAAACCTCACCGAAGATGGAAAATCACTAAATGCAGGTCTTCATTTTGAAGCATTTAATGGGGAACTGTATGGAACATTTGTGGAAGATAGAAGAAAAATTGGTGATGAGGATTTTTTCAAACCGAAAGGACAATTGTGGTTTGATGAGTCCATCAATAGATTTGTAATAATGGATTCAACAAAAGCGAAAGGAGAATCTTATGCAGGCGATGTTTTCACCTTCAATGAAGAAACAGGAGAAATTGATTTTGAAGGAATGCTTAATTTCATTGAGTCTTCCAAAGAAGTTTCATTAAGAGCTTCAGGAATAGGAAAAGGTAACTTAAACGAATTGACTTATTCGGTAAATTCATTTGCCATCTTTGATTTTGATATTCCTGATGCTGCATATTCGGAAATGTTTCGGCATATATTTGAAACAGTAGATATGTATGGCGCTCCGGAAGCAGAGCCTGACAAAGATGCCCTTATTTATAAAATGGCTGCTCTCATTGGAGATAAAGCAGCGGTAGAATATGATAAACGATCTGTGGAAGATTACCTACCATTAGTTTCGGCTTCAAATAAGTTGATTGGAAAACTTGTATTCTCAAAATTGAACCTTGAATGGGATAAAGAGAAAAAATCCTGGTATAGTATGGGCAGACTAGGGCTATCACATATCATCAAAAATGACATCAACGCAATGGTGGATGGATTTGTAGAAATGAAAAGAACAGATGATGGTGATGTGGTAAATATTTTCATTCAGGTTAGTCCTGATTGTTGGTATTACTTTGGATTCCAGGAAAACAAATTGGTTGCCTTTTCAAATAATGAATTGTTTAACGTTCAAGTCAGCAGCAAATCTAAAATTGATAAAGCCGGATTTGGGGAGTATGTTTTTGTGCTTGGAGATAAAAGTGACGCCTTAAATTTTGTCAATCGATTTAGAGCAGATTATCTGGGAATCACACAGCCTTATGAGATGTATTCACCGGAACCAGCGCCTCAACAGGACATGGACTTTTTGAATGAAGAAGAAGATAAACCTGTAGAGGGAGAATCTGTTACTGAAGAAGAAATCATCCAGGAAGAAGAAAAACAAGAAGAAGTGATTGATGATAGTGAAGGGTTTTAATAACCTTTCAAAGCGAACATGTTCACTTATTTTTAACCAATTGACTGTTTAAAATATATATGGGTTTTTAGCTAAATGTAATCGTCTTGCTTCAAGAATTAAATTCAGGCTTTCCGGGAAAAAAGTTTAACTTAAGCATATTTAAAGGATGACTCCTAAAGATTATGAATCCCGACAAACCTAACATTGATCTACTACTAGAAAAATTAGATCAACTCGAAAAGCAACAATTATCCTTACAAAATGAAATTAACAGCATCAGGCAACATGTCAAGGGAATTACTCCTGACACCATAAAAAAGCCTGTACAAGAAGAAAAACCAGTTGAAAAAGTAATTCCTGCTCAACAAGAAATCCCAAAAGTTGTCGAGGAGGTTAAAAAGCCAAAACCTAAAATCAATTTTGAAAAGTTTATTGGTGAAAACCTTATCAATAAAATTGGCATTGCCATTCTTGTTATCGGTGTGGGTATAGGCGCCAAGTATGCTATTGAAAATGAATTGCTAAACCCACTTACCCGAATTATCATGGGGTACATCGTAGGCGCAGCATTACTTTTCTTTGCCATTCGCCTTAAGAATAAATACAAAAATTATAGCGCTGTATTACTAAGCGGATCGATGGCAATATTTTATTTCATCACCTTCATGGCAAGTAGCTTTTACAATTTAATTCCTACCACCATTTCATTTGCCATGATGGTTATGTTTACGGCATTCACGGTAGTTTCTGCACTTCATTACAATCAAAAAATTATTGCTTTACTTGGCCTGGTTGGTGCGTATGGAGTTCCGTTTTTATTGAGCGATAATTCCGGGAGGTTTACCATATTCTTTTCATACGTATCCCTTATCAATGTGGGAATATTAATAGTAGCCATAAAAAAATACTGGAAGCTACTATACTTCACTTCATTTGGATTAACATGGTTGATTTATTTGGGTTGGTATTTTTTTAGCTATGATGTGGACTCACATTATACAATTGCCTGGGTATTCCTGATCATTCCTTTTATCACTTTTTATTTAACCGCCCTTGCATATAAATTATTAAAGGGTGAGGTTTTTAACCGATCAGACATTGTTTTAATCACAGCTAATTCACTCCTCTTTTATGGAGTAGGATACTCACTTTTCGAATCTAAACCGGAGTTGGAAAGCTATTTAGGACTTTTCACTATTCTGAATGCGATCATTCATTTTACAGTCGCAATTATTATCAAGAAAAGAAAAGCGGTTGATAAACAATTATTCTATTTCATTGCCGGAATGGTATTGGTTTTCATAACTGTAACTATTCCCGTTCAATTGGAAGGTAATCCTGTGACCGTTTTGTGGGTGGCAGAAGCGGTATTGCTTTTTTGGATTGGTAGGACCAAGAAAATTTCTGTCTATGAAATGCTTTCTTACCCGATGGTGCTCATTGCTTTTATAAGCCAGATTCATGACTGGACTGAGTATTCAGATAGCTTTTACTTGAATAAAACAACCAGTCCTTTGTTTAATGTGGACTTTTTAGGATCAATCTTGTTTTCCATTGGCATGGGAATTATGTACTACCTTCATCAGAAACATCCTTTAGAAGAAGGAAAAATAAAGCGGTGGATGAGTGCTCCGATGCCTTACATTACCGGTGGTATTTTATTGATTGCATTGTTTAATTCATTTCATTTTGAAATTGATTTGTATTGGTCGCAGCTATATGAAGCTTCGAGGGTTGACCTATCCGCTGACAATTATGATGTCCGATACAATTACCGCTTGTTAATGTTTAAAAATGTATGGTTGATTAATTATTTTCTAGTGTTTACAACGCTATTACTATGGGCGAATCAGTTGAAAATAAAAAATCAATTGCTAGCGATAATTTCTACGGTTTTGGCAGGTATTGCATGTTTATTGTTTCTTACTGACGGATTATACGATATCAGTGAACTGAGGGAATACTATCTTAGAAATGATCTCGAATCGATCTACCCAGTCTCGTTTATGTACATTGCCATTCGGTACATTTCATTGGCAATTTTAGGAGGACTGGTATTTACTTCAATAAAAAGTGGCCATCAATTTTTTTCCAGTAAAAAATTTAAAGTCGGGCAGGAGTTGATTACCCACGTGATAGTATTATGGGTAGTTTCCAGTGAGCTGCTTCATTGGATGGATATTTATGGGGTTAGTAATAATTATAAATTAGGTCTGTCCATTTTATGGGGAGTTTATGCACTCATTATGGTGATATTGGGAATATGGAAAAATAATAAAGTGGTACGAATTGCTGCCATTGCACTTTTTGGAAGCACCCTTATTAAATTATTTTTCTACGACATTTCACACCTCAATTTAATTTCAAAAGCGATTGTTTTTATTGCTCTAGGTGTTTTGTTGCTTCTGATTTCATTTTTATACAATAAATACAAAAACTCAATTTTCGAAGATGGGGAAAGCAAATAAATATTTTTTAGGTGTTGTAATGCTATTGCAATGTTTGGTGGCGATTGCTCAAAATGAACACTACCAATACAAAAGTGAAATTATTGATTCACAGGTAGGCTGGAACAAATTGAACATTCCGATCAATATTTATTCAAAAATAAATGAAAACTACAGCGATATAAGAATTATCGGGCTGACAAAAAATGGGGACACCGTAGAAGCTCCATATCTCATTAAAACTGAAAGAAAGGAAACGGTCAATCAACAAATCAATTTCACCATCCTCAATCAATCTGAAAAAGCTGGAGATTATTTTTTTACTTTTTCCTTGAATGAATTGACAACAGTTAATGAGATAAAATTAGATTTTGAGCAGAAAAATTATGACTGGAGAGTGGAGCTGGAAGCAAGCCAGGATCAAAAGGAATGGTTTTCCATTTTGAATGACTATCGGATAGTTTCCATTAATAATAACCTGACGGACTATACCTTTTCCACCCTAACTTTCCCTTCAAGTAAATATGCATATTACCGGATAAAAGTGATGAATCCCGAAGAAAAACCCTTAATGAAAGCGCCGAGTGTATTTTTAAAAACACAAAAGGAAGATGCTTTCAAAAATGTATCCGTATCAAAAACTACCGTTACCAGGGTAAAAGATAAGAACATCAGTAAAATTGATGTTCACCTGG
>JBNLGO010000089.1:0-16289 GCA_050306095.1 Cyclobacteriaceae bacterium
AATAGCATTTAAAAATGAGAAAGGCGTAACCCTTAGAGCTTTATTTGGCCCTTCCACAGAAAACAAACCTAAAGCAAACATCATTCTTGCACATCCCATGATGAAAATTGCCAAAGGATATCATTTAAAAAATGGACTGGCACAATTTCTGAAAAACCAGGGGTTTAATGTGATGACCTTTGATTTTAATGGCTTTGGAGAAAGCGCAATGGGAACTTTCCATTTTTCAATGGATGTATTGGCAGCAGCAAAAAAAATGGAGAAGATTTCACCTAACCTTCCCATGGGCTATTTAGGTAATTCATTTGGTGCTGGTGCCGGACTTTGCTTACTTTCTGACGATCGCCATCCATTTCGATTTATGATTGCCGATTCCCCTTACACACATTTATTGGAATTCTGGAAAAACTTTCCGGTACCCTATCGGATATTAAAATTGTACAAAAAGATAGCACCGGAATTATATGAAGTCATAAGTCCCATAGAGCAAGTAAAATCTGTAAAGACCTTGCAAAAAATATTGTTTATATACGGTGAAGAAGATGAATACACTCCTTTCACGATGGGTAAGGAATTTAAAGATTCTTGTAATGTAGATGTTGATTTACAGGTATTTCCAAATGTCGGACATAATGAGTCATACGAGAATTATACCGACATTTATCAAAGAAGTTTACTCAACTATATAAATGAAATGATTGATTATAAAGAGAAAATCTCCAGGCTATAATTAGATGTTGGATAAATTTCCATCATGTTTATAATCTCTTAACATTTTCGCCATATGGTTCTTCTGGTTCACTGAGTAGGTGAGGGAACAGTTCATTTATTTCAATTTCAAATCCAGACAAAACCTGACTCACTGCGATATCACCATTTGTTAAAAGTCTTCCTGGAATGAACATCCCTTTTTCATTTAAAATATTTATTTGAATAGTTTGATCGATTGGATTTACGATCCAATATTCCCTAACTCTGGCTTCCTGGTAGAGATCATATTTTTCATGCAAATCTTTTTTAACCGATCCTTTTGAGACAACCTCCACAATTAAATCCGGGGGTCCATTACAACCTTTTTCATCAATTTTGTACGGATCACAAACAATAGAAATATCCGGCTGAACAACATTGATTATTTCACTTTCATCTTCGGATGAAACTTTGGAAAGCCGTACATCAAATGGCGCTGGATACACTTTACAATCAGAATCAACCAAGTATTTATAAAAATAAAAATTTAAAAAAGAAACGATTTGTTGATGCTGTGCACTAGGGGCAGGCGACATCCTAAAAATTTTTCCTCTAATTAATTCAACACGTTCTTGAAATTTCCAAAGGAGATAATCAGTATATGTATAAAGCTTATTTTGATCGAGCTGGTTAATATTTGTTATGTGCATATTCAATACTTATATTAATAAATTTAAGGAAATTAATTAAGTTTAATTAATTCCATTTCTTCTAAGACCACAAATTTAAACGACATTATTTTGCTCATTAAACCTTTTATAAGAACCTTCTATTAAGGTGTTAAAAGAGTTATGTTTCTTTTTATCAAAAATTTAATCTATTAAAACACAACCTTAATAATATATTTCGTATTATTGAATGAACGGTCAGTCAATTAAAAATGAGCCCACGTACCAAAGATCAATTTGAGCTAATAAGAGAAGAATCCAAACAACGAATATTAGACTCCTCCCTACAACTTTTTGCCAAAAACGGGTATACGGCCACTAGCATATCCTCCATCGCCAAAGAGGCGGGAATATCAAAAGGTCTCATCTATAATTATTTCAAAGGAAAAGAAGAAATAGCCAAAGCCTGCACAGAACACATTATGCAAATATTTCTTCAAATGTTGGAAATGGTAGAAAATGAAAATACTCCTAAATTAAAACTGCAAGCTCTTATTTCCTCTTATTTCTCCTTCATTGACGAATATGGCCCTGAACTCATGACCTTGTATATCAGGTTTTCGATGGAGCTCTCAAAATATGATTTTTTCAAAGAAATTTTCGGTCAAAACATCCAGAAATACATTGATATGATGATTCCCATATTTGAAGAATTGGGCTATGAAAATCCCATGCATGCTGCATGGGAACTTGGTGTAATCATGGATGGTTTAGGATTACATCTCAGTACTGGCTTAGGAGATGAATATAAAATGTTAGCCAAAGAAATACTTGCAAAAAAATACAACATCAATATATCATGAAAAAATGCATCACGATTATTTTAATCTCATTTTTCACCCAAACACTATTGGCGCAAACAGCATTAGAATTAGTCAAAAAAGCTGACCAGAAATTGCGCGGAGATTATTCTTACTCTGAAATGGACATCGAAATAGTGCGACCTCGCTATACACGTGAGATATCATTAAAATCCTGGACATTAGGTACTAAATACTCTTTGATACTAATGTTGACTCCTGTCAAAGATCGTGGAACCACTTTTCTAAAAAGAGGTAAGGAAATCTGGAATTGGGTACCTGCTATTGATCGACAGATTAAACTTCCTCCCAGTATGATGATGCAAAATTGGATGGGAACTGACCTTACCAATGATGACTTGGTGAAAGAATCATCTATTGTCAATGACTATACCCATGAAATAAACGGAGAAGAAAAAATAGAAGGTTACGAATGTTATAAAATTGTGCTAACACCAAAACCAGATGCAGCGGTGGTTTGGGGGAAGATTATCATTTGGATCGACAAAGAAGATTACATGCAGCTAAAAACGGAATTTTATGATGAAGACAATGAGCTTATCAATATCATGAATGGAAAGGATGTGGGAATACTCGGAGGAAAAAAATTACCGAAAACTATGGAGTTTATTCCCACCGAAAAGCCGGGTAACAAAACAATTATAAAATATCAATCGCTCGATTTCTCTCAGAAAACCGACGAATCATTTTATACCACTCAAAACATGAAACGTCTAAAACCATGATCCTTAAACTTAGTTGGAGAAATATCTGGAAAAACAAAAAACGTTCGGTCATCACCATCACCGCTATTGGTTTTGCTGTGTTCCTCGCCCTCGCCATGCGGTCTCTCCAGCTTGGTACTTACGACCATATGATCAACAACATGGTGAAAAGTACAAGTGGCCCTCTTCGTATCAATTACACCCCATACATTGATGAATCAAACCTGGACAATGCACTATTTAATGACTCCATAGATGTGCATCGCATATGGAATATTGAAGGTGTGGAAGATGTGCTTTTCAGAATCGAAAGTTATGGATTAGTAGCAATGGAAAATAATACCAAGCCGCTGTCAATCCTTTCAACAGATCTTGATTTGGAAGAGCCATATCTACAATTAGAGTCCCATCTTATAAAAGGTGAATTGCCTTCTGCTGAAAACAAAGGTGTGGTCATTGGCAAAGGGGTGTCTGAACGACTTAAATGTGCAGTAGGCGATACCTTGGCTATTATAAGCCAGGGATTTCAAGGAATATCTGCCGCACAAAAATTTAAAGTAACAGGAGTTGTTGAGCTTTTCAGTGCTCTTTACAATGACCAAACAGTATTCATGACAAGAGAAGATGGAGAATATTTCTTCAGCATGCCTGGAATGTCAACTACGGTAGTAATACAAACAGAAAGCATGAATGGTTTACAAAGAATTGAAAGGAAAATCAAACCACTATTAACTTCAGATTTGACGATCCGTGATTGGACAATTTACATGCGGGAGATAAAACAGGCAATACAAACAGATGATGCCGGAGGTAAAATCATGATTTTCATTCTTTACATGGTCATTACTTTCGGGATATTTGGAACCATCCTGATGATGACTTCAGAGCGAATATATGAATTTGGTGTTTTGATCTCCATTGGATTTAGTCGGTTAAAACTCATTAGCCAGATACTTCTCGAAGTGGTTATACTATCCATGATTGGGGTAATTGTTGGCGCTGTTCTCTCCTACCCTATTATCTTGTATTTTAACATCCACCCCATTCATCTTGGAGGTGAGATGGCAGAAGGCATGAAAAACATGGGCTGGGATCCTATTATGTTGAGCTCTACTGATCCAACCATTGTGCTCACCCATGCTTTGATCATTCTTTTTGTTTCTTTATTAATGACCCTATATCCTATCATCACCATAGCGCGACTGAAACCGGTAGAGGCCATGCGCACAATCTAACAATCATGAAAAAAGTATTAAGACTAGCCTGGAGAAACGTTTGGCGCAGTAAGCTGCGAAGCCTTGTTGTGATAGGGTCCATCCTAATTGGAATGTGGGCTGGAATAGTGGTAATGGGCCTATCGGTAGGAATGAACAATAATCGGGTAGAATCGATGGTTGACACCTATATTTCGCATATCCAGGTACATCAAAAGGATTACAGAAAAGAGCGGGTGATTGAGCTAACAATTGATCACCCAGAGTATGTTATTAATAAACTCAAGCAAAACAATACAGTTGTATCTTATTGTCAAAGGACCGTGATAGACGGAACAATAGCCGTTGCATCCGGAGTTTACGGGGTGGCAATTAATGGTATCAATCCAAATGAAGAAGCTCAAGTCACTAACATTCATGATAAGATTGTCAAAGGGACCTATTTTGAAGGCATTGATAAAAACCCAATAGTTATTGGCGAAAAACTTGCTAATAAAATGGGTGTGGATATTAAAAACAAAGTGGTATTAACCTTCCAGAATAAAGAAGGTGATATTATCACAGGCTTGTTTAAAGTAGCCGGTATTTTCAAAACTTCAGCTACTGCATTTGATGAAGCCAGCCTTTTTATAAGAAGTAAAGACCTTTCAAAGATATTAGAAGCAGAGGTTCCGGTTCATGAAATTGCCGTCATTATCAATGATTACCACATTGCCGAACAAGTAGCTGACACCTTAAACAGTCAATGGCCAAATACAGACTATTTAGCGGAAAGCTGGAACCAGGTAACTCCGGAACTTAATTATGCTAATGAAACCATGGAGAGCAGCCTTTTTATTTTCATAGGCATCATCATTCTTGCCCTGGCTTTAGGTATTCTTAACACAATGCTGATGGCCATCTTAGAAAGACAGCGAGAATTAGGTGTATTGATGGCTGTTGGCATGAACAAACGAAAAATATTTTTTATGGTCATTTGGGAAACGGTCTTTTTTGCCTTGATCGGTGGGCCATTAGGTATGCTAGCAGGGAGTGGATTGATTCAATATTGGAACAAAAATGGTTTAGATCTCTCTATTGTAGGTGATGGATTAGAGCGCCTCGGTATTCCTTCGGTCATTTACCCGGAATTAGCAACTTACTATTATTTAATGATTGCCATAATGGTAATCGCATTTTCTATCCTTGCAGCTGTATACCCTGCCTTTAAGGCCTTACAATTAAAACCGGTAGAAGCGATTAGATCAGTCTAAAATTATTACGATGAAAAACAATCAAGAAACAATTATTGAGACTAAAAACCTGGTACGTTCTTATCACGATGGTGAGGAGGAATTACATGCGCTGAATGATGTAAATATTCAAATAGGAAAAGGAGAGTTTACTGCCATTGTAGGACCATCCGGATCAGGAAAAACCACCCTCCTCAATACCATCGGTGGTCTTGACCATCCCACAAAGGGCAAGGTCATCATCGACCAACAGGAAATTCAGGATTTGTCTGACAATCAAATGATTGATTTCCGACTGCACAATATTGGGTTTGTATTTCAAGCATATAATCTTATTCCTGTATTATCTGCCTACGAAAATGCGGAATTCATCATGCTGCTTCAAAACAAACCAGCTCACGAACGTAAAGAACGGGTTTATCAATTGCTAGAAAAAGTAGGATTAAAAGGTCGAGAAAACAGAAGGCCGGGCGAACTTTCCGGAGGGCAGCAGCAAAGAGTCGCAGTGGTAAGAGCACTAGCTTCAAAACCACGGTTTGTACTGGCAGATGAGCCAACTGCTAATCTAGACGGTGCAGCAACAGGAGCCTTGTTGGATATCATGGCAAACCTAAACAAAGAGGAAGGCATTACATTTGTATTTGCCACCCATGATCAGCGGGTTATTGACCGAGCAAAACGCGTAATCAGTCTGGAGGATGGAAAAGTAAAATCTGATGATTGGAAAGAATAACCCCCTGATCAAAGCAATTCAATTATTCACACTAGTTTTAGTGGCTTCAACAGCTTGGGCGCAAGAGGAAGAACAAAGCAAATGGGAGACTAGCATTCATGGATATGTCAAATTTATGCAAACCATCTCATGGAGCCCTGATAGTGAACTGCTAACCGACAACCTACTACATAATCGCCTTAATTTCAAAACATATTATGGCACAAATTGGTCAGGTACCATAGAATTACGGAACCGGGTTTTTTATGGAGAAACTGTCAGAACCTATAATCAATTCGGGATTAATTATGGAAACCAACAAACAGAATATGACGGCATCCTCCCCCTTGAAATCTTATGGGTAAACAATACAAGTATTGCAGCTAACACCATTTTTGACCGGGCATATATTAATTATTCATCTGACAAATGGGAAATCCGGGTTGGAAGGCAGCGAATCAACTGGGGAATCAATGACACCTGGAACCCCAATGATCTTTTCAATACATTTAACTTTTTAGACTTTGACTACGAAGAGCGCCCAGGCGCCGATGCTGTAAGAGTGCAAAGATATCTTAGCGGGCAAAGCTACATTGAAGCTGCCTATAAATTTGCTTCTGATAATGAAAATGATGTGTTCGGTCTTAGGTATGGGTTTAATACAAGTGGATATGATTTACAATTTTCCGCCGGGAAATTTCGACAAGATTGGACAGCCGGATTAGGGTGGGCTGGAAACATCAAAAATGCGGGTTTTAAAGGTGAGTTACAGCTTTTCAATGAATTGTCAGAAAAAAACGACTCTATTCTTGCAAGCTTCTCTTCCACCATAGATTACTCCTTTAGAAACGGTATTTATGTATCATCTTCTTATTTATATAACTCTACCGGTAGCAATAAGCCATCAACCTTTAATTATTTTACATTTCAACAAGTGGATGCGAAAAACCTAATGCCTTCAAAACACACCATGTTAGCTTCCGGGGGTTATATGTTTAACCCACTATTCTCCACCAATATGTCCATGATTTATGGTTTTGGATTAAAATGGCTGATTTTCTTTCCTACAATGTCTTACTCCATTCAGGAAAACCTTAACCTGGACCTTATTGGTCAATTTTTCTGGGCAGCACAGCCTGCCATTAATGGAGACACTCCTATTCAAAACAGCGGGAATGCAATATTTGCACGGATAAAATGGAATTTTTAGAAAAGATTTCGATAGCTACTCATTGATATAAGAACAAATGTCCCTTCATAATTTTCAAAATAGAATTAAAGCCGTAATTTTGAGTTGCTTATCTATGAGTCGCGAACAAACGATAGTACTTTACCAGCCAATGTTGCAGGCTATTGCCCTGAAGATAGTTGGTTCTTTGCACGATGCGGAAGACATTGTACAAGATACTTTTTTAAAGTATCTAACAATAGATGCAAGCAAAGTCCAAAATACGAAAGCATATCTGATCAAGTCAGTAACTAACAATTGCTTAAACCATATCAATTCCATTAAGCAAAAGAAAAAGGAATACCTGGACTCAATCAAGTTGCCCGAATTTATTGATAGAATAGACCTCTCCCACCTGGATATCAAGCAGGAGTTTGAAACGGCAGTTACCACTCTTCATAAAAAACTGGAACCTCTGGAAAGATCTATTTTTATACTCAGAGAGTGCTTTGACTATGAATACGATGAGTTACAAGACATCTTTGACAAAAAGAAAAACCACTGTCGACAGCTTTTTTGTAGGGCAAAGCAGAAGCTTTCTGACTCATCTTCTAAATTAAATATCAATAAAGATATTTTTAAAGGAAACTTATTTGATACATTCAAAAATGCCTTTTCAAAAGATCAAATGGACGAGTTCATTGATCACTTAAAATCTTCCCATTAATTTTTTTTGACTTTTTTGTCACAAAACTAAAACTACTTTGTCTTCCTTAATATATACACTAAAAAACTAAAGAAACTAAATTAGGAGATGGAAGTTATTATACCTTTTTTTATCGCGCACTGGTACCTATCACTGTTTTTTCAGACGTTTTTCCTACATAGATATGCTTCACATATGGCATTTTCTATGAGTAAAAGAACGGAGAAAATTTTCTTTATACTGACCTGGTTCTTCCAGGGGTCAAATTACCTAAGCGCCTATGGATACGGAATTATGCATAGAATGCACCATGCATATGCAGATACCCCAAATGATCCACATTCACCAAAATACGATGAGAGTCTGTTTAACATGATGTGGAAGACAAAAACCATCTATTCTGATATTACCAATAAGAAAATGAAGGTAGATGCTCGCTTTACTAAAGATGTTCCTGAATGGACCGCCTTTGACAGCTTTGCGTGTTCATGGGTGTCGCGAGTAATGTGGGGAGCCGTATATTTTTCTGTGTATTGGTTTTTCGCTGATATGTGGTGGTTATGGTTATTATTGCCAATTCAGTTTATCTTAAGCCCGGTACATGGTGCAATAATCAATTGGTTTGCTCATAAATATGGATATAGAAATTTCGAAGTAGGTGATACTTCCAGAAACTTTTTACCACTTGATTTTTTAATGATGGGAGAAAGTTATCACAATAACCATCACAAGCATGGTGGTCGACCAAATTTCGGTGTCAGATGGTTTGAACTTGATCCTACTTATTTTGTGATTTTAATATTAGACAAAATGAGAGTTATAAAATTGAAAGAATATACCAAGCAAGTATCACTAGATAAAAAAGAAGCTAAAAAAGAAGCTGCTTAAAAAGATATTGAACTTATTTAATTGACCCTTGCTATTGAAAAATGGCAAGGGTTTTTATTTGGGTAATGGTGCCAAAAATAGTTGGTGCATTATATCTTATTTGAATATTAGCTTGTGGCAATTACTGTGCTAACAGGAACCGTAAATCTAAAAGTGCTACCTTTATTCACTTCACTTTCCACCTTAATTTTACCGCCATTCTTTTCTATAAAGTCTTTGCAAATCACCAATCCCAAAGCAGAACCTTTTTCTCCGGATGTGCCCTGACGGGAAACTTTTTTGTCAATAGAAAACAGATTATTAAGTATTTCCTCTTCCATACCTATTCCATTGTCAGTTATGGATATTTCAGCAAAGGCATCTTTTTCAACAATTGATATTTTAATTTCACCATCATTCTCTGTGAATTTTATCGCATTATTAATCAGGTTTCTACATATCGTGTTTAACATATCCTGATCAGCCCTAACCATTAATTCCTCCCCTTTTCTAAAATTGATTGAAATACCTTTATTGGAAGCATTTTTAGAGAGTAAATCTACATTTTCATTAATGATAGTATATATATCAAGGTCGGTAGGTTTATATACAATTTGATTAGATTGTGCTCTTGCCCAGTTTAGCAAGTTTTCCAGTAGGCTGTATACAGTCTTTGCAGAATTATTGATGTATTCTGCGATTTTTATTTTATCATCATCAGTGAGCTTATCATTCTTAGTATAAAACATATCAGACATGCTCAAAATAGCATGAAATGGGTTCTTTAAATCATGTGCTATGATGGAAAATAATTTATCTTTTGTAATATTTACACGCTCTAATTCACCGTTTTTATTCTTAAGGTCATGGGTTTGTTCTTCAAGAACAGCAGACTGTTCTTCTATCTTTTGGGTTCGCTCTTCCAGCAAAGTGTTAATTTCATTTAAATCTTGTGTTTGCTGCTTTAATAATTGATTTTTTTCGTTGAGTTTTTGGGTACGGTCTTCTACCATTTTTTCTAATATCAGCTTCTGATTTCTCAATCTGGCTGTTCGTATGTAAAACACGAAGGAAATTATAAGTATCAGAATCAACACCGCCAAAACCCTAAACCACCAGGACATCCACCAGGGAGGATAAACAATAATGGAAAGAGAAGCTCCTTCGTTATTCCAAACCTGATCATTGTTCGCTGCTATCACCCTAAACACATAATTGCCAGGGCTTAGGTTTGTATAAGTTGCTTCCTTTTTACTCCCTGCATTCACCCAGTCATTATCAAACCCTTCCAACATATATTTAAACCTGTTTTTTTCAGGGTTAATGAAGTTCATGGCAGCATATTCTATTCCAATTACATTCTGGCTATAATCCAGTACAATACGATCAGAAGTAGAAATAGAGAAATCTAAAATACCCGTTTCGTCCCCGGGAGATACACGGTTATTAAAAAGACTTAACTCGGTTAGAATGACTTTAGGAGGTGTCTTATTGAAATACAATTTCTCCGGTGTGAAATAATTTAAGCCTTTCACACCCCCAAAATAGATGACACCATCATTATCCCGATGCGAAACACCCCGATTAAATTCTCCAGTCTGTACACCATCCCTTTCATCAAAACCTAATAGAATATTCTTTTCTGGATGAAAGGAATATATCCCTGCAGGACTAGACAACCACAAGTTGCCCTTAGTATCTTCCTGAATAGCACTAATATTACTGTTTTTAAAACCAGGGCTATAACGGGTAAAATCATCTGTATCAGGATTGTATTTACAAATACCCTTACTTGTGGCTATCCAAATTCTGCCCTGGGCATCTTCAAACACATCGTTAATGTTATGATCCTGAATACTATTTTGATTGGCTTGATCATTAAAATACTTTTGAAATTGCTGCTCGCCGGGTTTTAATTTGCTCAAGCCCCAGGATGTTGCCACCCATAAATTCCCAGGTGTATCAACAATCACCTTAAATGTCCAATCATTAGAAAGCTGATTATCTGCTCTGGTATAATGACTAAATGTTTGTGTTTGACGATCAAATTTATCAATTCCTTTACCATGGACTACTAACCAAAGATTTCCCTGCTTATCCTCAGCTATAGAGCGTACATCGTTATTTGCTATAGTTGAAGGATCAGTTGGATCATTAGTATAAGAATGAAACACGCTGTCTTTTGTATCAAAATACTGGAGTCCTCCAAGGTAGGAACCTACCCATATCATGTTGTCTTTGTCTGCAAAAATTTCAAAAATTGTTCCGGCGCCTAAAGATCCTTCACTTTTGTCGTGGATAAAGGTGGTGATTTTACCTTTCTCCCATTCAAACATATCAATGCCGTTGTATTGATTACCTATCCACCAATTTCCTTTTGCATCAATATCAAATGAAGTAATGTTATCTGCTGTAGTATGCCAATACCATTCGGGGTTAGTATTGTACGTTTCAATTCCTCTCCGTATTGTCCTAATTTCTACGCCACCAGGATTGTGAATTGTCCAATAATTGCCTTGTTTGTCCTGATATATAGCAACGGCATTTTTCTTTAAATTATTACGTTCCTTTTCTTCGGCGTAGTAACCGTAAAAAATATCCAAATTGTCATCGTACAGCTTTAACCCTGTTAAATCACATGTCCACAATCTATCATCATCATCAACATAAGTGAAAAATGCCCGTTTTTCGTATTCATCGTTTACTGGGTAACTCTTAAGTATTCCCTGTTCTATGTCATAAGATAACACTCCTTCTCCAAAGGATGCAATCCATAGTAAATCTTTGTAAAAGGTAATGTCTCTGATTTCTTTTAACCTTAGACCATCACTACCTTTGAAATCATCAAATGAAACCAAGTTTTGTCTTTGCCTATCATAATAATGAATTCCCCCGCCATGTATAGATGATATCCACAAATTATTTTTTTTATCAAAAATTACCTCTGTGATCTCACCCACATCAAACTTAATAAATGGGGAAAAGCTGAGATCATCTTCATTAAGGGAAAAGAGGCCATTTTCTGATGCTACATAAATGTTATTTTCATGGTCTTCCACCACCTTAACTATATATGGACTTTCCATCCCATTATAGTTTTTTTCTGTAACGACATTTATAAAATCATCTTTGGTAGAATTATAAATACTCAATCCAATATTAGTAGAAATCCACAGCCTTCCGGAGCTGTCTTCAAACAAACTAAGAATATTATTATCAACAAGGCTGGTTGAATCTTCAGGATCATTCACATACTTAACAATCTTATTGCCATTATAGGCATTTAGGCCATCCTTAGTTGCTATCCAAATTATGCCATTTGAATCTTGGATAATATCAGTAGCATAATCATTTGTAAGCGATTGATCCTTTAAAGGATCGTAAAACTTCATGTTGAGTCTTTGACCAAGAACTATGGAAAAGGATATTAAAAAATAAATTAATAATAAAACTAACCTTCGCATCATAAAAACTAACTTCTCTCTAAATATTAAAAATACAATATTTAATATTATATGCAGCCTAATTTAGATGTATATGATAATTATATAGGTGAACACCAATAATTACATTGTGAATCAGATTATAACCTTTAAAACTAGCGTCCTTTCTTCTATCAATAGAATAAAAATGACAAAGATGCTTCTAAAACAAAGAATAAAAATATTAAAAAAGAGTATCCTAATCCAACCAATAAAAATTTAAAAAAAGTCTTGAGAAAAGATTGCTGATACACACGAATAAATGAGATCAGTGAATAAACGAAAACAATAAAATATCCTATTATCCAAACAACTAACCGTGCTTTCTCATTAAAAAAAACATACATAAAAATAATTAACCCAACTCCATAAATAAAATAGGCAAATGAATGTAGATGTAGTGCATGGATCACGTGCTTGACATACAATGTTTTAGAGCGGTAGTAGACTATCTTAAGCATCAGGGCAAATAGGGGGATGACTGCCAACATCATCAATGGTAGGTTTTGAAACAGAGACTTTAAAACAGCCTCGGTATCAGATCTATTTATCCGAATTACTTGTTTCGCCAGGTAATTTTCCAGATAACTAAGATTTCCGAGTTGCATCGAATCAAGTATTTCCTGATCAGTAAACTCATCATCATTTTTTAAGTCATTAACCAGTTTCCAATTCAATCTACTTAAAATAAAATGTGTGGAATCAATTTCTTGGTTGGTGCTGTATTTAATTGAATCATTTTTTGATGTTTTTGAAGAATCCTGGTCAAAATGTAATACAAAATCCCGCTCTTTTTTATTCATATATTGAGCAGAAGAATCAGATTCGACATTATAATTTATCAGGGATCCTTTTTTCCTGCTTTCATCATCATTTTCAATAACTTTTAATCCAAAAATGGATACAATAAAAAAATAGAAAATACTCAATATAAGATACAACCGAATGGGGTTAGCGTATGATTTTCTCTTTCCGCTGTTAAACTGATTGGTTAGAAAACCAGGGTTAATTAAAAATGGTTTAAGAGACTTAAAAAAGGTAGAATCAAAGGAAAGATACGTGCCGATAAACTCGGAGAAAAGTATCCTTGCAGAAACATTCTTATCATCATTTTCTTGACCGCATTGAGGGCAAAAGTTATCCTTTCGGTCTAACATCTGGCCACAATTCGGACAGGTACTAAATTTCCTACGGGTTTTCAATGGGTATCAGGTTGTAATTTTGTTGAAAATGTTAAAATAACCTTTTTCATCGTTCGATACAATCTTTTACTTATGGAGATGGTTATTTGAACTTTTTGTTTTTCATAGTAGATTTGATCATAAGGTAAAATCAATATATTATTGAAAATGAGGAACTCAAGAAGGAATTTTTTAATCAATTCAGGTAAAGCACTGACAGTAGCAGGAATTATCAATATCCCTGCTTTAGGCAGCAATTTTTTATCGTCAAACTCATCTAAAAATGACACGGTACAAATCGGGGTGATCGGCACAGGAGGACGTGGTAATTGGCTGACAAAACTCATTGGTAATATTGAAGGAATGAAAGTAACAGCTTGTTGTGATATTCAGCAAGACAGGTTAGATAAAGGTATGAGTCTGGCAGATTCTGCTGCTAAAAGATATACAGATTACCGAAAGCTCCTTGAAAATAAAGATATTGACGCTGTCATAGTTTCTACTCCCTTGTCCTTACATTTCGAAATAGCCAAAGCTGCTTTACAGGCAGGAAAGCATGTGTATTGCGAAAAAACAATGGTTTTTACCTATCCGCAAATCCATGAATTAGAAAAGGTTTATAAAAAATCCGGCTTGGTATTTCAGGTGGGCTATCAACATCGATATAACAAATTGTATAATTGGGTAAATGAATTTGTCAATAGTGATAAATTTGGGAAATTGGCACATATAGAATGCTATTGGAATAGAAATTCTGATTGGCGAAGGCCGGTATCTGACCCCAAATTAGAACGGCTAATCAATTGGCGGCTGTATAAGGAATATTCGGGAGGACTAATTGCCGAATTATCCTCGCATCAGATCGATATTGTCGATTGGATAGTAAGTGATCACCCGGATAGTGTGGTAGGATATGGTGGAATTGATTTTTGGAAAGACGGAAGAGAAACCTATGATAATGTGCAAGCCATTTACGATTATAAAAGTGGTCTCAGAGCAAATTACACTTGCTTAACCAACAATGCGCAAATGGGATATCAAATGAAGTTTTACGGAAGTAAGGCCACCATTCAGATTAAAGGAGAACAAGGTCACCAGGCTTACCTGTACCTTGAACCGGAAGCACTAGATGACCAGGAAATGTCAAAGGAACTGGACGCAGTATCAGGAGCTACTAAGAAAGTATTAGAAGCGGGGGATCCGGTAAAAATCAATATCGTCGATGAAGGGTATACTGATGATATGCCTACAAGTAAGTCCTTAGAAAGCTTTGCAAATTGTATCCGTACCAACTCGAAGCCCTTGGTTAATTTTGAAAATGGTAAAATGGGATCAATCGAAGTCTTAATGGCTAATACGGCAATTTATGATAAGAAAAAGGTAATGTGGCCGGATGATATGTAAGGCACCTTTTATTCCTATCCTTCTGAGTTAAAGAATAGAAGAATCAAATAAACAGCACTCGTTAAAATACAATTGTCTATTTTTGCACCTTTTAAAATAAAAAGGGGATTTGGTTGTTAAAGACCTACTGGGACAGAATACTACTCATATGCATCGATTTATATTAATCATCATTTTCCTGTCGGCAATTTCAATCCAGGCAAATAGCCAGGATAGCCTTCAATTTGTGGGCAGGGTATGGTATATGCAGGACACCGGAGAATTTTATACCATACTTAATTTCAAAGATAGTGTAAACCAGAAAGAGGCAACACAATTGCTTACTGAACATACCGATTCGATAGTAACCAAAGAATATTATTTATCCAGAAAGGTGGTCAATGAGAATCTCGCCCAAAAATATTTCGAGTTCAATTCACTTCAAAAAATTGTGGTTTTTAACGAATCCCACCAAAAAGTTGCTGATGCTACTTTTAAAAGGGTAGAATATTACAAAGATATGATCGATGGAATGTTCATTGCTATATTCGATCCTATTAAAATGGACCCAACTCAAAAAAATCAATTGATATTTTATGGAATTGGAGCCAACTTATCCCACAACATCATTGACAAGTTTCATCACGAGGAAATTACCAAAAATGCACTGGATAAAAACATTCGAAAATACATAGAATACAACAAAGACGGATTGCTAAAATCGAAGCATCTAGAGATGAAGCAAAGTACAGTTAAAAAAGTTTCAATCCTGTCTATTGAAGACTTGGAAAACTTTACCTTTTCCACCTATCTATTAGAACACGAGGGCAGTAAAATCAACACCCTTAAAATGCTTAATGAAGATTTTGTCTTTTGGGATTTGCTGCCAGTTCCGATTCTTATTCATAACAAGCCAGTATTTATCGTGGAAATTATCATCCCCGATTCTGACTATACAGGATACATGCTTGCTATCTATGATGGCAAAGACTATCAGCTAAAAGAAAAAATGATGGTGGGGATATAGGCTTCATTATTTAATAACACCTTGTAAGGCACTTTTAAAAACAATAAATTTCAATTTCCCTTCGATATATAAGTAATTATTAATTAATTTAACTCCTGCGTTAACTACTTTTTCGTCATGTTATTTAGATTAATATTTTTTACTCTTATAATTTTCTATTCGCATTTTTCTCTATCAAAGCCGCATCCTGCAGAGTTGATTTCTATGCATTCACATTATATTTATAAGGATGGAAAAATAACCGTTCAAGAAAAATTAGTAATACAGGTCAATAATCTAAGTGGAGAAAAGTACGGAAATATCAACATACCATTTACAAAAGCTAATGACATCAAGAAATTCGATGTTAAACTCACAGACATATTTGGCAATGA
>JBNLGO010000090.1:0-15954 GCA_050306095.1 Cyclobacteriaceae bacterium
TACTTTTTCATCTTTTTTCTCGACGCTAACGTCTCTTTTTACGCTTTTGCCTGTGCCTGCAAATGCCACAGCACTTAATACTATACTAAGTACTGCCGTTGTTAATGTGAATTTTTTCATTTCCAAAATTGTTTAAGTGTTGTTGTTTTTGTTTTAAACTCTATGCAAATATACGGCAGGTTTTTTATAGGGTTCACAACAAAGTGAGGGTTCGCTATTACATTTTCACGAAAAACAGCCTCTTTTTTGAAATATTTAAAAAACGGGGTTGGTGAGTAGCACTTTTTATCTGAATTTATCTTTTACACTCCATTAAGTGTAATTATTACAATTGTAGAATGGCACATTTAATAAATTGTTAATACAGCAGGGCATAATTGTTAATTACACGGATAAAACCTTACATCAAAACAGCTATAAAACCCTGTTTTTTGATTTAAAAAATTTTATAAATATCGACGAATGGATGATATGATTAGATTAAAGTGTCCTAATTGTTATGAAATGATTAATAAAAATTAGAAATGACTGAAAATATTTCAATTCCTTATCAACAAAAAAGCCTCACTATTTCTAGCGAGGCTTTTATGGGTGGAAGATGGGACTCGAACCCACGACCTCCTGAACCACAATCAGGCGTTCTAACCAACTGAACTACAACCACCATTTAAAATGGAGTGCAAAGGTATATGATAAGTGTAAATTTGCAAAGCTCTATTTTATATTTTTTAGGACTATTTGAAAAAGATCTAAGTGCCTAATATCCGTTACGGCAAAGTGCCAATTTATTTCAATACTTCAATTTGGATCTAACGCAGTTTAGGTATAAAGGATTAATGAAATTTACCTTCTGTCAAATAATAAACGCTGACCTTTCACATTCTCGTTGAAGCTCCCATTTTCATATGCCAGGTGACCTGAAACTATTGTATGACTAATTCTGGAATGAAATAATTGCCCTTCAAATGGTGACCAACCGCACTTAGAAAGTATGGTGTCTTTTTTTACAATCCATGGGTCATTCAGATCAACAATCACCAAGTCGGCATGATAACCTTCCCTGATAAATCCACGATCTTTAATTTCGAATAGCTTTGCAGGGTTATGGCACATTTTCTCGATGATGGTAGTAATATCTAATTTTTTACTTCTATGATATTCTAACATAGCCACTAAACTATGTTGTACCAATGGGCCACCTGAAGGGGCATTCATATAGTTGTTTTGTTTTTCTTCTAAAGTATGAGGTGCATGATCCGTTGCTATCACATCTATTTTATTTGTATGAAGGGCAGCTAGCAATGCTGACTTATCTGATGGATTCTTTACCGCAGGGTTCCACTTTATAAAAGTTCCTTTTTTGTTATAATCATTTTTATCAAACCATAAATGATGCACACATGCTTCAGCCGTGATTTTCTTCTCATTCAATGGCTTGTCTTCAAATAGCTCCAATTCTTTAGCTGTGGAGATATGTAGTATGTGCAGCCGGGTTCCAAATTTTTTTGCTAACGAAACGGCAAGTGAAGAAGATTTATAGCACGCCTCAGCATTTCTAATTTCAGGATGATAAATTACCGGAATGTCATCGCCGTATTTATCTTTAAATATTTGGAGATTGTCTTTGATGGTTTGTTCATCTTCACAATGCGTTGCAATTAGCAGTTCAGATTTTGAAAAAATGTTTTCCAGGGTCTTAGGTTCATCCACCAGCATATTTCCCGTGCTGGAGCCCATGAACACTTTAATTCCGCAAACATTCTTTTTATTAACCTTCAGTACCTCCTCGATATTTTCATTATTGGCGCCCATAAAAAAAGAATAATTAGCGAGGGATTTTTGCGAGGCTATTTGATACTTATCTTCTAATAAGTCAATAGTTACAGTATTGGGAACTGTATTGGGCATTTCCATAAAGGAAGTAATACCTCCAGCAACAGCGGCTTTTGATTCTGTATAGATTTCAGCCTTATGAGTGAGACCTGGTTCTCTAAAATGCACCTGGTCATCAATCAAGCCCGGAACTAGAAAATTTCCATTGGCATCGATAATTTTGGAAACAGGTTTTGAAGTTATGGAGGGGGCTATCTTGGTGATGCGACCATCTTCTATTAAAAGATCGCTTTCAAACACCTGTCCTTCATTTACTATATTTGCATTTTTGATGAGAATAGAAGACATAATCGTAATATTGTAGTAATTCTATAAATATGGCAGAAAATATTGAGCAGTTTTCAGATTTTAAATTAAATAAGCAACTACTCAACGCAATTTCCGAGGCAGGATTTACAAATCCAACTCCAATTCAAAAAAAGGCAATTCCATTAGTGCAAGCTGGTCATGATGTATTGGGCATTGCCCAAACTGGCACCGGTAAAACTGCAGCTTTTCTTTTGCCATTATTAATGAAAATAAAATATGCGCAAGGTGTAGCTCCAAGGGCATTGATCCTTGCGCCTACCCGGGAGTTAGTTATGCAGATAAATGAAGGTATATCTATTTTTTCAACCTATTTAGATATTCGTCATGTAGCTATTTATGGTGGAGTAGGTCCAACAGATCAAATAGAGGCAATTGAAAGTGGTATTGATATTATAGTCGCTACCCCTGGTAGATTTTTGGATATATACCGAAGGAATGTAATCGTCACAAAAGAAATTAAAACATTGATTCTGGATGAAGCAGATAAAATGATGGATATGGGTTTTATGCCCCAAATTCATCAGATACTGGAAAAGATTCCTGTAAAAAGACAAAACCTCTTGTTTTCTGCTACTTTCCCTCCAAATGTAGAGCAGCTTTCACAAGACTTCCTGGAGTTTCCTAAAAGGATTGAGGTTGCACCGCAGGCCACTACGGCTCAAACCATCGAGCAGTGTTATTACCAGGTTCCTAATTTTAAAACCAAAATATACCTGCTACAGCATTTATTGACAGATCCATCATTAGATAAAGTGATAATATTTACCCGAACAAAGGAATCAGCCAATAATTTATTCAAGTTTATCGAACGAAAAATCGATGGCGGTGCAAGGGTGATCCACAGTAATAAGTCACAGCAAAGCAGGATCAATGCGATTAAGCAATTTAGAGAAGGTGAAGTCAGGTTACTTGTTACCACAGACGTTACTTCCCGAGGGCATGATATCAATGACGTAAGCCATGTGATTAACTTTGAGATTCCTCTCATTTATGAAGATTATGTACATAGAATAGGTAGAACAGGCAGGGCAGAAAAATCTGGTAAAGCCATTACTTTTGTCAATAAAGCTGAGGAGCTGCATTTAAAAAAGATTGAAAAAATAATTCGTGAGCAAATCAGGCTTGAAAATTTCCCTTCACAAGTAAACATATTTGATACACCCAGGGAAGAGAAAATACAAATAGAACGAGAGATTGATAAATTAAAACGAGCTGAAAATCCTGACTTTAAAGGGGCCTTTCATGAAAAGAAATCAACACCAACATTCAATAAAAAGAAGGGGTTTAAAAGAAATAAAAAGAAGCCAGGAAGGCGTTAAAAACTATCCTATTAAAATTTTACTTCACAGGTAATTACTTTTCTACAATTCAGTTATTTTTGTGAATCTTTTTAGTCCATAAATAGCAGCATACATGAATATTGAATTGAATTTAGGTGGGGAGTTTGTTTCCAGACATATTGGCCCTGATCAAGAAGAGCAAAAAGAAATGCTTCAATCTATTGGAGCAGATAGTATCGGTACCTTAATTGATCAGACCATACCTAAAAAAATCCATCTTAATAAGCCGCTTAACCTTCCTTCTCCACTTTCAGAACAAGACTTTTTAGCTTCATTTAAAAGTAAAATTGATAAAAATAAAGTCTATACTTCATTTATTGGACAGGGGTATTACGGTACGAAAGTACCAACTGTCATACAACGAAATATATTGGAAAATCCAGGGTGGTATACAGCGTACACTCCCTATCAGGCGGAGATTTCCCAAGGAAGACTGGAAGCGCTTATCAATTTTCAAACGATGATCACCGATTTGACAGGAATGGAAATCGCCAATGCATCACTTCTTGATGAAGGTACTGCTGCTGCTGAGGCCATGGCTATGTTTTTTCATTCCAGAAAAAAGGAAAAGAAAGCATCTACGAAATTTTTAGTAGATCATCGGGTTTTTGCCCAGACTTTGGATGTTTTAAAAACACGTTCTAATTCTTTGGGAATCGAATTAATTGTCAAAGAAATAGAAGAATCGGATCTTTCAGATGATGTTTTTGGACTATTAGTACAGTATCCGGATAGTAATGGACAGATCAATGATATATCGAAATTTATATCCATTGCAAAGGAAAACAATATTTATACTACTGTTGCGGCAGATCTATTAAGCCTGGTGCTTTTAAAAGCACCGGGATACATGGGAGCAGATGCAGTGATTGGCACATCACAAAGATTTGGAGTTCCAATGGGTTTTGGTGGACCCCATGCGGCATATTTTGCGACAAAAGAAAATTTTAAGCGTCAAATCCCCGGAAGAATAATAGGGGTGTCTGTGGACAAGCAAGGAAATAATGCGTACCGAATGGCCTTACAGACACGTGAGCAACATATTAAACGTGAAAGAGCTACCTCTAATATTTGTACCGCTCAGGTACTTTTGGCAGTGATGGCCGGAATGTATGCTGTATACCATGGCTCCCAGGGGTTGAAAAAAATAGCTGCACGCATCAACTATTTCGCTCAAAAACTTGAAGCATCAATCATTACCCTTGGATTTTCTCAATTAAACAACCTGTATTTTGATACCTTAAAAATTGAGGTAGGGGATAGTGCCGAAAAGATTCGAAAGCTCGCAGAAGAAGAGAACATTAACTTTTGGTATTATGCTGATGGGACTGTCGGAATAGCCATTGATGAGACCCATGGAATTAACGACATTGAGAAAATAGTTTCAATCTTTTCCAAGGTAAAAGGACTGCAAGACAAGTTGGAAATTAAATGGGATGGAAAGTGGGAGACAAATATTCCTTCAGAGTTAAGCAGGGAAAGCAATATACTTGAGCATCCGGTTTTTAATACACATCATTCCGAACATGAAATGCTCCGCTATATGAAAAAGCTGGAGAATAAAGATTTGTCTTTGGTTCATTCTATGATATCATTGGGAAGCTGTACCATGAAGCTCAACGCCACTACGGAAATGATACCTGTAACATGGGATGGGATAAGTAATTTACATCCTTTTGCACCAAATAGCCAAACAGAAGGTTTTTTAGAAGTAATCAATGAGCTGGAAAACTGGCTTTCTGAAATCACTGGTTTTGCAGCCACTTCTTTACAACCGAACTCCGGAGCACAGGGTGAGTATGCTGGCCTTAAGGTTATTAAAAAATATCTGGAGGTAAATGGCCAACCACATAGAAACATCACCTTAATTCCATCTTCTGCGCATGGTACCAACCCAGCTTCAGCGGTTATGGCAGGTATGAAAGTGGTCATCGTGAAGTGTGATGAAAATGGTAATATCGATGTAGATGACTTGATCGAAAAAGCTGAGCAGCATAAAGATGATCTTGCGGCGCTAATGGTCACTTACCCATCTACACATGGTGTTTTTGAAGAAGGAATCATTGAAATTTGTGATATCATTCACCAGCATGGTGGACAAGTTTATATGGATGGTGCTAATATGAATGCACAAGTGGGATTAACAAGCCCTGCGATCATTGGTGCGGATGTTTGTCACTTAAATTTGCACAAGACATTCTGTATCCCTCACGGTGGGGGAGGTCCAGGTGTCGGACCAATTTGTGTAGCCGAGCATTTGAAAGAATTTTTACCAGGCAACCCCTATAAACAATCTGGAGGTGAAAATGCGGTGCATGCTATATCTGCAGCTCCATGGGGTAGTGCTAGTATTTTGGCTATTTCGTATGCATATATAGCGATGATGGGGCCACAAGGATTAAAAAATGCCACGGAAGCAGCTATCCTCAATGCCAATTATATTTTGAATAGGTTGAAGAACGATTTTGAGGTATTATATACCGGAAAAGAAGGAAGGTGTGCGCATGAAATGATCATAGATTGCCGACCATTTAAAAAGTCAGGTGTGGAGGTAGAAGATATCGCCAAACGATTAATGGATTATGGGTATCACGCTCCTACAGTTTCTTTTCCCGTACCCGGCACCATGATGATCGAGCCTACCGAAAGTGAAACAAAAGAGGAGTTAGATCGATTTTGTGATGCATTGCTAGCTATAAGGAATGAAATCAGAGAAGTAGAAGATGGCATTTATGATCAATCTGAAAATGTGTTGAAAAACGCCCCACATACTCAACTTGTAGCATTAGCTGATAAATGGGATTATGCCTACTCAAGAGAAAAAGCGGTGTTCCCATTACCATATGTAAAAGAAAATAAATTCTGGCCATCGGTAAGCCGAATAGATGCCGCCTATGGCGACCGAAATCTATTTTGCTCTTGTATACCAGTAGATCAATATCAGGAAGAAGTAGATACCGTTTCTTAGGTTGTATTAAAATGGGTAACCGATGGATATGTTGAGAATGATATTGTCTCGCCGCCATTTCGAATCGAAAAATCGTATTTCATTCCATCGGTTTCCTTTTTCCAAATAAGGTTCTCTTAAAGGAAAAGCCCAGTCAAATCGTATGACAAGAATATCAAAGTCAGCTCGAAGGCCATAGCCGGTACCAATGGCCAATTCTTTTAAAAAATTTTCTGGTTTAAACACCCCGCCCGGGCGATTAGGATCATCATTGATCAGCCAGATATTTCCCATGTCTATAAATAAAGCCCCCTTGATGTATCTGGCAATAGGGAACCGATATTCCATATTATATTCAAATTTTAAATCGCCCGACTGATCTACCAGAAAAAAGGAGGAAGTGTCAGAAGGAATATAGCTACCCGGGCCAATTGACCTGGCACGAAAAGCCCGGATACTATTAGAACCACCGGAAAAGAATTGCCTGACATAGGGAAGAACCGTCGAGTTTCCGTACGGAATACCTACAGATGCAATCAGTCTTGTAGCGATAGCATGTTCTTCTGATACCTTTAATTGGTATCGAAATTCATTTTTGATTCGGACGAATTGAGAGTATGGAATGCCAAAAATATCATTAGGTGTTTCCTGGTTTGGTGATTTACCGGTAGCATATCCAAAAAGGCTCAATAAATTGCCTGCTAAGTCAAGCCCTCCTGTGTAAAGAAAATTTTTGTCTTTAACAGCATCATACGTGAAATTGTAAGTGGAACCTAGGATAAACTGTTCCTCTAAACTTCTTCTTACCGAGGGGTTTTGTTCCAGGTAGTTATTAAATGTTTCCGTTGTTTCCAGTAAGTTATTTACACTAACATCAATGGGTGAAAACTCATGGATAATTCTTGGCCTTTTCACCCATGAATATTTAAAAGCACCACTAAACGTGAGAAATTTATATAAGTTAACGCGATTAAAATATCCAATTCCGGCTGAAATGCGGGAATTTGCAAGGTATTGTTTTGTCTCCTTTTTTTGTTTGAAAGGGACTATTCTTGGAAATATTAAACTTGATTCCAGTGATAATTCCAAAGATGTATTTCTAAAATTATCATTTCCACTTTGCCAATCATACCCAACATTGAGATTGGTGTTTAAAATTTCTGATCCTCCCAGAAAGTTGCGATTTAGAAAATTAAATCTTACACCTGGTCCAAAGTAATTATTTGATTTAGCTACCGTATTAAATTCAGCGCTAAGGGAATATTTTTTATGCGGTGTCAGGTAAATCGTCGCGTCAATTGTTTTGTCGATATCATTTTCATTTCCGTATTGAATATTGACAAACCGATAATTACCCAGAGACATTAAATAATTAATAGTGCGATCATGCCTCCTTTTATTATACAGTTGACCATCATAAAGAAAAATTTCATCTAACACTATCTCGGGTCGTATATCATGTTTATTTGAAAGGTAGTAATACCCATTTATTAATGTAGTGTCCCTTTCTAAATCCTCCTTTAGTTGAAAATCATCTAACACATATACATTTGATAATGAATAAGGCTGAAAAACCTGCCTGGTATTGTTAGGCTTGACCTTAAGTGTTAGATCCACTTTGTTTTTAACCCTTGCAGTATCAGCATTAAAATAGAGAAATTCCGAATCGAAAAAGTAAAACCCATGGTTATGAATTTCATTATTTAGCCTGATACGTTCATTTTTCAAGACCTCCAGGTTATAATTATCCCCTTTTTGAATGAGCGTTTCCTGCTGATGGTTTTGCAATGCTTTGCTGAGGGCAGATGAATCTCCGGGGATGATTAATGAGTCAATGACATGTGCTGTACCAGGGTATAATGTATAGGTGACAAAAACAGATTTACGCTTTTTTCTGATCTCAAACTCACCCTTTGCATTAAAAAATCCTTGATGAAACAAATTATTGGTGAGCCTGTTTAATATTTTTTCAGGGACATCACTTTCATATAAAACAGGCGGTTCTCCTATTTTATATTTCAACCAATTCTTCAACCCTTTTTTTTTCTTAGGCTCCTTTATAGCATTATATATGCTTAGGCCGGGACGCATCCAAAGAAATTTTCCGTTGGGTGTTGGTTGAATCAGTTCATTTAATTCCAGTCGTAAATCTTTTTCTTTTTTGCCAGGGAGGTCTGTACTTAATTGTATTTCAGCACCATCATAAAGCAAGGATTGCTCGGGTAATTTTCTTGTTCCTGTGCAGGAAGAAATCAAGAAGATAATTCCTATGAGAAAGTAAAAAGAGAAAATGTAGCGCTTACAAGTTAACATCATTCTTCTTCCTCCTCTTTATTTTTTTCTTTTGGATTAAGTGGCTTTTCATCTGGTTTTTCCGGCTCAGAATCCTTGTCTTTTTTAGAATCAAATTCTCTAATAAAAATAAATGCAACCCCTGAATTTTGGATTTCGCCATCAAACAAGTCATAAGCGTTTTCCCGAAATGCTTTGATCCTATAATTCCCCGAAGGGGTAAGGTCATAAAATACAGAATACTCAAAGCTCGTTGATTTTCCTGATTGCGTAGTATTTTGTGAGGCATCAGAATCCAGGTTTATTGAGCTTTCTACTTCTACCGTTACCCGATCGTTAAAAAGTTTTTTCGACACCTGAAGATCCAAATCCGTACGGGTTTCTGATTTTCCTGTGGAATAATTCTCATAGGTATTTACACCCATATTAAAATCGACAAATTTAATGTATTGCCCCGTAATGTTATTGAGCTGTTGGGTTAGAATACCATTGACACTATTTCTTGCCGCAGAAGTAGCAAAATTATTAGATGATTGTCCCGTTGGGTTTACAGGAGTATCTGTAATGAAATTACCTGCAACCAAAAGTGCAAATACCTGCTTATTTCTTTCTGCTTCAAATTCCGGTTGGTTAAGTTGTTCAAGTTTATTGGCCACTACTGCATAGCTATTTTTATACTCATCCTTTAAGTCGAGCAAGAATTTTAATTCCGGGTTATTTACAGTACCTGAAATTTGTAAGGTAATAAAATAATCTATTCGTTGATTATACCGCCCACCTTCTAAACCACCTGTTTCATTCGCTATTAAAGCTGCTGAATTAGTTTTTATACCATATCTTGCTGCGATATCCAGGGTGGCATCAAAGACATCTCCCGACCATATTACCCGGCTTTTCGGAACAATACCAAATTTCTTTTTGACGAGCCCATAAAATGACAATTCGTATGAGCCATTAGTTGCTTCTATGGCACCTGTAAAAACCGGTTTGCTGCTAGCGTCCTTGCTAATATTTAAGTTTCCATCAAGGTTGAATTTCGCAATGTCTCCCGCATTTGGATCGGTAATTAAAGTAAAAGAAGCTCCTGGATCAATTTTCAAAAATGTAGAGACATAATAATCACCAAGTACATTAATGCTATCAGTGCCAAACATATTTTGGTCATGTTCTGGTAGATCAGCGTCTCCCCAAACCACTATTCCTTCATCTGAGACGAGTTCTAACTCCTGACCGGGCAGAATGTAGGTAAGAGATGATTGCGGATCAATTTTAATAGTGGATTTAAGGATAGGTTTATTACTGTTTCCTGTTAGATTAAAATTGCTGGAAACAACCAATTTCCCAAAAAACGTATCTGATTCCTTTTGAGTATTATTCATGAACGTGAAACCTTCACTAGCAATATTCAGATCATATTTTAGTAAGGGATAATTCTGATAGTTTATGCCGCCATCAATGGTAAGCGGTTTGCCATTTTGATCTAACACCTTCAAGTCATTAAAAAATGCGTCAAATTTATTGAATGAAATCTCCCCGTCAGGTATGCGATAAGTCGAATTTAAATAGGGGCTAATAAAAGAAAGGTTATGCAGGTTGAAACCTCCTTGCGATGAAAAGTCATTCTTGCTACCGGCAAAGTTTGCTTCACCATTGATTTCTCCTTTGATATTTGAAATATCTTCAATGAATTGCTCGAAATAGCTTAGCTCCTTCCAGTTGACATATAAATTTGTATTAAAAGAATAGTCCTCCAATGTCTCCCTATAATTGCCCCTCAACTTTAATATATTATCATGGTATTGGGTAGTAAACCCAAATTTATATTGTGCTTCATTAGATTTGGTGGCAAATAATTGAAATTGCCCTATATCATTTGATCTAAAATTGAGACTATCCGAATCCAGATCTATATCAAATAAAAATGGCGATTCCGCCTGGAAGGCGATATCGCCATTTAAAATTCCATTTAATGGTAAAATCGAGTCTGAATTTTCAATTACATGGGTGAAATTGGAAATATCAAAATTGATAAGATTCAAATGAAATAATGACTCCCTGGAGTTAAATTGAATTTTTTGATCTTCATAGATAAACGCCACTTCCTTATCTATGCTATCTCTTAAATAAAGTATGTTGTTGCCTTGATGTCGCCAGGTATTATAGTTCCAAACCAACGTTTCATCAGGAATATATAAAGCCACATTTTCAGGAGAATAGATGAAATAATTATGGAAATAATATTGTGGTGAATTTTTATCATCAAACTTTGTAAAAGCAAAGACTATGGTGTCTTCCTTAAATTGGCTATTAAACTTTAATTTACTGATAAGCAGGTCATTGTAGTTGATTTCATCGATGTTGACATTTGCCAATAAGCTATCTTTTACCGAATTTATTTGAAGAGCCAGATTATTTACAATTATTCCGCTAATATTCAATTCCGGAACGATAATATCACTTTTGAAAGTATTGGTACCTCCACTATAATGACCTTCAAACTTTGATATTTCAAGTGTTTCGATACTATTAAAAAAAGCATTGGTTATTATTTCAGTATCCTTAAACTGGAGATTAAAATCGATATATTTTTCATTAAAAAGAGCGGCTGTATCAAGGTCAGAAAGATATTGAGCAAATTGATTATTAAGGATTAATTGGAATTCATCCAAAGAAGTATTCCCCTTCAAATAACCATTAATCACATTTGATTGAATGGTAAAATCCACATTGTTTTTATTGATTTCACTGTTTAGTACAATGTCTCCTAATTTATGAATGACCGAATCTTTTATGATTGTTAGTTCGTCTACCACCATTTGACCATTAAATCCCTTTCCTTTAATCAGGGAATAATCAGCATTTACATTTGAAGTTAGATTAAAACCCTCTTCACTTTCAAGAAGATTTTGCAATGCCAAATGATGGATGTCCATATTAAATGTAAAAAACTGTGAACTATCCTTACGGAAATAATTGGCATCTACATTAAATTTTGCTTTAGGGTCGGAGGAACTTAGGTTTATTTTGGTATCGTGATCTAACAAAACTTTAAAATCAATACCCTCGTATTGCTGGTCTTTTATTTTCAGATTAGAAATTTCACCATTAACTACTCCATTTTTGGTAAAATTATTCTTAGCAATGACATGTGTTTCAAAATCAATATCTCCTAACATAGAATTACCTAATATGCTGCCTAAGGCTAACTCTTTAGCCTGAAAAGTAAAATCGGTACTGTCTCTTTCTATGCTATCCATGTTTAAAGTCCCGATAGCTAACACATCCCCTAAACTTGATTGAAAAGAAATATTGGATTGAATAAAAGAAGTATTTCCTGCCAGGCTTCCTGACAATTGCCATCGCATGGGTATTTTACCTCCATAAGTCGAATCAGCTAAAAATGAGGATAACAAGGCATCTTTTCCATGAGCTTCTAAGGTGTCAAAATCAAATTGTATGTTTTCGATTTCGGGGAGTCCCTTTAAAGTGCCATTCCAATGAAAGTATAATTCATCCCCTAGTTCAATTTGAGAATTAACAAAAGAAAGATTATCCATATTGCCATCTAAATCGATGCGAAAAGAAGCTTTTTTATTTTCTAACTTTTGTAACACTTCTCTTTCTTTGAAATAAGGAATAAAATACAGTGCATCATTGGTTCCAATGGTAGAAGGCTGGATTTTCGCAATTATACCAAAATCACCCGGATGATCAGTTAAGCTAAAAATATGTTCATAACTAATGCCCAGCTCTCCTATAATTTCAGAATCGTCCGTTTGTAAAAGAACGTCATAAGCCCACATGCCTTGTGGGTTGATGCGGCAATTGGCTTTAAAATCATTGAGGTTAATTCGATTGCTTTCATTTGCCGAAAGGTGAAGAATATTTGCTGTAATTAATGAATCAGAAAATAGCACATGTTCGCCTACGACATTGAATTGGTGAATATCCATGTGCTGATGGTCAAAAACATCAAGTTGTGGGGCTCCTTTGATATCCATCTTAAAGGAGCTGTTTTTCATTTTTAATTCATTTGATGCTAAATGCCAGCCAATCTGACCAAAGATGGTTTGACCCCAATCACCTTTTTCGTTAGGCGATTCTATGGTAGTGCTATCACCTTGTTCAAGAATTAATCCTGTGGTGGATTTATTTACTTCGATCGTATTGATGATTATTTTTTGCTTGTTGAGGTCGACAAGTGAAGGGTTTGCATAGGCATGAGCAATGCTTGATTGAAACGACAGGGAATTACTTTGAAAAGTAACGGATACATTTTCAATGTTGATGTCTTCCAGGTCTATGACGGGAAGTATAGCATTTGTTTCTTTGCTAATTTCAATTGAACTGGTGTCAGGATTATAAGATTGAACGCTGTAGCTGGTATTTTCAAGTGAAATATCGGGAAATGAAAATTGGTTTTCAGCAAGGGCTAGTTCGTCAATATCAAGCTCAAATTTACCGAGAATTAAATCATGGTATTGTTGCGTGAGACTATCATGATATGAAATTTGATGATTTTTTAAATGAATGTATTTAATGTCAAATTGCATAGGTTCTGATGCAACTGTGTCATTCTGATTTTCAGAATTTAAACCATCCAGAAGAAACTGAAAATTGAAAGCGTCGCTATTTTCACCCCGGTAAACCTGACTTTTTAAACCGGTAAGAGAAAGCGCGTTTATCTTAATTTTATTATTTAGCAGGGAAAAAAGAGAGATATCAATTTTACCTTTTTCAATAAAAAGGAGTGTGTCAGGCCGTTGATCTTCGATTAATAGTTCCTGAAAGGTAATGCTTTTAGGTATGGAGAGGTATACTTTTTTAAGTTGAATATTGGCACCGGTTTTTTGTTTTACATTTTCAATGACTGAGGTTACAATCTTTTTTTGGATAGCGGGAAGTTGGATAAGTGCATAAAGAAGCAATAGCAGGAAAATAAGTCCGGCTAATACTTTCCATAAAATGTTAAGGGTCTTCCTGAGCATTGGATTTATCTATCAAAATATGCTAAATATTGATAATAATAAAAGCGAAGGGTATTCAATTGTTTTAAAAGAAATCAATTATAAAACGATGGCAAGCATAAAAAGTGAAGAGAATCAAAGAATATATGCTAAAGAGAACATTAGCACCCTGTTTGTAAGGCGTTTGCTATAGACTACCTCTTGAAAGTTGGTATTGGAGATGCCCAGGTTATACCGAATATCCAAACCAGTTCGGCCTTTATATTTGTATCCTACCCCAAAGGCAATGGCAAAATCATGGCGACGTACATTTTCCGTAATATTAAGGTTGCCAATGGGAGTATTATTAGATGCAGCAACTAAAAACCCATATTGAGGTCCCGCTTGCAAGGTAAAGTCATCAGCGAAGTAGATTTTAGCAAGTACAGGGATATTTAAATAGTAATAGTTGAGGCGGTTATCTTTATTAAGATCAAGAGCAGCACCCTGTTGTGAAAATATTAACTCAGGCTGTATACTTGCATGGCTATTAATCACAGCTTCATAAAATGCACCCACATGAAACCCCAATGTGCTGTAATAACCAGCATTCTTGCCACCAAGATCATTGATGTTAAGACCAGCCCGAAGGCCAAGTTCACCCACTTTTTCTTGGGAGAAGCAGTGATTTGTGGTGAGAAGTAAAAATATTAAAACAACTTTATACATAGCTAGCTGAAAAGTTTGTTGCGGAAATATAGTGCTTTTTGAAGGTTGGTGTTTCTAATCTGTATTAATTTGTAATAATAATTTTGAGGACGGTGAAGAACTATCATTTGCTCAATTTCATCTGTTTTTTCAGAAGGACCTTTTGAAAGCTTTTTCAAGTTTTTAATTGTTTTATTAAAATCTCCGAAATGATGGGCAATTTTAAGGTCTTCCATTTGAGATAGCCTGTTTTTAAAGCAAATTTCATTGTGTAAACTGATGGGATAATTAACTCCAATAGCAGGAGTTTTTGGAATGACCTGCATTTGATGTATGGTGCCACTTAATGCTATTTGATCCATAAAAAAGTATCTATCATTTTGCCATTTTTTAGCCTTTAGTAAAAGTTTAAAATTATCAAACCACCTGGAAAATAGTTCTAATTTTGTACTAGCAGCGATAAATCCAGAGTTCCAATATCCATAAATACTTTGATTTGTAGCAAAAGTATTTGAAGTATAAAATTTTTTAATGGCTAACAAATGTGAAACATATTCCCACAGATCGTGATTTAGATCATTATTACCATCACACCCTATTTGTTTATAAAAAACAGGTTTTAAATAAACATTATTTTCAAGCGCCAAAGAAGATAAGAAATCGCCGGTGACTATTGTGTCGGTATCCAAAAAAATCAACCCATCAAACTGATTTGATTTTTCAACATAGTTGCAGACTATAGGTTTATTCATATAAGGATTATAGATGAATTCATTGTTCAGTTCATCATCAATATATTCTACTTGACATTGTTCAAGAAATTTAATTGTAGTGCGAGAAGGTCTGAAATACTTTCTTGGTGAGAAGCAAATAAGTTTTACGGAATCGGGTATATTAGCAAACCTTTTAATTGAACTAACCAATACCTTGGTTTGAGGTTCTAAAGGCCCCTTTTCGCAACAAAATATTATAGCCGTCGAATTCATAAATGATGAATAATTTCTTGTCTCAACTACCAGCTAGAATTTATGAAAGATATCAATTATGGAAATACATCTATCCATTTATTAAAAGAAATGAAGGTAGAAAAATAAATGCTCAAAATACTATTTGCCTTTTTTGTCAACCTAGAAGTGGATCAACTTGGGTGGCGGAATTACTTTTGAATATTAGTAATAGCTGTTTAATTGACGAACCACTTTGGAGGGGAAAGCTTACCAGGCTTGATCAACTCCCTAAAAGAGAGGATAGAAAATTTTTGGACACAGCAGCATTAGATTTTTATTTCATTCAACCTATTAAAGAAAATGAACAATGGCATGAAGCAGAATTAATGCTTGAAAAAATGTTAACGGGCAGAGCTTTATCATTGGGTATGTACAATGAACAAAATTTATCAAGGCTTAAGCACGCGGAAAATTTTATTGTAAAATTTAATTTCGGCCAATTACTCTTGCATTGGTTTGTGAAACATTTTGAAACAAGTAATATTCTTTTACTTAGGCATCCCTGTGCGGTA
>JBNLGO010000091.1:0-15930 GCA_050306095.1 Cyclobacteriaceae bacterium
GATTAAACGCCGATATTAATCCGAAAAAATGCCCGTATTGATACATCCTGATTCCATCCCACAGCACCAGGTTTTGATCATTTGTGCCAGATCGCACATTAATATCAGCCACCTTCTCATTTACACTATTTATACCAGGTAAAGCCTGGACCGTTTCCAGTACATCCTGCTCAATCAACCCTGGCAAAATCCCTAATTCTTCCGGCTTTACTAAAAACGATCCGTCTATTTTTTTACTGATTCCCTGGATGAGATATTCCTTAATGACCACCTCATCTAATGTTCTAATCGAAGGTCTAAGCAAAATATGTTCACAAGGCTTAAGCTGAAACTTATTGGTGGATTGATTGAAAGGATGGTAACCTAATGACTGAATAGATATTTCTCGATCATCATCATTTAATTCCAATTGAAAATCCCCTTGTGAGTCTGTAATTGTATAAGCCGAGTTTGATTTTATTACAGCCCCGGAAATCGGTTCCTGGCTTTCTCTATCCAGTACTTTTCCGCAAATCAAATGCGGTACTTTTCCAGGGGTAATGGAAATATATTGATCATCTATTAATTCGAATTTGAGCTGCGTTTCTTTTTCTAAATAACCTATCAAATTTTCGATATTATCAAACTCCGGCGTAGAAGATAAATGAATGTCAGCTATGGTTTCATCCACATAGGTGAAAGTCACATGAAATTTATCTTCCACTATTGAAAGGTAATCGTGAAGTGAAATTTTTGATGTGACAGATTGCGCATAAACTGAATAGGAAGCACAAAAAATAAGTGCCAGAAGTAAATAACAACTAGTCTTTTTCACCAATAATGCGGATGTGCTGTTGATCTAAAATTTCATAGGTAGCATTCAGAGGCAAAGAAACGGATTTTAGTGCGGATTCCAGATCTGTATGTGTAAATCCTCCAGTAAATAATTGGTTAGTATCCAATTGATTTAATTCCACTTCTGCGCCATACTGCCGCTCAAATTCCCTGATTACTTCTATGTATGGCAAGCTAGCAAACTCACTTTTATTAGACACCCAATTGGGGAGATCACTTAATTGCGTTTTCTCATTTGTCACCTTACCCTGATAAATCCGAACAGATTGAGAGGGTATTAGAATGGTTTCATGCTCAGCATTAACCACTTTGACTTTTCCTTCAAAACAGGTTACTTCAAATAATCCTTCCCGTTGTTTTACGTTAAATTGAGTACCCAATACAGAAACAACGCCTAAATCGGTATTAACCTCAAAGCTGCTTCCTTTCATCACTTTGAAAAATGCCTCTCCTTCCAACTCCACAATTCTCTTTTTCTTCCATTTTCGTTTAGAGTAAGTTAGGTTAGAAAAGGCATTCATTATTACTTCAGATGAATCAGGAAGTACCAATTCCATTTTCTCTCCGGCTATCGTAGAAAATTTTTCATCCCCACTTCTCAGGAAAAACCAATAGATACTAAAAAAAATGATGATTGATGCGGCAAGCTTCATAAGCACCTTGTTATCATACATCTTAATAATCTTTCCCTCAGGTGATTTTCTTTTGTTAATCTTGGACAATTCTTTCTCTACGTCATACTCGGGAGCTTTGAGGTTTTTACTACTTTCTAATATCCTTTGGAGTTTTTTAAACTCATCGGTACTTTCAAAGGCAGCTTTCTCTTCTGCGCTCATCGTCCCATCGAGCCATTTCCGTAAACTATCTTTCTCCATTTTAATCTACTTTCAATAGTATAACCGTTTCACGCTTTATATTCCTACCCTTCGTTTTAAATATCTCCCAATTTTTCTTGTAAAGCAGCCACTGCTCCGTAAATCCTTTTTTCCACTGCCTTCCTGGATATCCCCAGCATTTCTGCAATTTCCGCATGTTTTTTACCTTCCACTCTATTGAGCATAAAAGCCACACGCTGTGCCTCGGTCAATCCCTCAATTGCCTCTTGCAATTGCTCCATAAACTGACCTCCTTCCATTATATATTCTGGGTTTTCATCAGTATGCTTCTTTTGGGGCTCATCCCTATATTTTAATACCGTTTTCTTTTTAGCCAATTCATTTAACATCTGATTATTGGCGATAGTAAATAAGTAGGATTTAACTTTTTCAAACTGCACTTTTTTACAGTTCTTCCACAATTTTAAAAATGCTTCTTGCACCAAGTCATGAGGGTTGTTATCCGCTCCGTATTTATAATATAAAAAATTATACAGATCTTTGGAATAGGTACGAAACACTTCGTTAAAAATATATTCCTTGCAGATATCGCTCATCTATTGGCTAAAAATTTATGTTACTTAAAAATTCAATTTAGTTAATTATTTAATGCGAGGCAGGAATTTTCACAGTTCATTAGTGCCCAAAAAAATCGCGATTTAAAACATTATATTATTGAAAAAAAAAATTTACTCTTCAAGGTAGGAGTTTAAAGACCTCACCTGTTCTATTTGTGAATCAAATGCAAATCTTCACAATGAAAAAATATAAGGAAATACTGGACTTGATATTAAGGGCAGTAGTATTGATCATTGCTGCTTTTACTTTACTTGTGGGAGTACAAGGATGCCAAAAAGAAGAGGAAATAATTATTGAGCCCGATAAGGAAGAAGTCATTACTTCCTCTTCTTCTGTTTATACATCTATGATGAAGATGGCTACCAAGGATGGTTCACATGACAATATCCTTGACCACTCCAGTTGCACCTCGGTCGAGCTACCAATAGTAGTGAAAGTTAATGGTGTAGAAGTTAAGGTAGAATCTGAAAAAGACTTTTATACCATAGAGAAAATTATTGATGAGGAAGAAGGAGACAAAGATATATTGACCTTTATCTTTCCTATTACAGTAGTGTTGTCAGACTTTAGTAAAATTGTTATTGAGTCAAACAGCCAATTTGAACACCTTATAGGTTCATGCACAAATGGCGAAGATGATGATATCGAGTGTATAGATTTTAAATACCCCTTATTAATATCAACTTACAACACCTTAAATATTAAAGCTGACATTCAGGAAATAAATAGTGACGAAGAATTATTTCATTTCCTGCACCAAATGAAAGAAAGTGACATCGTCGGCATCAATTTTCCCATCACATTACTTTTATCTAGTGGAAATGAAATAGAAGTCAATGATAATATCGAGTTAAACAACATTATTGCTGAGGCTAAAGATTATTGTGATGAAGACGACGATATAGATCACAATGATGATGATGCTGATACCACGCCTTTATTAACTTCTTTACTAGATGGCTATTGGGAGATAACACAATTTACAGATGAATCAGTAGGTGTAGGACCTTATGAAGGATATGTTTTTAAATTTTTTGAAAACGGATCTGCTATTGCTTTTAATGCCACTACCAAAGTTAATGGCAAGTGGTCTGCCAATGGTCATGATGGAACGTTACGGCTAGAATTATATTTTGGTGAAGAACATCCCGCCAATGCCATTCATAAAGACTGGAGGATCTTTGAATTTAATGGCTACTTCATAAAACTTTATGATGACACTGAAACCAACACTATACATTTAAAATTTGAACGACCCGCTGTAATACCTGATCCTTCCATTTCTAATATCTTACCTGGCAATAGCTGGATCATATCCCAATATAAAGTAGGAGGTGATTATTTAACCTCAGAATATAGCGGATATACTTTTGAATTTAAAATAGACGGATCTGCCTTTGCAACGAAGACAGATGTGACGATCCAGGGTTCATGGCTGGAAATTACCGAAAATGAAGTGAAAAAACTCTCGCTTAAATTTAGTGAAGCACCTTTCGGTGTATTCGAAGGCACCTGGAATATCTATTCTTTGACTGACAGCAGAATTGAACTAAGAAGTGAAAATGCAGATGGCGTGGTGTCTATATTGGTTTTTGAAAGATAATTTATTGGTTAACTAGTTCTAAGTTTTGGTTTAGTAATCGGAATAGGGCCTTATTAAAAATTCATTAATAAGGCCCTTCCTATTTTTCATTATTCTAATATTTCTTCCATGAGCCCTTGTGCCCAATCGTCTAATTTTTCTTTTTGTTCTTCAGAGAGCTTAGCATCGCCATGAATAACCAGGTAAATGGGTAAAGGCATTTCTCCTTCTTCCACCTCTTCTGTTAATTCATCTAACTTTTTAAGCTTTCTTTTTTTCTCATATTGGCCCCATTCTGAAAAATTTAATTCGTCTTTCCCTTCCTCAATATCATGACTTATTAAAAAACTAACCGGTGCTACATATGAATACCAGGGGTAGTTAATCTGATTAGAATGGCAGTCATAGCAAGATGTCTTTAAAATATTACCAATATCATCCGGAACATTATGATATGCGATAATATCATTTTCATCTGCAGGAAGGTTTTCAGGATAATTTTTTGGGATAAACTGGATAATAACCAACAGAGCAATGACTATGATTAATATTAATTTGAACTTTTTATTCATAAATAATAAAATTATTCTAAGATTTTGTTAGCAGAACTATCTGCCCATTCTTTTAATAATTTTGATTCTTCGTCTGTTAATTTTTTATCAGGAAATTTCTCCAAAAATTTCTCTGGAGGCATTTCTCCTTTTTCTATTACTTCTGAGATGTCATCGAGTTTGCCAATCATTTTCACCTTTGACAATTTCGAAATATCATCCCACATCAAAGCATCTTTGGCCTTATCAGATTTTCCATCTGCACTATGACAACCGTAGCATTTATCATCCACCACGCTTTTCACATCATCCGGCATGTCGATATCACCGGTTTTGTGAAGTGTTGTAAAGGAAAATGCAACCATCGCCAGGGCAATTAAAATGTACGCGTATTTAGTGTTTTTCATCGTTGAATTTAGTTTGATTCTCTTTATTAATTTCATCAATATTTTTCACAAAATCCGCTGAAAACCAAAAAACCTGATTTAATCAGGTTTCAAAATTATTTAAACGGTCGTATTTCTACTTTATGCCCCACACTTCTTGATTTGAAGTGCAATATCTTTTTCTCTACTTTTTATCAAATTTTTAACAAGCTTTTCATCCCCACTATTTAATTGTCGAACCCTCTTTTGCTTTTTACAATATGCCTGGCAATTTTCATTCAACACTCGGAGTTTATAGTTTTTACCATCAAGTGGCAACCATACTTCCATCACCTCATTATTGAAAGAAACCTTTGTTTTATTCACTTCCTCAGATATTTCAGAGATAGTTCCAAACATAAATTGCTCAGGGAGAATTTCTATTTTAATTTCACAATCTTGAGAATAAGAAGGTACTGAAATAAAAATAAACAATACCAAAGCCAAATAATAGTATTTCATATCGTTAAAGTTTCGTGCTCTAAAGTTCTTACATACACCTTTAGCAATTATAGGAAAATCAATTATAATTATTGATAGAAAAAGTGTCATTATTACTACAATTACACAACTGTAATTGTATATTGACCAATTGAATAGAATCATTCAAACTATGTATAAATACTTCATTGTTGTATTACTTTCGCTTATATCTACCTGTACACTTGCAACGGGAGATAGCAGCCGGGTTATTTTAGAATTATCTTTTGTTGGGGATATCATGCAGCACGGCCCCCAAATAAAAAGCGCCTACAACCCAGTGGATGACAACTATGATTATCTACCCTGTTTTCGAACTATATCACCCTCATTTAGAGAAGCGGATATTGTCTTTGCAAATTTGGAATTAACACTGGCAGGCAAACCATTTAGTGGGTATCCTACCTTTAGCGCACCAGATGAATTAGCTTTTGCTCTTAAAAAAAGTGGTGTGGATGTATTAGTCACAGCCAATAACCATTCGCTGGATCGACGAAAAAAGGGATTGGAAAGGACCATCGACATGTTAGACTCATTGAAAATGCCACATACCGGAACATTTAAAAACCGTGCGGAGAGAAACAATAATTACCCTTTAATTATTGAGAAGAAAGGAATTCGCATCGCATTATTAAATTATACATATGGTACAAATGGTATACCGGTTACAGAGCCTAATGTAGTAAACTTGATAGATCACGAAGAAATCAAAACTGATTTAAGGAAGGCTAAAGCAAGTGATCCTGATTTAATTATCGTCTTTACCCATTGGGGGTGGGAATACAACCGGCTTCCGAACAAAGAACAAAAGGCATTAGCAAAACTTTGTAAAGAATATGGAGCTGATTTGGTCATTGGATCTCACCCTCATGTGCTCCAACCTATCGATCGACAAGAAGATTTCCTGGTTGTATATTCCCTGGGAAATTTTGTATCCAACCAGCGCGACCGGTATAAAAACGGGGGAATGGTGTTTTCAACTAAAATCGAATTTGATACTATTTCAAAAACAAAATCTATCCTCGAAGCCGGGTATGAATTAACCTGGGTATATAAAAAAAGAAATGACTTCGGTTCAGAATATTTTATTCTTCCTGCTGCGCACCCCCAATCACAGCAAATGATTGATAAAATGAGTGATCGGGAAAGCCTTCAACAGTTTGTGACTGACTCAAGAATTCATTTTAAAAAACACAATAAAGGAAACATTAAGGAGTACAAAATCAGAGTTGATAAACAACCTCATTACAATCTTAAGGGCGAACTTTCTGAAAATATTCAACCTACCTTGGAGATAATAAAAGCCAAACCTAAAATTAAAAATGAAAAGGCTGTGGTCAAACCAAAGGAGAAACCATTATCTACTACAATCTATAGGATCCAATTTATAGCAACCTCTAAAAAACAAAATCTATCGGTACTTGATAAAAAGCACTTCCCTGGTATCTATACTGAAAAAGTAAATGGCGTCACACGATATATGACAGGCAGCTTCACTACAGAAGAGGAAGCCCGTGATCATTTAATGGTGATCATCAACGAAACGAAATACAAAGATGCTTTTATCGTAAAAAGAAAAGTGAATTAGTCTTTAAGAGATGAAAACATCACCTGGTTGTTCGATTTAACCAAACAGACAGGTTTGGTATTAACATCCCCAAAAATTGACCAGTTTTTCACAAAGCCTATCTCTACATCCTGATAAAGAAGCATAGTTTTCAATTCCGTATAATTGATACCAAGCTTTTGAAAGTGATTGATGTAATAAACATTATCATCATCCACCAATTTTAGCACAATATCACTTGTTCCGGAAATGTACATTTCGCCCACCAGGCCTTTAACTTTGTTCATATTTTCCTTAGTGGCAGTAGGGATTGGGATCATTGCTATGAGAACTAACAGCAATAAAAATGACGCAGAAAAAATTAGCGCTTTTTTCATGGTTTACTGTGTTTACTATGGAACTCTGTCTACTAAAAAATTAAAAATGCTTACCAAATGTAGAGTTTTGTTTTTTTAAAAGCAAATGAATTAATTCTAAAAAAAACAATATTCAATTTTAAACAAACAAAACACTTTATATTGATTATCAATATCTTAACCCCATTTTGTTAAATTATTAATTTACCAATGAGGTAAAAAAAACCTTTATTGATTATCCGCACTTAAAAACTTTTAATGTCTCCAGTAGTAAATATCCATTCTGGTGTCTCAAAAGATCCATTTTCAGGAATAGTATACCATGGAGAATTGGATTCATTATCCATATTTTTAAGAACATGAATATCCTGGGCTGGCATATAACTTTGTGCAAATAAAAAATACCTCTCTCCTGTAGATGGATGTACGCATTCATCTACGATAATAACGGCATGACCAGGACTGCCTCCCTGAATAAACACATTACCAATGGTAGCCTCATGTGGAGACACTTGGTTTAATTCCTTACTTAAAGACAATGTACCTGCATACATAAAAACTTGCTGAAGGTATTGTTTAAAGCTTTCATAATCGGTGGAAGATGTTGTCTTCTTGCTCCATGTGACTTCATTTCCTACTACCCTGATTCTAAAGCCTTCCCGCCATTTTTCATATTCTGCATTAAATCCATTGGTAAAATTGAAGTGAATATCTTCATACCTCATTTGATGAAATAAATATTCAGCTCTCAATCGCATTACCGCATCTGCACATTGCTGTAAGTCCCTCGATCCTACATCCATATTTACAATCGCCGCATGCACGTCTTGATTTGATTTCAATTGCCCATTAAAGAAATGGACTTTCTCGCCATGGGATTTTAGCGGCAATGTCCTTAAATAATGCGCGAAACTATTCGTATCTAATGGTATTCTTTCAAAACCTTCCGGAGGATTAAACCTTGACTTTATTGTCATTCCTGATGGATTCAAGATGGCCGGATACACTTCCTCTTGTACTACTGAAAATTTATTTTCAATAGCCAGTTCATGTTTTTTACCTTTTTGACATGCCCATAAAAAACACATCAAAATAAGAATTAATGCAGGTTTCATTCTTTAAATAAAATGTCGTTTAAATGCTTCCATAGCTTCGTATTCTGATAACCCCAGCTTATCATATAAGCTAGCTGTATTTCTGTTTCGATCTTCTGCACGCTGCCAGAATTCTCTCATATCCGGTCCGGGAAACAAGGCTGAATCCTTTTGGGATTGATGTTTAAAAATTGCTTTTCTTTTTCGCATCAATTCATCAGGGCTAATAGGCACCGCCATGTCTATCTCATCAATGCTCCACTCCTGCCATGCCCCCCTGTATAACCAAATATAACACTCTTTAAACCAGTTATCATCCTTGCAAACTTCAGCTGCCCTGAATACTGCATCCAGGCAAACTCTATGTGTACCATGCGGATCAGAAAGATCTCCTGCTGCATAAATTTGATGTGGTTTGATTTCCCGCAATAAATCAACGGTTATATTAATATCCTCAACACCAAGTGGTTTCTTTTTAACCAGACCCGTCTCATAAAAAGGAAGATCAAGGAAATGCGCGTTTTCATCTGGCGTGCCGACATCCCTGCACCCCGCACGTGCTTCACTTCTTCTGATTACAGATTTTAATTTTTGTACCAAAGGAGAATCCACATCTCCCGGTTTTTTATTTTTAATATCTTCAAATACCTGGTTAAAAATATTCTCCGATCCCATTTTCATATCGTGATATTCCAGGTCAAACTCCTTCATAAAATCAACAAGCTGTAATACAAAATCATCAAATACCGCGATATTTCCGGAAGTTTGATACGCAACATGCACTTCATGGCCTTGCTCGACCAATCGTAAAAAGGTGCCTCCCATTGATATCACATCGTCATCAGGGTGCGGACTGAAAATCACGACACGTTTCTTAGCAGGTACAGCACGCTCAGGTCGGTAGGTGTCATCAGCATTCGGTTTACCACCAGGCCATCCTGTAATCGTATGTTGGAGTACATTGAAAATACGAATGTTTATATTATAAGCATGATTATGTTCAGTGACCAGATCACTCATGCCATTATCATTATAATCACGATCTGTTAATTTGAGGATTGGCTTTTGTAATTTCTGACTCAGCCATGTCACTGCTTTACGTGTCAATTGTCCATTCCACTCACAGGTTTTAACGAGCCATGGCGTTTTTCTTCTAGTGAGCTCAGCTGCTGCAGCTTCGTCGATAATGATAGTTGCATCTTGATGATTTTGCAAATAAGTAGCAGGAACTGAATCTGTCACCTCCCCTTCAATGGTTTTTTGAATAATTGGGGCTTTCCCTTCTCCCCAGGCCATCAGAAATATTTTTCTCGATTTCAGAATGGTACCTACCCCCATAGTAATTGCCTTACGAGGAACATTTTCTTCACCAAAAAAATCACTTGCCGCATCAACACGTGTCAGGTGGTCCAGAGTGATCATCCTTGTTACAGAATTAATACCAGAACCTGGCTCATTAAACCCAATATGGCCGGTACGACCGATACCTAAAATCTGAATGTCTATTCCCCCTACTTTATTGATTTTTTCTTCATATTCATGACAAAAGCTGGTGACCTCTTCCTTCTTCAGAGTGCCATCAGGAATATGTATGTTTTTTCTATCTATATCAATGTGATCAAAAAGATGCTCATTCATAAACCTGACATAGCTCTGTAAAGCATCCTTTTGCATTGGAAAATATTCATCAAGGTTAAATGTTATAACATTCTTAAAACTCAATCCTTCTTCCTTGTGCATCCTAACCAACTCAGCATAAACGGATGTTGGGGATGATCCGGTAGCCAATCCCAACACGCAATTCTTACCCTCCTTTTGGCGGGACTTCATCATTTCAGCAATTGCATTGGCTACAGAAAGCGATGCATCACTCGACCGGTCAAATATTTGGGTAGGGATTTTTTCAAATCGTATTTCCGGATTATAAACATTTGAAGGCTTGTTCATTATAATGATTCTGTTTGGTTAATTAATATATAGAATAGATATGGATGTTTTTCAAATTCAGCATCAAAGTTTAGAGCTATTATACCTTTATGAATATTTTCTTTTTATAAAGTATATATGCTGGTATAAAGCAAACCATACAATACAATAATGCCCATAATAAACTTACAAATTTTGGAGCAAGACCAGCATTTACTAATCCATTAAAAAACATGGAATTAAGACTACTATCTCCGCCAAGGTTAGTCAATGAAGGAAGCATTCCAGCCAATACATAGATGGTGATGGCATTGGAGCCATAAATAATTCCAAAACGGGCTGATTTCTCATTTCCTAGCACATCTATAAACCATATAAATGCAGCAAGGGCCATTGCCCCTAACCCCGAACTATATAACACGTAGGAGCTTGTCCAAAGATTTTTATTGATTGGGAAGATCCATCCCCAGGCTATTCCTAACAAATAAACTAAGAAACCAAGGAAAAACATCCAAATGATTTTATGATCCAAAGATTTATCGCTCAATATCAATTTCCCAATCAGCATACCTGTAATACCTGTACCAATGGCAGGAATGGTGCTTAGCAACCCTTCAGGATCCCAGGTTCCCTGCCACATTCTACCTGGTATTAGCACACTATCTAACCATGCGGCGAGATTTGTGCCCGGCTCCAAGTTGGCCGGTCCAACCTCCGGCACTGGAATGAGTGTCATCATCAGCCAATAGCCAACCAACAATATCACCCCCAGGTAAATTTGTTTCTTGGTGTCTAATTTTAAATAAATGAAAGAACATATCAGATAGACAATAGCTATTCGCTGGAGTACCCCCGGGATTCTAATATCCATAAAGTTAAATTCAGGAAACAGAGCTAAGAAAATCCCTAATGCGAAAATTTTTATGGATCGAATAATTGATTTTTTCATCAGATCAGTACCGGTACTTCCTTTTTCTAATCTTTTTGAAAATGCCAGAGCAATAGAAACCCCCACTATAAATAAGAAAAATGGAAATACAAGATCAGTAGGAGTAGCTCCATTCCATTTAGCATGAAGAAGCGGAGCATATACATGACTCCAGGAACCAGGATCATTCACAATGATCATAGCGGCTATAGTATATCCTCTAAATGCATCCAAAGACAATAATCTGCTGCCTTTTTGAAGAGTGAGTTGATCTGCCATATTTATGAGAATTAATGTACTATTAAGTTTAAAGAATTTTGCTTTACTTTTAATTAAACTGAAGCTTTCATTTGGGTTTTAATTTAATTAAAACAATGTGAATAATATATATATTTTATTCCTTATTTTGATTTGTGGTCGATAACAGTATTTAAAACATTTTCCAATAACTTATCTATCGGACACATTTTTTAAGGCTTTAAATATGTGTTATTACTTTATAATATTTAGTCGAATTAATTACAGAAAAAATATGGAGATGGGAATAGTTTATTTCTATCTCATGAGTCACATTTAGTTCTTAAATAAAATCTCCACTTTTATGAAAAGTTTAGTTTGATTCTGTTCATAAATAGTGCGCTAACCTCCTATATTTACCTATCGACTGATACGATATTCTTTTGACTAAAAAACATAAATATCTTCAAACACAAGGTTGGGTATCCATTTTACTTAATCTGATTTTATTTGGCTTAAAATACTGGGCAGGTATCATGAGCAATTCATTGGCATTAATAGCCGATGCATGGCACACCCTCTCTGATTCCATCAGTTCAATCATCGTATTGATCACAGCAAGAATCGCTAAAATCCCTGCAGATAAGGAACATCCATTTGGTCATGGAAGAGCAGATTTAATAGCTTCTATTATCATCGGAGCTATCCTGGGGTTTATTGGATTCAATTTTCTACAGGAAGGAATAAGCAAACTTATCCATCATACTGCTGTGCAGTTTAAAACATCGGCTATTGTAGTCACCGTGGTATCCGTTTTAAGCAAAGAAGCATTAGCGCAATATTCTTTTTGGGCAGGGAGAAAAACCGGATACCAGACATTATTTGCAGATGGGTGGCATCACCGAAGCGATGCAATTTCTTCCATTGTGGTATTAGTGGGCATACTGGTAAGCGATTATTTCTGGTGGATTGATGGTGTGATGTCAATTGTCATTTCACTTTTCATTTTTCAAGCTACTTATGAAATAATGAAAAGGGCGGCAAGTCCACTCATGGGTGAACAACCCAGCGAAAAATTAATTAATAATATAAAGGCTCTTTGTCTCGAAACAGCCAATCAGGATGTATATCCCCACCATTTTCATATGCACCGCTATGGAGAACATACCGAATTGACATTTCATATTAAGCTGGATGGAAAAATGAGCCTAACGGCAGCTCACGATGTTTGTGAAGAAATCGAAGGGGCTATCAGGGAAAAAATGCAATTTGAAGCTACCATCCATTTTGAACCAAAATAAAAAAGCCGATAAAGAATTTACTCTATCGGCTTTTCATTTATGCATTATCTAATTAATTACATTTTTTTCCATTCGGCAATGGACTCCTTGCTGTAATTCACATATTGATCATTTCCAGCTTCTCCTGCTTTTTTCATACACAATTCTGCAGTAGAAATTGCCTCTTTGTATTTTTTCAGATCTGCCTGAATAAGAGATTTTCTTCGATATACCCAAAACACATTTTGATCTTCTTTTTCCCAAATGGAGATTGCTTTATTAATCCACTCTAATGCCTGATTAAGATCTTTTCCAGCATCATGGTAATAGACTGCTGCCTGATAAAAATTACCTGGCTGAATTGTAAGACTTCGGTCGATAGAAGCTAAAATCTTTTCATCTATTGCTACTTCTATTGGCACATTTACAATCACATTGTCCCAGGCCAACTGCAGATCAGCCGATTTATTGGTCACATTCTGAACCATGATGGTAAATGTTTCAACAACTGGAGAAGTAGTTTGCGGTTTTACCTGAACTCTCAATGCATCTTCCTCTTCCTTATATTGACCAGTACCTCCCTGGTTCACATTTGTACTAAAAATTACAGTCCACTCACTTTCACCAGGAATAGTAAAAAGAGCGTACTCGCCAGCTTTCAGGTCTTTACCATTTATTTTTACATCATCTTTAAATTCAACTTTTGTAGCCATGTTAGCACCTGTTCTCCACAATTCATTGTACGGAACCAACCCTCCAAAAATCTCTCTTCCTTTTTTACTTGGGCGTGAGTAGTTTAAGTTAACTTCTGTTAAACCAACTTTTTGACTAAATGTAGCTGTAGGGCTTGGCGCTGGTAGTTCAATTTGAGCATTACTTTGAAATACTATAAAAACAAGCGCAATGGCCATTGTTAAAAATTTGTAGCTGTATAGTTTCATTGTTATTTAAGTTTTTAATTTCGAATTCAAATTACACAAGGATTTAGTTTAATTGACAAACTATTTTATTGATTTTAAAAATGTTTGATAAACGGTCAATAAATGCGGCTAAATAGAGATTTTTATGCGAACCCAGATGTAGTTGATATCGCCCGTGCTTTAATTGGTAAGGTATTGTGCACCCAAATAAATGGGCAATTCACTTCGGGAATGATTACTGAAACAGAAGCTTACTGTGGAAGAAATGACAAAGCTTGCCATGCAAACAACAATGTTCGCACTAAACGGACTGAAATTATGTATGGTGAAGGTGGTCATGCCTACGTGTATCTTTGTTATGGCATTCATTACTTGTTTAATGTGGTAACCAACATCAATGGCTTAGCTGATGCGGTTTTGATAAGGGGAATAGAACCTTTAGATGGAAAAGAAATCATGATCCATCGTAGAAATACGGCTAAAAACCTTACGGATGGCCCTGGGAAATTAACGAAAGCGCTGGGGATATCAATGTCACATTATGGGTTAGATTTACTGGGTGATACCATTTGGATAGAAGACAATACAAATTCCATTGATCCCGAAAAAATTAAAATATCAAAAAGAATAGGTGTAGATTATGCCATGGAAGATGCGGAAAAACCCTGGAGGTTTTACATTGAATAAAAAGAACTTTAAAAGCTTAAATTATTTTTTGTAATTTATTTGTACTAAAACCCACTAAAAATGAAGAACATCCTTTGCCCGGTCGATTTTTCTGAAGTTTCACTTAATGCCATAGAGTTTGCTACCAGGTTGGCTGAGGCACATCATGGTAATCTCTTTCTATTAAACGTATTTACTGAGGAAGATTTCAATAAGATTCTTGAAGCCGAACATATCAATAAAGAATACAATGAAAAACTGGAAATGGCAGTTTCAAGATTGAAATCGATTTCTCAAAAAATAAATGAAACGGAAAAAAAGTCTGGCCTCTTAAACTGTGACTATAGCCTTAAAAGTGGAAAGCTCTTTGATAGCATCTTTGAATCAATCGAGGAAAACAAAATAGATCTGATTGTGATGGGGTCAATAGGAATAACTAGCCTTGAAGAAAAGTATATTGGAAGCCAGACATTGAAAATTATCGAAGAAGCTCCTTGTTCCGTTTTTGTAGTGCCTGAAGGAATCTCCTTCCACAAAATTAAAAAAATTGTTTATGCCACAGATTACCAGGAAGAAGATAAAATTGCCATTCAGCAAGTGATTAGTCTTGCCACCGTACTAAAGGCCTACGTGGAAGTACTTCATGTTTCTCATTCAGAAACAGAAATTAATAAGGCTATTTATGAAGAATTTGTGGAAGAAATTAGAAGTTTTACGCATTATGACAAACTCAATTTCTATCGCCAGGTATTTTCTAAAACTACCAAAGGACTAAAGGAATTTATGCATGAACAAAATGCTGACCTTTTAATATTGCTCAGTAAAAAGAGAAATTTCTTTCAGAATCTATTTCATCATAGCATTACCCAAGACCTCTATGAATTTTCTGATTTTCCATTTATGGTGATTAAAAACAATTAATCAAAATTCATCTATTTCTTGATTTCCTTTTCTATGATTTTCCCAGATGTTTTATCCTTTAATATCAACTTTTTAGCTCCATAATGGGTCATTTCTTCTTTCACAAGGAAATACTGATCATCATAGCTTTCCAATTGGTTAATTTTCTCTACGCCTGTTTTTCCTCGCCATACTTTGAGTTTTACAGGCTCCCACATTTTTGATTGCGCAGAAGTTAACGCCGCATCCAAAATGGCATTGACCACATACCCATCATAAAACGTTTCTGCGGGTTCAGTTCCTTTTTCGATGGCATTAAACATATCTGCAAACATATGGTTGTACCCCAATTCATTTAATTCATTCCCAACTGGAAAGATCCACCCGGAATTGCTCTCAGATTTTTCTGCCACATAATCTGCCCCTTTTCCGGTGGTAAACATATCCATACCTGTACGCAAAAAACCATTGATCCAAACGGTCCCTTCGGTTCCCATCACTTCATCCCGGAGGTCGAGCCCACCTCTAAAAGTCCAGCTAACTTCAAACTGTCCTATTGCCCCGTTTTCATATTTTACCAACCCAATGGCATGATCCTCCGCTTCGATCGGCTTTACCTGTGTATCAGCCCAGCATATCACTTCAATAGGTTTTATGTCCTTACCGATATATCCTCGTGCAATCTCCACACAATGGCAACCCAAATCAAGCATCGCTCCACCACCTGACT
>JBNLGO010000092.1:0-15446 GCA_050306095.1 Cyclobacteriaceae bacterium
GAATTACCATTTCTTCTCCATCGGAGAAATTTCCCGCTTTAGCAGCGATACGATAGGTAATGGCCTGAATACCTTCTGGGATGGCAATAAACCAATCCAGGGAAGTGCTTTTTCCCGCTTCTAATTCGAAAGATTTTATGTTTTTTGAATTACCCAATTGGGCATCAATCGGCTTCATGGTTAGTGCATCAAAAAATTCCAGTCGTGCTTCCCCTTTTAATGCTTCTTCCGCCAGGCTTGTTATTTTAGCGGAGAAGTACATTTTGTCATTTTCCCTGAAAAACCGAGGTTGATTTGGCACTACCATCAGGTCCTTTTGAGTAACAAGTTCATTGGTGGCTAATCCATATTTTAAGTCTTTGGTATGGGCAAATCCCAGCATTTTCCAACGGGTTAAAGCCTCAGGAACGGTAAAATTGATGATTACTTCACCATTTTCATTGGTTTTAAGATCGGGATAGAAAAAAGCAGTTTCATTAAAATTGGTGCGGATTTTCACATCACTGAAATCAGGTTTTTCATTTGGCAAACCAGTATTAGAAGTTGGCACCTTATCATCTGCTTCTAGTTTACTTATTGCTCCTGTTAAACTCTTCTTTTTCTGGGTTGCATAGCCTGTTACTACTACTTCTTCTAATTCTGCATCTTCTTCCATTAGTACAGATTCTTCCATTCTCATGGGTGCTGCACTAGTACCTCTAATACTGATATGAACTTCATCAGCAACTTCATTCAAAAAAATGTCCGACAAATAGTACAAATTCATCCCAAACCAATTAAGATGGTCATAGTCAGGTGATTGAATAGATTCATAAGAAATTACATTCCAATCAAAATTCACAAATCGGAAATTATTCGCCACAAAGTCATTCGGACTGGACCATCCTAATCTTGCATAATAAGACGGATAAAAGTTAGCATACCAGCTATTGGCAGCAAACACATCCAGAGATTCATCATACAAGGCGGCCACCATTTCGGCCATAATTTTATCTGTATTCTTCCCTGAAATTTTAATACGCCATTCTTCTTTTTCACCCGGCTGGAGTTTATCCCTGAACGTCTCAAACTGTATATCCAACTCCTTATTTGAAAATGGAACAGAAATAATCTGAGATTGGGTGTATAGCCTGTTGTCCTTTATAAAGGTAAAGTGAGCAGCTATATTACCGCGATGTGCCTCTTCCACCGTAAATTCCAATTGTTCTTTCTCATTATCTAGCCCTACCACTTTTTTAAAAAGCAAATCCCCATCGTGCTCTACTTCAAATAGTCCATGAATTTTCTCAGAACTACCAACAGTAAATTTTGCTTTTTCACCAGGTTCCCTGGAGGGTGTGGAAGTGCTCAAAATATATCGCTCGGGATAGGGAAGCTGTTTCGAAACAGAATTTATCACATCAAAATAAACCACTTCTTTGACCTCATTTCCATCCTTGTCAGTGCTCGTAATTTCTAATTGATATTTTCCCACAGTCCATGACTTGGCGTTTTGAAGCTGAAAATCCTGTTTTAGGCGTGTATCAAAAGCCACATTCAGCACTTCCTTTTCATGCTCCCATTGATAAAAATTGTTTTCGTCCTTATATAAGTCTTCTGGAAAGAAAGTATGAAATTCAGATTCCGTATAAAGATGTTGGTCGGGCTGCTGCCATTTGCGATCACGATATGCCTTTTGAGGGGATTGCAATTTCCAGATTTTGATTTGCCCTTTGGATGGCTCATGCTGACCGGATAAATTCGTGGTTACAATCGAGACAGGTTGCTCCAAAGCTTTGCTATCCGCCTTATTCAAATCTTTGATCACTACGCCCACCAATAATGATTGATATCCTACACTTATGGTTTGTTGACCGCTATGGGTTTCTCCATTGATATCCGTCACATCTGCATATACTACATATTCGAAAGTTGGTGAAGAAGCCGGATCAACACTTGCATCAGGAATTGCTATGAAATCAATTTCAAATTTTCCGTTGGCATCTGTCTCCGTAGTGCCACTAGTTATTTCCATTTCCGGTGAAGATGGATAATAGCCATATCTATACCACCACCAGGAAGGAAATCGTGCCTGACGAACCACCCGATAGGCAACTTTTGTACCATCTATATTGGCACCTGAATATGCTTTTGCCACGCCATTTGCTGTAAGGGTATCGCCCAATTTAAATGCACCCATCACCGGATCCATGTTCACTTCAAATTTAGGACGCTTGTATTCTTCTACCCTGAAATATTTTTGACTATTTCGATCATCATCTATTTGTAAAAACATCTGGCCGGTTAATCCAGAGTTTGGTGTAGTAAAAGTACCATTGAAAGTTCCATATTCATTGGTATTCAGGTTTTGCTCTGCTACCACCTGACGATTTACATCATAAAAAGTCACCTTCACTTTATTATTTGGCAAAATGCGGGATTTATTACCATTAGTAGCAATTAGAAGCCCTTTAAAATAGAGCGTTTGCCCTGGTCGATAAATTGCTCTATCGAGAAAGAAAATTGTTTGATTAAATTCCCTCGGCTCCTCCTTTTTATATTGATAAATCAGGCTATTATTGTAATAACCGTAATTTCTCATATTTCGAGTGTCGAGGTAATCATTTTCTGTACTGATGGTAAAGGCAAAATTTCTTCTTGCCTTCAAATTCATCAAATAGGGAATGTTCACACTGCCATCCGAACCCGAAGTAAAGATTCCGCCGCTCTTCTGTTCATATGCACTTATCCTCGAATTATACTCCTGAAAAAACAATTCAACCTTTGCATCCGCAATTGGTATTCCTGTGGAGCGATCTAATACATACATTTCAGAGCTTCCATCCTTCTTATTTCGGTTAATAAAACTCAGGTTGGTAATGGTAGTAAATGCATAATTAAATGCATTGTTTTCAAATGAAAAATCATCATTGTTGCTAAATATAATCAGGTAATCCCCTCTTTTTAATTCATCCAGTTTCACCTCAACACTGTGCTGTTGATAATCCCCTTCATCTGGCAATTGATAATCTCCTTGTTGTGCTACAGGCTTTGCCATAAAATGCTCCAAAAATTTTTGTTCCCGGTTAACACCATATTTATTATTCCATTTTGCACGAACTTGCACTACTTCTTTCTGGTCAATTTTCAACGCTCTCCAATATAATCTTGAAACATTTTTGTATTGAATTAATGCTCTGAAAGGATTATTGGGCACATTAATTTTTTCTATCTGTACATTAATTGATTTAGATAAGATATTCGTTTGAAGGTTTTTTGCTAAAGCCGCACCATTTGATTCTGGAAAGGCATCAATAGCCTTTTGGGCAATTTCAAATGCTTTCTTGCGATCCCAACGGTGGTCTTCAGATTGTAATGGTTGATACTTATTTGCTCTCTCATTCCAAATGGAGGCAATATGAAAAGTAGCTTCAGCTGACCCTGAATACGCACTGAATTTTTTCTCCAAATTTTCTAAGGCCGACAAATACAGTGTTTCTTTTTCCGGAACAGTAAGATGCTGGTATACAAATAGGATCCGTTTTAAATCAACATCAAACAAAGCCTCCGGGTGATCGTCATCCATGTGAATACCAATCAATTCCTGAAAAACTTGCAATGCATGCAGATGATAAGATAGAGTATCTTTAGAAGTAATATTGAGCTTTGCATATTTTGATGCTTCCGCTAAATAAGCAGGATCATCAATAGAAAAAGAATAAGCAGGCTTGACGATTTCATTTTGCCGATTGGAAAAGAAATCCAAAGCACGATGAGCTAGAAAATCATAGAGAGTAGGTCTTAGTTTCCTACCTATCTTGTTGCCCTTCAATAAAATTTCCTCAAACTCTTCAATCTTAATTTTTTGAAGCTTTTCACTTTCAACTATAGATTGCTGATAGTTATGAATGGTTTCTTCCACTATCTTTTCCAATGACCAGGTGGCAATATCATCATTATCAAAATTGGTGGTATTGGTGCGCTGGCTAAACCGATAATAGTTGTTTTCATAATAGTTCCAATACACCTCTGCTAACATGGATTGTAATATTGGCTTAGTAGGGAAAGTGGCTCTTTCTACTTCGGCCTCCAGTTTATTAAGGTTTTTTACAAATGTGTCGTCATCCTCGTATTCAGATAATTTGAGTAAATAAATGACGGATTTAATAATCTGTGGAGGATTATTTTCATCCGTAGCATGCTGATAAATTTGATCAACTATTTTAAGAGCAGATTTAGGAAGCTGACGTGCCTGAAAACTCTCCACTTCCTTCCATTTGCCTGTATAATCAAAATCCGGTTGAGGATTTTGATTTGTTGATGAAACAACAGAAAAGGAGGATAGAATAGCGACAAGAAGAAGATATTTCATGAAATACATAAATCAATCTGTTTGGTTTGATAATTACATAACTGGGCTTCCTCCCGAAAGTAACATTTAGAAGAAGTCAATTGTGAGATGCAGGAATGGATCTATTTCCATAAAATAATCATTAACATTTTTAATGTGATGAGATTATCAGCAGAATTATGGTAATTATTGCTGGCATTGCCTGAATAAAGAATATCTTTTTACTGGCGGTAAAGGCACCGTATATTCCGGCAATCGCCACACAAGTAGTAAAAAACAAAGCAACATTTACTTGCCATTGTGGATCGGAGACAAGTAATGACCATATGAGTCCGGCAGCCAGAAAGCCATTGTATAACCCTTGGTTTGCGGCCAGTGTTTTGGTCATTTCGAAGTATTCGTCTGAAAAACCCCGAAAGACTTTTTTGGCCCTGGTGGTCCAGCCAAACATTTCCAACCAAAGAAAATAAACATGTAGAAATGCAATAAATCCAATAAGAATTTCAGTTAGTAGTTTCATAGTAAAAGTTAGTTTGGGTCAATTTAATAAAATATTCTACCATCACAGTTAAAACTTAATTTCTTACCTTGAAATGTAAAATTACTGAGTGATGAATTTTTCTATTGGAAATATATGATCGATGTATAAACACCTTTTTTTTATATTATTTTTTTCCTTCCCCCTGGTGACAATAGCTCAATCTATTGCTACGCTGGAAGAGCAGATGGAAAAATCCTACGGAAAGGAGAAGCTGGAATTGTTGCTCCAACTTGCTGAAAAACAAATTCAATCAGACCCAAAGGAAGCCGTGAAAAATGCCCGTCAAGCCAATGAAATGGCTATTGACATCATTCAACCTAATAACACCCTGATCACAAAAAGCGATTTCATACTAAAGCCAAAAAGTTACTTTGTACTTGGTAAAGCATATTTTGAAAGAGAACAATACCTGGAATCTAAAAATGCTTTTAACACGGCTAAAGAGGAGTTTGCCATCATTAACCATCCTGAAGTTGATACAGAAATTGAAGAATATCTTTCTAGAATAAATGCCATAGCAAAGGAAGATGAAAAAGCGGTAGAAGGCACCTTCTTAAAAAAGACACTGGGCAATATAAAAATCGGGGAATTGATCAATGAAACCACCGATGATGTAAGCATCAATACAGTTTTAAAAGTAGCCGAATCACATGAGAAAAAAGGCGATTATATAAAGGCGATATCATCTTATCAAAAAGCCATTAATCTATTAAGAAACAAAGGTGAAAGTCTTCGCATCAATGAGCTGAGAGTACACATTGGTGATTTGTATGTGAAAGCAATTAAATATGATGAAGCATTGGATTACTATTCGCTGGCAAGACAGGATTTTAATAAAATGAATGAACAGTCTGTAGTCGATCAAATTGATGCTAAAATCGCTGATATCTTAGCAATAAAAAAGGCCAAGAAATCAGTACCCATCAGGGTGCAAAAAAACCTGAACAATGCCGGCAATGAAATACAGGCAAAAATCGATTCCATCGAAACTTCTCAAGAAAGCACCCAGGAGAAGCTGAAAATACTGGCAGAAAAAATAGAAAAGGAAGAGGATTATGAGAAATCTTTAGAGTACTACAAGCTTTATACGGAATTGCAAACCAAATATGCCGATGAAGAACGCGCAAAGGAAATCGCCATATTGGATCAAGAGCGTATTCAGCAGGAGGTAACACTTCTCAAGCAGGACCAGGAAATTTCCAGATTGCAAATCGCCCAAAATGAAACTGACCTGCTCCGCCAAAAGAAATTCCGGAACAACCTGATCATCGGGGCGATTCTTTTACTGGCTTTGGCGATTGCGCTTTATTTATTATATAAAAATAAAAAGAGAGACCATCAAAAGCTGCAAGTGGCATATCAGGAGTTGGATCAAACTAAATCCCAATTGGAAACAGCCGAAAAGAAAATAAAGACTTTGTTACAACAACAAGTTTCCGGAGCAGTGGCTACAGCTCTGTTGAAGGAAGAGATTTCAGATAAAATAGAAGAGCGATTTGTATGCGTGATGTTTTTGGACATCCGGGATTTCACACCCTTTGCGGAGACTAAAAAGCCGGAAGAAATCATCCAATATCAAAATGATGTTTTTGGGTTTATGATTGATATCGTGGAGCAGCATCACGGTGTGATCAACCAACTGCTGGGAGATGGTTTTATGGCTACATTTGGCGCACCACTTTCGCATGGTAATGATTGTCAACATGCTATTAACGCCGCTAAAGACATCGTCCATAAATTGCAGGGAAAAGTTGCTGAAAATAGTATTCCAAAGACAAAAGTGGGAATTGGCCTTCATGCAGGAAATGTAGTAACGGGCAATGTAGGCACCGAAGAAAGGAAGCAGTACAGCATTACCGGAAATACCGTAATCATCGCTGCAAGGATAGAACAGCTCACCAAACAAATGAATGCTCAGGTACTCATTTCAAAAGAAGTTTATGAACAGCTAACCGACTTCCAGATCAATGGACAAAAGTTTAGTCAAGTGAATATCAAGGGCAGAAATGAACCGATTGAAGTGCTGACAATTGCTTAAACTACTCCTTTCAAATCATATTCCCAAAAAAGTAAAAAGCCATCACCAATGATGCAATAAGCTTCATTACAGTTCCCACGATAAACCCTATAAATGATCCAAGGGCAGGTTTTATGGCACCTTTCATATCCTTTCCTCCTAGTACCTCTCCTAGTAATGCCCCAGCAAAAGGCCCTAAAATTATTCCTGGTATACCAAAGAACAAGCCCACCACAAATCCTACAAAACAACCAACTATCCCCCATTTTGATCCACCGTATTTTTTGGTTCCCAGGGATGGAAAAATGTAATCCAACACAGTGATGACAATGGTAATAATACCCCAAATGATAATGAACTTCCAGGTAAATGCCTGCACTTCTTTAAATTGAAGCAATAGCAAACCCACAAAGCTAATTGGTGGACCCGGTAAGACGGGAATGACACTACCTATAATGCCCACAAGAATACATATGGCCCCAAAAATTATAAATATCCAATCCATAGAAAAATGTTTTGTTCGATTAATCTAAGCAATAACTTAGTATTTTCCTTCTTTCATTTATTAAATGGACATAAAGCAAGAATTAACCACAAATAGCGGAACATTAACAGTAAAGAAAATTGCCAACTTTATCCTGGAGAATCCTTCGCATTTTGACGAACTGATGCAATGCTTTTTCAGTAATGATTTCCGACTTTCCCATTGGGCATCTAATGTGATGAACCTATGTGTTGAAAAAGACCACCATTTCATTCTTCCCTATTTAGATAAGATTGTCAGCGGTTTACAAATGCCAACTCCTCATGATGCTATGAAGAGAAACAGTCTGAGAGTATTACAACTTTTCCCTATTCCGGAACAATACATGGGAGACATCGCGGATCTGTGCTTTCAATATCTTCAATCGGCTAAAGAACCTATCGCTATCAGGGTATTCTCAATGACCGTTTTGTATAATATCTCCAAAGTATATCCTGAAATCAAACCAGAGCTAGCGTTGATCATTGAAGACATGTTACCATATGGATCACCAGGAATAAAATCTCGGGGAAACAAGATTTTGAAGCAATTAAAGAGGGATTAAATTCTATTGGATACTTACATTTTTTTTAATGTTAAGAATAATCAAGGTTTTCAATCTAAGTTTATTTCCCTTACTTTCTTTTGGTGTCAAAAGAAAGTAACAAAGAAAAACACCACGATCAAAGATGCCTTTCCCCTCTTTCCGCTCAAAGCCTGCCCTGCGAAAATATCGTTTTAAAAGTAATCCAACTTAACATAAATAGTTGTGGGAAAACGACATTTAAAGGCCAGCCATCACACAGGCCTCAAGGCATCCGCGCTGATCATGGACAACCCTCCGCACCTATTATGACTACATTCATTCTAATAATAATTTTTCCTAATAACCACCCAGGTTTTTAGAATGATCACCTAAAGCTGGGCTTTTCCTTTTTTACCTTCGTAAAAGGCTTTGATTAAAGGCATATCTTTTTCTATATCTCCTGAGGTGTAAAATGGCATCGAAATTTCCACCACCTTTTGGGCATAATCAATAGAGGCCATTACAATAGGTATTTTCGCTCCATCGGCTATATAGTAAAAGCCCGTTTTCCATTCCTTCACTTTTTTACGGGTACCTTCAGGCGCTACAGCTATACAAAACCGATCTGCGTTATTATAGATTTCAATTACCTTATCTACCATGTTGGTGTTTTTTGAACGATCTACAGGATAACCTCCCATGGCCCGAAAGATCCATCCATAGGGTGCTTTAAATAAGGCCAATTTACCAAGAAAGTTAGATTTTAGCCGGGTAGCGCTTCGCACAAGTATCGCTACAAAAAAATCCCAATTGCTGGTATGGGGAGCAACTGTAATGATATATTTCTTTAAATCAGGAAATTCACCCTTGATTTTCCATCCTAAAATTGACAAACAAAGTTTGCTAAATAGTCTAAACATGCGCCAGGTTTCAACTAATTGGATTTGCTTCCCTGTCTATTTTTACGGAAGCCTTCATATCGATTACTTCCAAACATACAAGATTGACTTCAATAAACAATCATGAGGAATGAATAAATGAGGTATTTCTAGTGAGTAGTGAGATATTAGTAATGAGTATTAAGAATTTTTCCGAACCTATCTTAATATCCGCCATCCGGAGCTTCCAGCTTATTCTTTTTTAATTGGAATACACGAATAAGATTGAATCCAATATGAAGATCACCATTAAAAAATTCTCCGGAAGTATTAGCAATAATTTCCTTCTCAATAATTCCACGGGCATTAGTGACATGTACCTGAAAAACATGGCCTCCGGTTTCAATATCTACCCCAATTCCCAGGGCATTATAATTATCGACAGGAGTAGTATTGTTAAACTGATAATAATATTCAAATGTAAAGGCTGTGCGATTGGAAATCTTTTGTCGGCCAGCTATACCCAAAGCAAGAATATCATTTTCATCTTCGGGTGCTGACACAAGGTTTCTATGCACCCAAACAGGGTTTAATTGAAGTGAAAGTGCATCACTAAACTTTCTGGCTATCAATAACTCTCCTACATAAGACATCTGATGTTTGTAGCTAATATCCAACCCATTGGGTGGATCCTGTGTATCGATGGCAGCACTTGCGAAAGCTGTAACTGACACCGGCGAACCGCCATTGGTTTTTTGATGTAACAATCTATATTTTAAAAAACCATCATAGATCTTTTTGTAGGAGCTTCGCCCCACTCCAGCCGTAAATTTATCCGTAAAGGCATAATCGAACCCTAATCGGATATAGGCATCATCCAACCCAAAAAAGTTTTCGATTCCTTCATTAACCCTTCCAAATCTGTGGCTTATAATCACTTCCATCGCGCCAGCTTTTCTTGTTTCTACCGACTGCCCATTGATGATCCTGGTGGACTTAAAGGTAGCTATTACTGGTTGATTCACCGGGGAGCTCTCCAGCTCACTTAATAAATCATCCTGGCAATAGGAGGCAAATCCACTTAATACGAATAAGCAGATCAACGGAAGGGTTCTTTTACATTTTTGCATAGTCAAATATTATTGTTTATGGTAAGTAAATTCAACCGTCACTTCTACTACTTCAGCGATATTATAGAAAACTACTTTCGGTATTTCAATGTCATAATCGGCAACTTTTATTGGGAATTTAGATGTTAGCACTGCTTTATCCTTATCCAGTAATATCTCACCTTCTATGTCCACCTTCTTTTCCACCCCGTGAATTTTCATTTTACCAGTAGCGGTGGCCTTTTGTTTGCCGGTTCCATCAGTCTTAAATCCGGTGATTTTTCCCTGGAATGTAGCCGTAGGGTATTTATCAGATTCCAGATAATTTTCATTGAAATGTTCCTGCATTAATGATTTCTCAAATTGAAATCCAGTAATCGGGATGGAGAAAGCTATTTGTTGTGATTCAACATCAAAAATGCTTGTCCCTTCTTTGTTAACCGCTTCAATATTTTCCAATGGTGCTTCTGAAAAAAAACGAATGTAGCTTTTATCAGATCTGTATTTCTGACCAAACGAGAGCATTGGTAATAAAGCTAATGACAGAATAATAATATTTCTTTTCATAATGTTTACCTTTTAATTATTGGGAGTTCCCGCATCAATCCAACAAGAAATGGTCCTAACTTCTTCGATCGTCAATGATTTTCCTGAATACGATGGTGGCATAATACCCTCAAAAGTGTATTTTTTTATTTTTTGAGCATGAGCTACCAGGTTTTCATATTTGGTCCAGTCTGGTAAATATGTGCCGGGAGCATGGCATCCAGGAATAGCGCAGTTAGATTTGATGATTGGTACAATGTCCATTTCATAACTAACATTTCTTGATGCGCAGTCAACCGTACCATAATAATCTTCCACATTATCTGATGTACAAGCGTAACACGCCAATCCAACTATTAAAATCAATAGTTTTTTCATTGTTTACTTAAATTTATTTTCACGATAATTTAATTATCAGGCGCCCCTACATCCACCCAATTTTGAATCGTTAGTATTTCTTCCTCTGTCAATGATCCTCCTGAAGCTGGTGGAGGCATTGTCTTATTTGATACCCGCATTCTAATCCTTCCGGCATTTGCGGCGATGATATCATAATTATCCCATTTAGGTAATCCCGGTGAATCTAAATGGCATCCGGATACCAAACAATTGGTCTCTATTATAGGATAAACTTCTTTGTCAAAGCTGACCTCTGGAAATTCCAGTATTTCAAAATTAATGGTATTTACACACTCATTTTCATCTTTTACCGTAATGGTATAATTTCCTTTTGCCAGGTCTTCAAATTCATCGTTTTCGGAAAAGTTCTTTCCATCTATTGAATACAAAATTGTACCGCTTCCACCACTTGTACTCAATTTGATAAACCCACTATTTTTACCTTCATAGCTATGCATAAAATCCTCAATCGATAGCTTAGGGCCACTTGCACAGGGGTCTTGCTCTTCTGGTATTTCTTCATCCGGATCTTCTATAGGTTTTTCCTCCTCATTATCGCAGGAAACCACCAACAAGCTGGTAAAAAGCAGCATCAGCAAAAGGAAATTTATATTTCGACCTATTTTTATCATCTTCTATTTTTTGTTATTTAAGCTCTCATTACAAAGTTCCAATCCATAATACGGATTCAACTAAACGAAAGAGGCATTTAAAAAATTTATTACCATTAACACATTCACGATTTAAAAAGCAAAGACCTCTCTCACAACTGTATTTTACAGCTTTGCTTCATTTATGCTCATTTTAATATTGAACTACTTTTTCCGGTATATCACATACTTCAGTGTAAAATAAGATCCAATAGAATACAAATCTACCTCTCCCCACCCTATACCGGTAATTGGGATATTTATAAAAGGCTCTACCTGAAACGACCACCTTGGCGCCATCTCGTACTCGTATCCGGTAGATGCATTAAATATCCCTAATATATGTGAACTCGTTTCCTTTGATTGCCAACTACCAATGGCATTTTGTGGCGGGTTGTCACCATATTCAAATTCATAATATTCATTTAGCATTATATAGCTCGACAATCCACCTGACACAAATAAATGATGTTTTCTTTTATTCAGAAAATTCACCTTCAGGTTTACCGGTATTTCAACTATATCGCAACGACCAACTGCACTCGTCGCTGAAAAGCTGTTATAACCGCCATATCCCCCGCCATATCCGGAAGGTTTGTATTGACTACCATCAGCAGAATAATAATTTCTAATTCTAATAAATCCAGCTCGAAATTCAACACGATTATTAAATGCATAGGAAAGCATTCCACCAAACCTTGTTCCTGCTTCAGAAAAATCACCCAGTCCCACACTGCTTAAATCCGGGGAATAAAGTATAGCTGCCGATAGCCTTGGAAAACCTTTATCATCCTCCTCTTTTTTCACCAACTCTTCTGTCTCCTCTTCTTCCGATTTTTCAGGATTTGGAATTTCTATCCCTGCATAATTATATTCCTGGAAATAGGATACACCAATAGGTTGGATCGGATAAAACACACTCCTTTCTGACTGCCCTACCCCACTTACAAATTGATTGGAATTATCTGTTGTTTCTTCGTCTAATGTGCCAATCACATGATGATTGACGTCAGAATTAGTGTCCATTCCTGAAGCAATAACATCATAATTTTTCGAATCAATTGTGGTATTATCTGCCTCTACTGATTCAATTGAGGCGTTACCAGTATTAGTTGTCGATTGATCCAAATCATGGGAAGCACCCAAGTTATTAGCTGAAATATTTTGAGCACTCTCAATAGAAGTTTTTTCTTTTATAGGAGCAGTTTCAGGCACTTCAGAATTACTCACTTTAGACTGTTTTTCTTCCTACGGTTCACCCAATTCCTGCACCTCATTTTGTATTTCAGTTACACTTAAACTTGCATTCGATTGCTCTTCAGCCAAGTCAGAGTTTATATTTTCCGTAGCAGCAATATTGGTTATAGAAGCCGTCGAACTTCCATCATTTGTTTCCGGCCACAGCCAAAAAACCAATCCTGCAACAGCAATCAGAGCACCAATCACTTTCAAACCATTTGACTTCCAGAAAGGCACTACAGTCCCCTTATCGGCTTGATCAAGCTTTGCTTCCAGCTTTTTCCAGTCGTTTTCATTGTATTCAAAATTGTAATTTTGAATACCCTTTCTAAAAAAGTCTTCCAGTCTGTCTCTATCTTGCTTTGACATAATCTTCTCTGAAAAATTCTTTCAGTATTTCTCTCAGGTTTTGTTTTGCCTTGGAGAGGTTCGACTTACTAGTTCCTACAGAAATCCCCAGCATATCTGCAATTTCTTCATGCTTATATCCTTCAATCACATACAAATTAAAAACTGTTCGATATGCCGGAGATAGTTGTTGGATCATATCAATAATCTCCTGATAGGAGATACCGCTTAGTATATCTTCATTTCCTGAATCTTCTATAACATAATCCATGGTTTCTTCCTGAAATTTACGCTGCTTCCATTTAAAATTATTAATGGCGCTGTTAACAAGAATTTTTCTAAACCATGGTTTAAAAGGTTTGGATAAATCGAATTTTTTTAAGTTTTGGAATATTTTCATAAACCCTTCATTTAATATTTCAACAGCCTCTTCCCTATTGCTTGAATATCTGATGCAAACGCTCATTCCATAGGAATAAAACATTTGATAAAGTGCCTGCTGGCTTTTTCGTTTAGCCTTTAAGCACCCTACAAGGAGCTCTCTAATTTCGGTATGGTTTTCTAAAGTGGACAAAGATGCCTTTACTTTTGTTGCCTATACATTGGTTTATGAAGGATGGTTGCCTGACTCTTTAAAATATTTATTCGGCTGTATTTGTCAGCTTATAAAGCAGCACTACATCCACAACAGTGTGGGCCGCCATAGAAGACAGTATCCCAACAGCTTCGGTAAGATATCCAATTAATGCAATGGAAAGTGTCATGAATATACCATATATAAATAATGGCAAGTTGCGTGGATTGAGGTATCCATGAATAAAAACGAAAATAATAGAAGTGATCCAAATACCTAGTAAAGGCTGAATGGCCCCTCGAAATAGAAATTCCTCTCCCACTCCGGCACAAATGCTTATAAAAATTATTTGAGGAAAGGTGAGATGGATCCCCCCAATGATATTAGCATAAAATGCCCTAACACCTTTCAAATAAGGCAATAGAATGATCTGCCAGCCAAGTATCCCAATGGACAAACCTATGGCGCAACCCACTCCTATTTGTTTGTATAAAGGAAATTGACCTGATAAAAAATTGAATATAGATACTTCTCTAACAATTGGGGAGAGAAAGTACCCTATCCCTCCCATTACTATTAATGTACCGAAGGCTAGCCAAAGAATTTTCTGCTGGCTCATTGGATAGCTTTCGCTGCGGCTTCATCCAGAAACCAGGCAAGGTTTCCCTGTTCCGGTTTTACCAACGCCGCCGGATACACCTTCTTTTCTTCCTCAGTGGGTTCTACCAGTTTTTCCACCATGGTTTCTTTGTTTTCACCTGTTACCAGAAAGGTAATGACATGTGCATTATTGATCACTTTCCCAGTCAGGCTAACTCTTTTTTGACCTGAAACGGGGTGTATTCCAACCACACAATTGGCTTGATTATTCCATAATTCAATCTGATGTGGAAAAATAGAAGCCGTATGACCATCATCACCTAAGCCCAACATCATGATATCAAACTCGGGAATTCCTCCCGATAAATCGAGCACTTCTTCCAGGATCATTCCATAGCGTTGAGCTTCTTCTACTGGATCATTTTCACCTAATATTCTAAAGATATTTTCCTGTGGAATATTAATGTGATCAAATAAATATTTCTTGGTCATACCAAAGTTACTCTCCTCATGATCTGGCGGAACGCATCGCTCATCACCCCAGAAAAAATTAACCCGTGACCATGGAATGTCATTTTTATGCTTTTCAGCCCAATAAGAAAAAAGCGCCTTGGGAGTAGATCCTCCCGAAAGGCTTATATTTACTGTTTCTTTTTTATCTAATAATGTAATCAGCAAGTCAGTATATTCCTTAAAAAGCTGATCTTTTGTTTTAAAAATATTGAGTTTTTCCATTTTATAATTCACAATAAATCCCATCATCCGTTAAGTTTTTGCAGGGATATCTCCAGGTAATTTCCTTTTGCTCAATCAATGAGTCTGCTACCTCCGGCCCCCATGTTCCAGCAGGGTAGCCATATAATGGTGCATCCTTATTGCCTTTCCAAAAGTCGAGTACCGGCTGAACAAATTTCCAGGCTTCCTCCACACTATCGCCACGAGAGTAAAGTGTAGCATCACCAACCATACAATCCAACAATAACCGCTCATAAGCACTTGGAATATGAGCAGCTTGCAGGTCTTTGTAATGAAAATCCATATTGATGTTTTTCACATTGAAACCTGCGCCTGGAATTTTCATTCCTGTTTTAAGCAAAATACCTTCATCAGGCTGAATTCTGATGACAAGGAGATTTCCATCCGCACAAAACTCCTGGTTTTCTATG
>JBNLGO010000093.1:0-15303 GCA_050306095.1 Cyclobacteriaceae bacterium
AGGGCTGCTCGCTCAACGAAGCCTTGCTTCAAGTAGAATGGGTAGATCGATCAAGCCTGATGGTGACATCAGGATTAGACAAATGATAAGGATCCCGATTTCGATCGGGTTACAGAATCCGGCTTACAGGCCTGCAAATATTTTAAACTAATATGGCTAAAATACTAATCATTGATGACGAGCAGAGTATCCGATCAACACTGCGGGAAATATTAGAATATGAAAAATACACCATCGAAGAAGCAAAAGATGGTGAAGAAGGGTATAAAAAAATAGAGAAAGGCGAATTTGACTTAGTGCTTTGTGATGTTAAGATGCCAAAAATGAATGGCATAGAAGTGCTTGACAAAGTGCAAAAAGCAGGAATCGAAGTGCCATTTATTATGATTTCAGCCCACGGAACCATTGAAACTGCTGTGGATGCTGTTAAAAAAGGAGCTTATGACTTTATTCCTAAACCTCCTGATTTAAATCGTCTATTAATCACCGTACGTAACGCACAGGAGAAGTCTAACCTTGTCACTGAAACAAAAGTTTTAAAGAAGAAAATTTCTAAAACATTTGATATCGTAGGTGAATCAACATCTATTAAAGATGTAAAAGAAACGATTGAAAAGGTAGCTCCTACAGATGCAAGAGTATTAGTGACTGGCGAAAATGGTACTGGAAAAGAATTAGTAGCTCGATGGATCCACACGTTGAGTGGAAGATCTGGAAGTCCATTAATTGAAGTCAATTGCGCTGCCATTCCTTCCGAATTAATTGAAAGTGAATTGTTCGGCCATGAAAAAGGTTCGTTTACTTCCGCGGTCAAACAGCGAATCGGGAAATTTGAACAGGCAAATAATGGAACACTATTTCTGGATGAAATAGGCGACATGAGCCTCTCAGCTCAAGCTAAAGTACTTAGAGCGCTCCAGGAAAACAAAATAAACCGGGTAGGTGGTGATAAGGATATCACTGTCAATGTTCGGGTTATCGCCGCCACCAACAAAGATTTAAAAAAGGAAATAGAAGAAGGAAACTTCCGGGAAGACCTTTATCATCGGATAGGAGTAATCTTAATTCACGTTCCTCCTTTACGGGAAAGGAAGGATGATATTCCTGATTTGATCGAAAAATTTTTAGAAGATATTGCTGCCGAATATGGCAATAAGAAAAAAGACATAGATGCGGCAGCCATTGCAGAGCTACAAAAATTAGACTGGACAGGTAATATCCGGGAATTAAGAAATGTGACGGAAAGATTGGTGATAATGAGCGATCAAAAAATCACGAAGAGTGATATCCAAAAATACGCTTAAAAGCGTTTAGCATTAATTACTAAACGCTTTTAGAAGGTTTTTCCACTTTTTTAATAGTATCCTTTGTATAAGTTGGGCAAGTACGTTGTGTACAAGCTGCCATTGATGCAAGAAGTATTACTAAAGCTACAATTTTCAATTTCATATCTAAATCGGTTTATTCATACCTGACAAAAATAAAAAAAATATGTTTTTTTAAAATATAAATAAAATACAATGTAATATAAATTAAAGTAAAATTCAAATAGCCATCAGATTACAACCTCTCAACTCAGAATTGTCAAAACGACCTAATATCTCAAAAGATCCATTCGAATAGACTACTCCTAAATCTTTCGTTTCAATAAACGCGCAGGTTGCTACATTTGCCAAATCAATAATATTAATTGCACCTGTTTTATGGTCATTTTTCACTTGAAAAGGGTCATTTATTTCTCTGGTCAGTACTTTCATGGTTTGTGGGCAATAGTATATTCCATCTCCTTTCGAATAAGCTTGCGAAAGTAATTCTGTCATACCATATTCTGAATGTACCTTATTTACGGAAAACCCTCGTTTTATTTGTGAATGGACTTCCATCCTGGTCATTTCTTTCTTCCTTCCTTTCATTCCTCCGGTTTCAATAACGATCAATTCCTTAAAATCTGTTTTAAACTTTTCACAAAAATCAAGTAAACCGAAGGTCACCCCAAACAAAATGGTTTTTTTAGAATCGTTTTTTAAATGATGTAATTGTTCATGCAATTGCTGCAACTGATCCAGATAAAACCCTGAATAAACAGATCCGCTTTTTTTGATAAAATGATCCACCATCATCACCAATGATGAATTATTCCTTTCTAAATAAGAAGGCAAAAGGGCCAGGATATGATAATCAGATAAATCTCCAAAAAAAGAATTGAATATGCGCTCTGCGTTTTGAAGATACCAGCCAGATTCATGAAGATGATGTTTGCTCGTAACCATACCGGTGGTTCCGGAGCTCTCAAATACCAGCTCGGAATTCCAATCTCCCGTTTTGATCTGAAAATGCTTAAAAAACTCTATCGGAAGGAAGGGGATTTTTTCAATAGAATTGACACTCAATGGGTTTACAGACAAATATTCAAGATATGTCCTGTAGATTTCATTATTTTGTGACTGAAAATAAAATAACTTTAATGCAAATTCATTAAAATTATCGTTATTAACTGAAAGTATATTTTTCTGAAAACTTTTACGGGTTTTCACGTGTTAAAAAGAATTGGATGGTCAAAAATAAAATATTTATGGTTCGAAGTTTAGTTTATTTATTATTCTTCGCAGTTCCATTGGTTTTCATTGCTTGTATCGACGAACCAGAACTTCCACCAGAACCAAAGATAAAATTAGCAACTTTTGGTTTCAAACCGGCAAATGATTTTCAAGATTCTCTAATTATTGAGTTGGAATTTGAAGACGGGGATGGGGATTTGGGATTAATTTCTTTTGATACCCTACCTCCTTTTCACGAGATGGATTCTGTGAAAAAGCCAGATGGTTCATATGTGAAATTAGAAGATAAAAACACTCCTGAATATGACACTTTACCTCCATATGGAGATAATACTACCTTATGCAGATTTTGGGAAACAGTGATATATAGAGAAAATGGTACTATCCATGAGGCGGTCTTTTATGTCAATAGAAATCCACACCATTTCAATTATCACCTTGATATACTCGTAAAGAAAGGTGACAATTTTGAGGTATATGATTTTTTGGATGAAAATTGCACCTCCGGATTAAACGGTCGTTTTTTCCCTTTGAATACCACAGGTAAAAAACGTCCATTAGAAGGAGTTCTAAGATATGGAGTACAGGCTGGGTTTAAATATTTATTCCCTACCGAAACATTAAAACTCAGAATCTATATCGAAGACCGTCAGCTACATAAAAGTAATACTGTGGAATCAGGAGAATTTAAACTATCTGACTTTTTAACTATTTAATAAATCTTTGGATACTTTTCCGGATCAAACTCATGCATCATTTGATATGAGAAATCAAATACGTCTTCCTCGTTTGGTTTAGAGAAGTAATCCCCATCACTACCATATGCTGGCCTATGTTCTTTTGATGAAATGGTAATCGGTTGACTATCCAGCCATTGATAGGCTTTTTGTTGCACAAGTACATGCTGCATCATATATGCAGAAGCTCCGCCAGGCACATCTTCATCAGCAAAAATTACACGATTTGTCTTTTTAATTGAATCTAGTATAATATGGTGTAAATCAAACGGCACAAGTGTCTGAACATCAATCACTTCTAATGAAACGCCAAACTCTTCTAGCTGTTCAGCAGCCGTCAAAGCTACATTCACCATCGCACCGTACGTAACAAAGGTAATATCCGTTCCTTCTCTCATAACCTCCGGTACCCCAAGCGGAACAGTAAATTCAACCAAATTATCTGGTATTCGCTCTTTTAATCGATACCCTTTTAATGTTTCAATAATTATGGCAGGGTCATCCGAACGAAGAATCGTATTGTAAAATCCTGCAGCTTGGGTCATATCCCTTGGCACAATCACATAAATACCCCGCATACTTCCCAGAATCATCCCTAAAGGTGAACCTGAATGCCACACCCCTTCAAGACGATGCCCTCTGGTACGAATGATCATAGGCGCTTTCTGCCTACCCACTGTTCTGTACTGAAGGCAGGCAAGATCATCAGAAAGTGTCTGAATAGCATAAATGAGGTAATCTACATATTGAATTTCTGCTATTGGGCGCAATCCTCTTAAGGCACACCCTATTCCCTGTCCAATAATCGTTGTTTCGCGAATACTGGTATCGGTTACTCTTAAATCACCATACTTTTGTTGCAATCCTGCAAAAGCTTGATTTACATCCCCTATTTTTCCAACATCTTCCCCAAAAGCCAAAATCCTTGGATCACGGGATAGGTTAAGGTCGAAACAAGCCTGAAGGACTTCCCTCCCATCAACCATCTTGCTCTTCTTACTATAAACCGGTTTTACCACTGGCACTTTGATCGCAGAATCTACAGATTCACTGTATTGATGTGTACTGTAATCTTTTTGATTTCGCTCATCTCGCTTCTTCAACCATTCCTGAATTTTTGCTTTTGATTTAGATTCTTCATTCACAAAAATCCTGAGCGTAAACTTTAATGCCTTAATCGTATCTTGTTTAAGTGGCGACGGATTAGACTGGAGTTCAGATCGCATTCGAGTCACTTCTTCATTTGGCCCTAGCTCGGCATTTATTTGATCCATCAAGACTAAACCATCTTTTCGATCTTTGTCAACAACTTTGTAATAGTCTTTCCAAGCCTGGTTTTTAGCTTCGCGTACATACCTGATTGCTTCAGCTTCTATACCATCTAGCTGACCTTGATGCGCAAATTCATTCTCAAGAATCCATTCTTTAAATTTCTTGTTGCAATCATATTCTAATTCCCATTTGAGTCGGTCTTTAGATTTATATCTTTCATGTGACCCTGAAGTTGAATGTCCTTGTGGCTGTGTCAATTGATCTACATGGATAACAACCGGAACATGTTCTTCACGGCAAATTTTTTCGTATTTCTTAAACGTCTCGATTAGTGCTGGGTAATCCCAACCATTAACTTTTACAATTTCTATCCCCTTCTGTTCTTCAGTTCTTTGAAAACCCGCCAATGCTTCGGAAATATCAGCTTTAGTAGTATGTAATTCATTGGGTACGGAGATGCCATAACCATCATCCCAAACGGCGATCATCATTGGTATTTGTAATACACCAGCAGCATTAATTGATTCAAAAAATATACCTTCTGATGTGGCTCCATTCCCAATCATTCCAAAGGCAATCTCATTTCCATTTACTGAAAAATTCTTCATTCCTGATAGCTCAGGATTTTTTCGATACATTTTGGAAGCATATGCCAGCCCCACCAATCTCGGCATCTGCGCGGCAGTGGGCGAAACATCCGCGGAGCTATTGTATAATTTTGTCTGATCCAGCCATTGCCCGTTTTCATCCAGCATGTGAGAGGCAAAATGTCCATTCATCATTCTTCCTCCAGACATTGGTTCATATTCAATATCTGTATGAGCATATAATTGTGAGAAAAATTGCTGTACAGACACCACCCCAAGCGCCATCATGAGCGTTTGATCACGATAATAACCTGATCTGAAATCTCCTTTTTTGAATGCTTTTGCCATCGCTATCTGGCACAATTCCTTACCATCCCCAAAAATTCCAAATTTGGCTTTTCCTGTAAATACTTCTTTACGGCCCAGCAAACTAGCATGCCTGCTGATCATTGCCATTTTATAGTCGTTAAGGATTTCTTCTACTGAGATGTCTATGTTTTTAACTGCTTTGGTAGAATCCACTTTTTCAATTTTTGTAGGTGAACAATCGCAAAGTTCTAAATATCTGGAAGGTAAACAAATCTAAAAAATATTTATCTCAATCAAAAATATGACATTGATTGCTGACCATATTTTTTATCTGTTTCAGAATTACATTTACACTTCAAAGAAATATTATTTTACAAAGGTTCATTTTCACAATACTTTATTCTTTAACCAAAAACTACCAAACAATAAATCGCTATTTTTCGCGCATTGATTTATTCTTTAAAAGAAACGGTAGTATTTTGAATTAATTGAATATTCAAATAAAAAATACTTCCCCTGAACATTTTATTATTGCAATGTTTCGAAGTACTAATTTCGTGATATTTGCCAAGGTTAATAAAAACAGAAAAATTCATCAAAATGATCATAGGTGTTCCAAAAGAAATTAAGCGCAACGAAAACAGGGTGGCAGTAATCCCTGCGGGAGTAAAAGAGTTAACGAAGAGAAATCATAAAGTTTATATTCAATCAACTGCAGGTATAGGAAGTGGTTTTGAAGATGAAGAATATAAGGAAGCAGGAGCTACCATCTTACCAACTATTGAGGATGTGTATAGTATCGCCGAAATGATCATTAAAGTAAAAGAACCTATTGAACCTGAATATAAATTGGTTAAAAAGGGACAATTACTTTTTACCTATTTTCATTTTGCTTCAAGTGAGCCATTGACTAATGCCATGATAGAAAGTGGAGCTACTTGCATTGCGTATGAGACTGTAGAAAAAACAGACCGAAGCCTTCCTCTGTTGATTCCTATGTCAGAAGTTGCAGGCAGAATGGCTGTACAGGAAGGTGCTAAATACCTGGAGAAACAATATGGCGGAAGAGGAATCTTATTAGGCGGTGTACCAGGCGTTCAACCAGCCAAAATATTAATTATTGGTGGTGGAATTGTAGGGACGCAAGCCGCAAAAATGGCTGCCGGATCAGGAGCCAATGTAAATATTGTTGATGTTAATTTACAACGCTTACGATATTTGGCAGACATACTTCCTGCCAATGTAAACACCTTAATGTCAACTGAATACAATATCCGAGAATTAATAAAAGAAGCAGATTTAATCATCGGTGCAGTGTTAATTCCTGGAGCTAAGGCTCCAAATTTAGTTACCAGAGACATGTTAAAAGAAATGAAACCTGGAACTGTCTTAATTGATGTGGCGGTTGATCAGGGAGGGTGTATCGAAACGTGCAAACCAACTACCCATGAAGATCCAACTTATGAAATAGATGGTATAATACACTATTGCGTTGCCAATATGCCGGGGGCTGTACCGTATACATCCACAGTCGCATTAACCAACGCTACCCTTCCATATGCTATAGAATTAGCCAATAGTGGTTGGAAAAAGGCTTGTAAAAAAAGCATGGAGTTAAGAAAAGGTCTAAACATTGTAGAGGGGAAGATTGTATATGAAGCTGTCGCTCAGGCTTTTGACCTTCCTTACGTGCCCGTGGAAAAAATATTAAAATAAAATTTACTGAGTGCAGTATTGGTCGATAGATACCGCACTCTCTTTTTCCCCATTTTTAAACGCCATCTGCCATTGCAGACAGGCTAGTTCCTTTTCGCCAATTTCATAGTAAGAAAGGCCCAAAAAATAATGTGATTTTGTTACGTTAGGATCCAACTCCAAGCTCGTTTTGAGAAACTGAATAGCTTGATCATAATCTTTGCTCAGATAGAAGTAATATCCTTTATTACGAAAAGCCCAGGAATTTTTATCATCCATCAAAAGACTTTGATTGATATCCTTTATTCCAGATTCTAAATCACCCTTTAACAAACGTATATACCCACGATTGTTATAATAATAGGAATTAGAGGTGATTTTCAGGGCATCATTTATTAATTGTTCCGCTTCATTAAACTGCTTTTTCTCAATAAGCAATAAGGCTTTTAGGTTGAGCGCTTCCGGAATATTCTTAATATTTGAAATTTGATTTAAAATGGATAATGATTGACCGATTTCTCCCTGAAAGTACAATACAGTAGCTATATTTATATCTATTTCCTGATTATCCGGCTGGAGTTTCTTTGCAAATTGAAAATCAGCTAACGCATCTGAATAATTTCTCAAACCATTTTGAGCTAACCCCCTCACAAAATAAAAGGTGGCCGAATCAGCATATGCCTTTTCTATTTGCTGTAAATTTAATATTGCACTCTTATAATTTTGAATATCAACCAGCAATCTGGCCCGATTAAAATATGCTTTGTAATAAGTAGGATCAATGATAATAGCACGCTCGTAATCATTAAATGCGTCTTGTATATCCCCTAACCTTTCATGTGCAATTGCACGATTATTATAAGGATCAGGAATAGTATCGTTCATTTCGATACATTGATCATAATAGTAAATAGCTTGCTTAATATTATTCTCTTCTAATGCGATATTCCCTTTAAGAAACAATTGCTGCCGTTTTATTTCTTTTGAATTTTCACATGAAAACAATAGCGCAGTAATGAAAATAAAAAGATATTTATTCATACTGCAAAGGTGATAAAAATTCCGGAAGTTACACTTTATGATGCGTCTTTCCCGTTTGAACTTTTGCCTTTAATTCATGAAGCATAGAATACAATCCAAAATAAGTTCTGTTAATATATAATCCATGCTGTGGTCCTCTGGCAGATTTTGATTGTCTAACTTCCTTCATTTTACTGATCCGCTCTCCCAATTTATAAATGTCTTCAAAAAATTGTGGGTCGCTAAAATCAAATACATCGTTGTGAAAAGGTTGTCCCAACAGATGGATCATCTCTTTAAAAATCCCATAGAAAAACTCCTTTTCTTCCGGACTATCTTTTTCATTGATGAAGGATAATTCAAGTAAAAGGGCTCTTAATTCGTCTTCATTTTTTACAAACTCGGCATCATGCATTAAAAAATATCGTTTATAAAAATCTTCAGGAATTACTTTTACACATCCAAAATCCAGTACGCCAATTTCACCTTGTTCATTAAACAAAAAATTACCAGGGTGAGGATCTGCATGCACCATATGAAGTACATGAACCTGGTAATCAAAAAACTCCCAAAGCGCCTGACCCAATTTATTTCGCTGTTCCTGCGTTGGATTAGTGGTAATAAATTCTTTCAGGTGTTTCCCTTCCAGCCAATCCATTGTCAATATTCTTTTTGACGAAAGTTCCGGATAATAGGCAGGAAAATGAAGCTGGTTTATTCTTTTACAGGATTCAGTAATGAATTGCGAACGCTGTAATTCCAATTCATAATCCGTTTCCTCCAGCAAACGCTCTTCTACCTCCTTTAAGTAATGCGTAAGATCTGCCTCACTAATATTAAACAATTGTTTAGCAAATGGCTTTACTATTTTTAAATCTGAACTTATGGAATCAGCAACTCCCGGATATTGAATTTTGACAGCGAATTTTTTATTTCCTTTTTTCGCCAAATGTACTTGACCAATAGAGGCGGCATTAACTGCATTCTTTGAAAATTCGTCAAATAAATCATCAGGGCTCTCCCCTAAATTAGAACGGAATGTTTTAACCACCAATGGATAAGAAAGAGGTGGTGCACTGTATTGCGCCATGGTAAATTTCTCCTGATAAGCGGTAGGAAGTAAATTTCTATCCATCGACATCATCTGCGCTACTTTAAGTGCACTACCCTTCAGCTCGCTTAATGAATCATAAATATCATCGGCATTATTTTGATGCAATTCAGAATTATCTTTCTCAGGATCCATAAGCTTCTGAGCATAGTGCTTCATATAATTCCCGCCAATCTTTGCTCCCGTTTTGATAAATTTTGTAGCTCGCTGTACTTTTGAGGTAGGGATTTTACTTTGCTCTTTCATTTCCCCATCCATTTAGATTGTACTACAAATTTTCCGAAATCAAATAGTGAGTCGATGGGATTTTTACCTAATAAATCAAAGGAGAGATTTACGGCTTTTTCAATAGCAGCATCTGTCTTTTCAAATTGATCACTCGTATCTTTCACCCAAAAGTCCAGCACAAAAACAAACTGCATCCAAAACCCTAAATAATATTTATCCGTCAACATTTTTCGATCCTCCACTTCACCAATTGCCACACCAGCTTCAATGATATTTTTAACAAAGGAGTTAAAATGTTCTCTTGTATCTTTTAAAAAAGGTGCCAGCGGTCCAAAAATTCGATTTTTATTTACCATCAATTGAACGTATGACCTGTTCTCTTTCAACACCTCAATAAACGTGTAGTAAAATGCCAGGAGTTTTTCTCTTCCGGAGTATTGTGCGAATACCTTTTCAGAGGTAAGTTTATCAATTGTTGTTTGATGGAAATTATTCCAAAGCTCTGCATCAATATTATCAAAGGAAGAATAATGTTGATAAAATTCTTTTTCTTCAATATGAATAAGTTTACAAAAGGAATATATACTGGTAGGCTTTACTTTCTTCTCCAATAAAAAATCAAAATACGCCTCAATTATCTTTGCCTTATTATTTTTAGATTTTGCCATTTGCTTTTCGTTTCACTTAGTACAAACTAAATGTTTAGGCAAAGGTTCAATCGATCAGGAGTTTTTTTCAGGAAGAAAAATTCCCGCTATCATACACCTCGCACTACCTCCGCCTATTGTTTCAATGATAGAAAGATTAGAATGAATTATACCGGTATATTTCTCAATTGTTTTTAATTGGACCTTATTGAGTGAAAAATAAGCGGCTTCTGACATTACCATAAATTGATCATCATTGGAATTTGACAACTGAATCATATTTCCGGCGAATTGCCCCATTTGCTCATAGGTAATTTCAACAATTTCATGACCCGTTTCCCTTAGTTTATCTAATACATCTTTTCGCTGAGATTCATGAATTGCCTGAGCACAAATCACACAATATTCGTCAGCTAATGCCATCAACACATTAGTATGATATATATCCTTGTGGTTTTTGTCAGTAGCTGTAAACAGGATGGGTTCAAACCCCAGTTCGCGACACGTTATATAAAATAAATCATCATGCGTACGTGGAGAACGATTGGCATAGGCTATTTCGTTCTTATAATCAAAAATAATGCTGCCGGTACCTTCCAAATATTTATTCTCCTTTTCATAAAAGCTTAAATCATAAATTGATGCAATCTCAAATTCCTTCTCAATTTCTGCAATAATATCATTCCTCCTTTCTAATCTTCTATTTTCTGCCATCATTGGATATAAAATCACCTCACCTGACGGGTGAAAAGATATCCAATTGTTAGGAAAAATAGCATCCGGGGTTTTAATATTATTCTCCTCAAAAATGAAGGATTTAATACCGGCCATTTCCAGCTTTTGATGTAGTCCGTCAAATTCAAAACGAGCTTTCACAGAAATCTCAGAATTTTTTGAAGCTACCACTGTTTGAAATGCATTGGAATTGGCCGTTTGCGCATTGTACCCAAAATGACTGGGCCGCACCATAAATATTGCATTGGGGGATTGTGAAGGCTTATTCATTTTTGAATTTATCTTAAAGAATTTCAACAGAATATTCACATTTAAAACCGCCGCCAGGTTTTAACTTTATTATACCTTCTTTATCAATTAATTGTTTAGTGTGTTGTACAGAATCAGCAATTCCATGCCATGGTTCAAGGCAAATAAATGGTGCTCCTCTTTTTGCTGTCCAAATACCGAAATAGGGAAATCCTTCGGATGAGAATACTATTCCTTTCCCTTCTTTATTCACCAATCTAATCTTCTGGGATTTCAAGTCTTTCAACACAATAGCATCCTTTTCAAATAAATCATAATTAAGAGACAGCACACCATTCTTTAATTCGACTAATTCTGTGTCTCCGGATAATAAACCATCTTTTAACAGGTATCTCTTAAGTGAATCGTCATTTGAAAATTCTAGTCGGTAGTTTTCAAAATCTTCTTCCTTATCGAATGGACAAGCATAACCAGGATGTCCTCCAATGCTAAATGGTAAAATATCATCACCATTATTTTCCACCTTGTATGCTGTGGTAAGGGACGAACCATGTAAATAATAGCTGATTCTTAGAGAAAATTGAAAAGGATATTTTGATAATGAATCGGTATCTGCCTGCAATTCCAATTGAAGAGAATCACTTTTTTGATCAATAACTGTAAATTCTTTATCCCTGGCAAAACCATGTTGACTCAGTTGATAACTTTTATTTTGATAGAAATATTCATCATCTTTTAACCGACCAACTATTGGAAAAAGAACCGGAGCATGCCTACCCCAAAATTGTGGGCTTGCCTGCCATAGGTATTCTATATTTGAATCAATTGATTGAAGGCTTATTAACTCAGCTCCTTTAGAATTAACATTAATTTTAATAATGGAATTACTTACAGTAAATACAGACATTCGCCAAATTATTAATTGGATAACAGGCGATAAAATTAATTAGAAAAATGGAAGTAAAGGAGATTATTTCTTTTTCTTCTTGCGGAGTGATGAAGCTCTGGCAATAACTTCGGTTTTCATGATAATCTTTTCAGATTGAACTTTATCACCGTGCTCCTTGTGTTTTAACACTTGTTTTGCTGCTAAAATTCCCATTTCTACAGCTGGGTGTGTAATAGAAGATAATTGTGGTTCAATGATTTCAGAAATTGGATCGTTATTAAAACCAATGACAGCTAAATCTTGAGGGATTTTAATGCCCTTATTTTTTGCATATTGAATAACACTTACCGCTGAGGTATCATTAGCAGTAAAAATGCCATCAGGAGGATTTTTTAAACTTAATAGCTTACTAGCACTTTTAAGACCCTCTTCTGAGTTTAGCACCTCGTTATGTAATATGATCTCTTCGTCAATTTTAATATTATAATCCTCTAAAGCTTTACGATATCCTCTCTCTCTATCATGGTAAATATTTCGATGTTGTACTCCTCCAATATGCGCAATTCTTTTACATCGCTGTTCTATTAGATGTTCTGTCGCCATGTATCCTGCAGCAAAGTTATCTATTACAACAATATCAGAATCTAATTCTTCTGTTACCCTGTCAACAAAAACGACTGGAATATTATTTTTAATAAATTGATCGAGATGTGAATAATTTGTTGATTCCATTGCTAAAGAAACTACTAAACCACTTACTCTACTATCATAAAGCGCTTTAGCATTTTCTACCTCATTCTGGAAACTATCATGTGATTGTGAAATAATAACATTATACCCCTCTTGGTTTGCTGCCTGTTCGATACCACTAATGAGGGAAGAAATAAATGGTCTGTTAATCCAGGAAATAATAACACCTATGGTAAAAGTTTTATTACTTCTTAAACTGGCAGCAATAGAATTGGGTCTATATCCCTTTTTATCAGCAAGCTTTTTGACAGCCTTAATAGTTTCCTTTCCAATACTATAATGCCCATTTAATGCCCTGGAAACAGTGGAAGGAGAAACTTTTAGCTCTTGCGCTATATCATAAATAGTAATGGATTTCTTTTTGCTCATTTAAAAAAAAATATAGAGGGTAATATATAACCACCAAAAGTTTGAATGAATAAATCAATAAAAAAATCTAAATCATCAATTAAACTTTCGCAAGTTAATATTTTTCTTTAACAGGAAAGAAATAATAAAGGGGCAATCTGAAAATTGAAAATTCCAAGACCATCGTTTTGACGGTCTTGGAATAATATTATATCAAAATTTAATTACCAGTATATCCTGGATTTTGTCCATAGTCTCCAGTTACTGCATCAATAGCAGACTGAGGAATAGGCCTCAATAAATGGATAGATTCAGGTTCTGGTCCATTTTGTCCATCAGCTGGAGCTCCTCCATTATACTGCCTGTTAAACACTGCGGGCGCTCCTGTACCAACCGCAGCATCAGAACTTACTCTTTCAAGAAGTCTTCCAGTTCGTTTCAAATCAAACCAACGCATTTGTTCACCAGCTAATTCCCTGGTACGTTCATCAAGAATAAAATCTATTTCATCTCCATGAGCTCCAACCAAGTCAGCCTCAACAATTGGTAGAGCATTTGCTCGACCTCTTAATTCATTAATATGAGTAACTGCATCAGATGTGTTGCCGAGTTTAAGAGCTGCTTCTGCTGCAACTAACAAAGTTTCTCCGAATCTATATACAATAAATGGTCGTGTAGATCCAATGTTGGGATCTTCTTCTGTTCCAGAAATTGGACGTGCTACACGATTAAATTTACTTAAACTTGGGAAGTGCTTATTTTGATAATTTCTACCAATTCCCAAATAAGAACTTGGGGAGTCATAATTTGGAAATGACACTACATAGTCCTTTGTTGCAGCCCAAGCCATTGCCTCTGCTTCAGAAGCGAATGATTGCTCTACATGCAATGGTACATGCCATTGAGCAGTATCCCCTACTGACAATGGAGGTGCTACGTTTTCATCATTAACATACCATACTGTTTGGAATGAACCATCATATCGTTCATCATTAACTTTATCAGCAAATGCTACATCGATCATCCATGGTGTCGGACTATAACGAATCCAAGGACGACCATTTTGAACGTCCCTGATCATACCAGGTATATCCTGTACGTAAAATTCCCTGAAGTAAAAGTTACTACCATTGTTTGATAGGTCTCCTGAATTTGTAGCATTATTAAATTGATCGTTTCCATTCCATTCAACCGTCCACAATACTTCTTCACTCCATTCATTACCTTCTGTATGTACATCAGCATAACTTGGCATTAAATCCACATCATATTGACCTCTGTTATTAATCAAGTTAATTGCATTATTATAGGCAGCCTGAAAATCAGAATTACTATTGTTTTTCCAACCTCTTGCTAAATACACCTTAGCTAATAAATGAAGTGCAGATGCTTTCCATGCGTGACCTCCATCAGAAGGTCTACTATCAGGAAGATCAGCCACAGCATCTTCTAAATCCTGAATAATAGCAGCGTAAACATCGTCTTCCGAAGCCCTAGTTAAATCATTTGTTGGAGTGGTGTTGAAGGCCAATGGTCCAGAACCTAAATCCAATGTTACTCCACCAAAAGTTCTAACAAGAACAAAATACCAATTAGCCCTGATAAATTTTGCTTCAGCTATTAATTGCTTTTTCTCTTCTTCTAAGAGATCAGTTGCTCCTGGTCCTATTTGAATAATACCATTACAAGTATTAATAGCTGGATAAGCTCTACCCCAAGCAGCACCTAAGTTACCATCATCTGGCGTGATACCACTATAGATAGCTAATGGTGGGTTATTTACTTGTTGGGCTTGCGCATATTCATCCGTACCATAGACAGTCATGTTCATACCCTGTTCCGATGCATAATAATATCGAAATTGGGCATATGCAGCAGTTAAACCCGCCTGCAAACCTTTACCAGTTTCAAAAAAACCGGGGGTCAATATAGTCCTAGGCTGTTCTTCAAGAACGTCAGTACACCCTGTAAAAACTATAATCAGGAGTACAATTCCTTTTGTATATATATTAGATAGTATTTTCATATTTAATTAAATTAATGTCTAGAATTCAAAATTAAGACCAAAATAAATGATTTCATAACCGGAGAATCATCTGAGACCCTCAATCTATTACCGAATCCAGGAGTAAGGGTTCCTCCTCTACCATTTGGTTCGGGATCGACCA
>JBNLGO010000094.1:0-15012 GCA_050306095.1 Cyclobacteriaceae bacterium
AGGAATATATCTCCGTACTAAAACGCGCTTATGCTGTCATATCAGAAAATCAGAAAAAAGCTCAAAACATGATCGAATGTTCCGCTTTTCTCGCCATTGAAAATCAAGATATTTCATTTGCCATTAAAGCCCTGCTTTCGATACCAGTTATGATAAGGTTGTAGTCAATCTGGTTTCAGGTTTTATTAGTTTAAAAAGGATTGTTATAGGAGTAGAAGTGAAAATAATGAATTCAAATAAGTAAGCCACTTTGATAATTGACTTTATATTTGTTGATTTGTTATTCAAAGGAATTTTTTTAACATCTATTAAACTATTTTTTATGAAACTCTTCAAATTTTTATCCTTAATTATTACTGCATTTTTCTTTTCCTCCCTACTTTATGCTCAAAATTCATTTTATAAAGACGCTGTACTTACAAAGACTGATGGGGAACCAATTAATGTAAAGATCAAGTTTATTTCGGAAAGCAATCTTAGTAAAGAAGTAACATTTGTTAATGCGTCTGGTTCAAATGAAGAAAGATTGTCGCCTTTTGAAGTAGAAGAAGTTTGTTTTATTGAGAGTGATATTTGTTTTAGCCCAATAAAATATAAATATAATCAAGCTGGTGTTGAAGTGGTTGAAGTGAGGTTGGCTAAAAAAATGGTAACAGGCTATTCTAATTTATATAAATTACAACTTCCTGAAAGTGAATACAATACAACATTCGAAAAAGATAATACCTACATTTATATTCTTGAAAAGGAAGGGGAATTTTATGTGTTGAGACAGATTGAAAAAATAGAAGGTAATACATATTGGGTAGATAAGAGATACAGAAATATTTTGGCATATGTTTATCAAGACAAGCCAGAACTGAGAAATAGAATAGAGCACCTGGATTTCACAGATAATGATTTACAAGGAATTGTGGTTGATTATAATGGAAAAAACGGTGGAAATATAAGTAAAGTCCACAAAAGTGAAGTTAAATCTATCAAGTATCATGAAGTTGAAGCAGGATATGTTAATGTAACAAATATTCCAGATTTGGATGGATTTGGTGTAAACATCGGATATAATTTGACGATATTTAATCCTGATTTAAGTGAAAAAATAGGTGTAAATATTGGAATTGCTTATTCAAATTTTCAATTAAAAGGAGACAATATTTCTAAAGAAAATATAAGTTATATAAGAGTTCCATTACTTGCTAAATACAGATTTAGTAAATCCAATTTTATGCCGTTTTTGAGCCTAGGAATCACTCCATTATTAAATTCCAGAAATACGGATTTTTATATACATACAGGAGCTGGAGTTAATATCGGCAAAAGATTAAGTTTTAAATCATATTTGGAAAGTGAAACATTGAGTTTTAATGGAGCTATTTTAGCTTATTTCACGGTAGGGTTTAATATTAATAGAGGGAAATAGCTAATTAATAAGTTTTCATTAATTCTTCCAGTTTGAGGTTAATACCATATTTGTTTTTCTGTTAATAATTTACTTCTTCATAAAGTACACTTAAACCAGTCATATCTTATTGACCTTCATGTGGCAATATTTCTCCGTGGCACCAATGGTTCGGGCAATTTGGTGGTTTGTCGAGTAGTTATGTTTCATGTTGATGAGAAGGTTTACAATGATGAAAAAATAGATCCACAAGCAATTGATTTGGTAGGTCGCAATTCAGGAAATTTCTATACACGAGCGTCAGGAAAAGCAATTTTTGAAGTCCATAAACCGGCTACCATAGGAATTGGAATTGATGCATTGCCCACTTATATCCTGAAGTCCGAATTCATCAAGCGTTATCAGCTGGCACGATTGGGAAGTTTAGAAAGTTTGCCTGTAGAAAGTGAAATACGTGAATTTATTCAGGTGATTCATGCAATAGAAAAGGAATCCATCCCTCCCAATTCACCGGAGAAGGAATTTATCTCCGTCTTAAAACGTGCCTACGCTGTCATATCAGAAGATCAGAAAAAAGCTCAAAACATGATTGAATGTTCCGCTTATCTCGCCATTGAAAAACAAGATATTTCATTTGCCATTAAAGCCCTGCTCGATACCAATTATGATAAGGTAGTAGTCAATTCTTTGACAATCGATTTTATGTTACAATTGTGATTTGATTTTTTTAACTTCATTGGTTAATCAACAACGCACACACATGAAAATCTTAAAAATCTTCATTATTGTAATTATCATCATTGTTGCAATACCAATGGTAGCGGCTTTTTTTGTAGAAAATGATTATGCCGTAGAACGTGAGATCACTATTGATAAGCCTGTACAAGAGGTATTTGACTACATCAAGTATCTAAAAAATCAGGATAATTATAGTAAATGGGCGAAGATGGATCCGGAAATGGAAAAAAATTATACTGGCACCGATGGTGAAGTTGGTTTTATTTCTGCCTGGAATAGTGATAATGAGGATGTGGGCAAGGGAGAGCAAGAGATTTTAAAAATAGCAGATGGAGAGCGTGTAGATTATGAATTACGATTTTTTGAACCATTCGAAGCAACTGAAAAAGCCTATATAATTACCAAAAGCATGGGTGAAAATGAGACGCAAGTAGTTTGGGGATTTAAGGGACACATGGATTACCCAATGAACTTGTTTTTGGTATTTATGGATTTTGAACAAATGATCGGTGATGATCTTAGTACTGGTCTTCAAAATTTGAAATCAGAGCTTGAAGGTAGTTAACCAGAAAAATCCTCAGAATTCTTCACTCATGTAGTCGACGATATGCGAAATCATGATTAAAAGGCACTTTTATCGAAGCTCAAAGAATTAGTGCGGTTTGGGAATTTTATAAGCCATGGATAAATACAATGCAATGGCGTCCGATCCCTTGATAAATAGTTTTTCCTTGTACTGCATAACTTCTAATGCTGAGATATCAATATCTTTTCTTTCAATGATTAGTAGCGGTAATCCCTGATTTTCTTCCCCTAATAATTCAATTATTTGTTTACGGGGCCGTGGAAAATTGATGTAATTGATTTCCAGTTGGTTTCGTAAGTCAGGAAAGTAGTGAAGTATTCCCTCCAGCATCGCATTATATGGGCAGTAATAAATCTGTTCTACATTATCTTTTTTGATATCAGTAAAATTCGGATTAAGTAAAAAAAGCCGATCCTTGGTGTCGTTTTTTCTTATCATGGGTTCTCAATTTAGCGTATAATCATTCACAATATTTTGAGCAAGCAGAACAATAGATGTATCCCTTTTAGGATTGCACATCATCGTAGAACTACCAGTGTTATTTTGTCCGAAAGCAGATATCGCTTTTAACAGAATTATGAAGAAAATGATTGACCTTTTCATGATAAATGGTTTGTTGTTCACAATCGTAAATTATTTCTTTCCTGGAGTATAGGCGTGGATACTTATGGCAGATTCATCGAATGGATTGCCCACTGCATGATATGCCATGTCATCATCAATGTAAGCCATAGCGCCTGCCTGATAGGTGCTTCGTGCTAATAATTTGGGTGAATCATCAGATGTATACCTTAATTCCTCTACACTACCTTGCAATACTTTAAAAACACATCCTCCTGCCGGATGACCATGGATGCTACTTATTTTTCCAGGCTTCCAATGGATTAAGACTACCTTTAATAAGTCGTTATGAATCAACACATGATTGGTTTCCTGGTTATTCATGAATCTTAAAATTTGAATTGGGTCTGTTAATTCGAAATTCTGTAGCACCCTGGAAAACTGTAAGGCAGTATAGGGCGCCTGATTGTGAGCAAATGTGTTAAATAAATCCCTGCATACTTCAGAAATATCCGGGATCGACCCCAGCATTAATTCTATTTGTGTTTTGGGAGTCAATATTTCATTGACATGGTTTACATGTTTAAAAGCTGAATAAACAGGACCTGAATTGTTACCTGATAAATTGTTGAATGTAGTTTTCATGATTCTTTCTCGTTTGAACAATACAAAGGAGAAAAGAATCTTGCTCTATTATTTTGCTAGAAAGTCCGTTGATTTGACTATTTGGTTCAAAGTGCAAAATTCAGACCTCTTGCAATGACTTTTTATAGTCGGAAGGATTGCTGCCCATGGTACTTTTAAATACACGGCTAAAATGGGAAAGGTCTTCAAAACCTGACTCAAAAGCTACTTGCGATATGCTTAAGTTGGTATTAGCAATGAGGTTTGCCGAATGATGAACACGTCTCTTTACGATCCATTTTCCCGGTGATTCATTGAATTGTTGTTGGAATTCCCGCTTAAAAGAGGAGAGACTTCTATGGCATAGTTCTGCATAATCCTCCAACTTTAAATTAAAACAGTAATTCTTTTCCATGATCTCCCGAAGGGTAGGGCGGTCAGATTCAGATAAGGTGTTAAAGTAGCTCGTTAATAGAGAGTCGCTATTCATCAAGTTGATCAGTAGTTCCTTCAATTTCAAAACCAATATATGATCGGGAGGTCTGTTTTCACCTCTGAAATAGGTTAGCATGGAATGGAAATAACCCTCCAGATAGTCGGATGGTTTTACCGTTGTAGCGGTGAATTCCTTTGGATCTTGTGGGCAATTCAAGCTAACCTTCCCTTTTACTTCCTGAAAAGTTTCCTTTATCAGATCATCAGATAAAAAGAATGCCAACATGCAGTATTCATCATCAAAATATTGGTGAATGACCTCAGCTCCTTTTTTTAAATAAAGGGTTTGTCCCGGTTCGAGTGTCCATTCCCCATTGACTGTTTTGTAGGTCTTTTTCCCGCTAAGCACATGTACTAAGTAGTCATTTTGAGAAAAGATCCCAATTTGTTCTGCATCAATAGGGCACGTATATTCCAGGCAAACTGTTTCCTGAAACTGAAAGCGATTAAAGCTTAGGTTTTCTTTAACGATTTTATAGAAATTGAGCATTCACAGCGAATTTGAATTAATTAAAGTTAAAAAAAATTATCTAATCAAATAGAGTGAAAAAATATAATTCTTTCAAGGTCTTCTTTCATTTATGAATACAGAATTTAATTCAATTAATCTCGATAATTATATCTGGTATTTAAAAGGCAATTTGTCTTATTTGGGGCTGAATTAATTATTCATTAAAACAATTGAAAATGTTAACTTTTAAATTATCGATTATTCCCATCTTTTTTCAAACACTTGTCTTTGCAACTTCTAATGATTCCCTGGAAGTAAAACAATGTTTCAATAATTATAAGCAGGCAATCCTTGTTAGTGATGGCGAAGAAGCCATAAAATGGGTGGATGAACACACATTACAGTACTATGAAGAGATATTAAGTTTTTCGCTATCTGCGGATAGCTCAGCCATTCAAGAAAGAACTTTGATGGATAAGCTAACTATATTATCCATTAGGCACAGGGTACCAAAAGAAGAGGTGCTTAAGATGAGTGGAGATGATTTTTTTAAATACGCAATAAATGAAGGGATGGTGGGTAAGAACTCCGTGATGAATATTGAGATTGGGGAAGTGAGTATAGAGGGTGAATTTGCTACCGGGAATATTGTTGCTTCCGGGCAAAAATCACCTTTAAATTTTCATTTTTATAAAGAAGAAGATGCCTGGAAAATAGATTTAACCTCTATTTTTCAAGTTTCGAATGCAGGCCTGTCCTCTATGATTAAAAGTAATGGGATGACAGAAAATGAGTTTATCTTTTCAAGCCTTGAAATGTTGACTGGAAAAAAGGTAGAAGATTCTATATGGGAGCCATTAAAATAAGAAGAAAACAAATTTGTGTTGAGTAAAATGTTTTCCAGATCGAAAAATTAATTGATGGTATGCTTCAACTTTTTATGTTAATCACGTAAAAAATTGGAGCGCAAATATAAACCTAACACCTTTTATGCAACTATTAACGATTGAGGATATTCGAAAAGCAAAACGTCGAATTGATCCCTACATTCATCACACGCCAATATTTACTTCTCAACTATTAAATTCCTGGCTTGGGCATGAAATTTATTTTAAAGCTGAAAGTTTGCAAAAAGTTGGCGCTTTTAAAGTCAGGGGAGGATGCAATACTGTTTCCTGGTTGATAGAGAATGATATGAAGACAACCCGGATCGTGGCCAATAGCTCAGGAAATCATGCCCAGGCAGTGGCATGGGCAGCAAGTCAATTTGGAATACCATCAACGATTTTTATGCCCAAAACAGCCTCTTCTGTCAAAATCCAGGCGACCAAAGCTTATGGTGCTGAAATAGTATTGTGTGAAACACGAGCACAAACTGATGAATGGGTAGAGGAAGCATCAAAGGAGGAGGGCACCTATTGGATACCTCCTTTTAATCATGAGCAGGTGATTAGTGGACAGGGCACTGCTGTTTTTGAAGCAATTTCCGAAATTGGAGAGATAGATGCAGTCTTTGCTCCATGTGGTGGGGGTGGATTGGCATCAGGATCATTAGTGGCGACCAGGGGATTACTTTCTCAAGCTAAGGTTATTGGTGCAGAACCTCTGGCTGGAAATGATGCAGCTCAATCTGTTCGAACTGGTAAAATTGTTCGATTACCTGATCAACCAAAAACCCTGGCAGATGGAGCGATGACGCTTGCTGTGGGTGACATTACTTTTGAATACCTGAAAAAGTTAGATGATATATTAGAAATAGATGAAGAACCAATGGTGTATTGGTCTCAATGGTTGTCACACCTGTTAAAATTGAGAGTGGAGCCTACAAGCGCCATGGCAATGGAAGCTGCTAGCCAATGGTTGAAACATCAGCAAGGCAAAAAGAAAGTGGTCATCGTACTTACGGGTGGTAATATTGACCAGGCAAAAATGGCCAAAATATGGGAAAATAATTATCTTGATCATCAACCAACTTTGTGAAAAATAACATGCATTTTGAAGGCATTCAAAAAACCTTAACTTATCATCAATACTATCAATATGAAGTGGAGAAGGTGTTTCCTTTGCTTTGCCCGGTAAGGGAAAAAGATTGGCTGGATGGATGGGAATATAAAATGATTCATTCCCATTCGGGTTTAATCGAGAGGGATTGTGTGTTTACCACACCCCATCATGGAGTTCAGGAAACGGTATGGCACGTTACCCAATATGATCCACAAAGGCATGTAATTGAATTTGTCAGGGTAACACCGGGGGAAACAGTAGTCAGAATTAATATTAATGCTTCTGTATTTGAAAATGCGGGTACCAAATTAGATATATCGTACCAGTTTACATCTTTATCTGTTGAGCAAAATAAGTTTGCAAATGAAGAGCTGGAAAATGATTTTATCGCCTCAATGAAGTGGTGGGAAAGAGCATTAAATCATTACATGGAAACAGGAGAAATGTTGAATAAGGAATGATTAAATAAAACAGGGCTCTTAAAGAAGTAGCCCTGCTTTTTATAAGTATGGAGGTTGGTAGTATGTCTTGTTTTAATTCAGAGTCTTGATTTTTCCCGATCCGGATGTTCTCACATCAAGGTGGGCAGCTGATCTGCTCAAGTAAATATTTCCCGATCCTGAGGTATTTCCTGATAGTTTTTCTGCTACGTTGATATACACTGTACCAGACCCACTTTTGGAAATATTACAATCTTCTGATTTTAGGTCACCCATTTTAATATTTCCGGAACCGCTCATTACTATTTTTTGAAATTCAGTATGCCCACCTTCTATCGTCAAGTCTCCTGAACCAGAATTGTTAATATTGTTCTGATCAGAAGTCAAATGGTCAATGTACATATTGCCAGATCCACTATTATTGATGCTTACCTCACCATTAACTTTGACAGTTTGTTTAATTTTTAAGTTTCCGGAACCACTATTATTAATTCTAGCGTCGGATGAAGAAGTTAAGCTTTCATTGCAATATATATTTCCAGATCCACTGGAAGAAATAACCAGATTAGATGCATTGATAGGTGATTCTACATAAGTATTTCCCGAACCTGAGCCATGCACTTCATTTACTTTTGCAAATGTGATATAAACCTTTGCATTCCTAAAGTTTGTGTGTTTCCATGAATCATTTTCCACGTATACTTTTAAAGTACCATTTTTAACTTCAGTTATTATTTTATCCATATCACCCCGATCGGCTTCTATAACCACTTTTTCCTGATTACCTTTTTTAATGTGCACATCAAAACTTCCCCCAGCCTTGATGGCATCAAAGGAAGAGACATTTCTAACCTCACGATCTAGTGCATATGAGGTACAGCTTAGTAAAGTAAATGTGAGTAAATAAAAGAAAGTGCTTTTCATGATTTCTTAATTAGTTTCCAATTGTGTATCAATAAATATTCCTTATAGGTTAAACATCAGTAAATGAGATGGTTGTATTTTGTTAGTAAGATGTGTGTGTACGATTGTGAACAAAAATTGTCAATAAATTGTTCAGTATTGTGTCTTAAAAATATTTTATGAGTGAATGGGCCACTATCATAAAATGGTTTATTCCAATTGCAGAGCTCACAGTGTTAATAATAAATTGTAAATGATCCTGTTTTTTACGAAATTAATTAAAAACAAAGTCTAAATAATTGATAAATAAAATACTTTATCGCTTTTTATCTCCAAAAGTTGATGTTATAGAGGATGTCAAACAGAAAAGTTTTTTAGCCTTTTTGTTGTCACAATTTATTTTTACGTTTTATTCTTTGTTCATGGCTTTTACCTACCCTGAGAGCAAGAGCATATATTTAATGGCAGCGAGCATTACTATCATTCAGCCACTTTTGTTTTTCCCATTAATAAAAAAACATTTCAAAATTGCAGTTAGGGTATATGCATTCATAAATTTTGTATCAGCAGTAGGGTTTTTAATCGCCATTAGAGGAAGTAACGCTACTAATGCTGTGATAGCTTTAGTGTTTCTAAATTTGTGTGTATATGCCGGATTGTTAATAAAATATTATTGGGGTTTTTTAATCGGTGTGCTTACGGTGCTTCTTTATATTGTTGATTTTCAAATTGAGCAAAAGTACCCTGAATTTGGAATCACCAGTCAATTAACTTCCCCCGGCCACTTTTTACTAGCTGTATTCTGCTATTTTTTTATCATTATCGGTTTTATTTTTGTGTACGCTTTATTACTCAAAAGAAGTGTCATTAGCTACAAAGAAGAATTGAATTTGCGAATAAAAGTGCAGGGTGAACTGGAGCATCTGAATAACGCCTTGCTGGATATGAATAAGGAGTTGAGAGAAAATAATTTGGAATTTGAAGAAATCAATAATCGATTAAGTATGTACGCATATAAAAATGCCCATGAGGTTCGCGCTCCTCTATGTCGGCTTAAGGGGCTGTTAAATTTATATCAAAAAGCTAAAGATGAAGGAGAACAAGCCTACATTTTAAAAGAAATAAGAAATTCATCCGACGAACTATACTCCATAATTGGTGAAATGAATAAACTCCTGCAAAAAGAAGAATATATAGCTGGTCAGTACCAGTGAAAACTTCAATCCATTTTTAAAATCAGTTAAACTCCTTTCGTTCATTTAATTTAAAAGCCTGACATTAAATTTCCTACAAAATATTACACGGTTGAAATGCAGGTTTTCTTGTAATTTGATTACAATTTCCCTTATTCAATATTAATAAGAAAAAATAAAGGAGTATGAAGAAGATATTGGTGTTAATCGCATTCACATTATCCATTTTATTAGCTTCAGATGGCTATTCACAGTCCAAAAAGCATGGTCCTCCATCATGGGCACCAGCACATGGATATAGGGCTAAAACCAAAAACATCTACTTTCCTGATCGAAATTTTTATTACAATGTGGAAAAAGGAACCTACATTTATTTAAATGGAGGGAGGTGGCAAGTGAGTGTTAAGCTGCCTTCGATTTTGTCGGGCTTTAATTTAGTAACGGCCCATAAAGTAGAATTAGATATTGATACTGATTCCCCGCAGCGGTACAATGCAAATCATAAAATAAAATATAAAGGGAATAGTGGTAAAGCCAAATCCAAAAGTCATCCGGGAAACCATCACGGTAATGGTAAAGGCAAGAAAAAATAATTCCTATAAACTTAATTGTTGAAATTCGATCTTGCCTACTTTAGTTAGGTAAGGATAAATGGAGTGTAAAATAACTTTTCTGTATAATGGCAGATGGTTTTTTTTCACTCCTTTTTTTGTGACTTCCGCTTCTATCATCCAGAAATCAGACAATATGGCTATGCGATCATACAAATGGAGATATTCATCTTTTATTTCTTCCATTCTGAAAATATTGCTTTCAATCAGCTGTGAAATAATGTTTTTAAACTGTTGTTTTCGTTGTTTTGCCAGCTCCATATGAAAAGTGGCTATTTTTTGATTATTGCGCATGATGTGTACGAAATCCAGAAATATAAATCGATATGCATAAAATGCTTTCAATAGTTGATCAAGGAAAATAGCCATTGATTTTAAACTGGGATGAGTTGGATTTAATTCCCTAATATTTTGATCAATTATACTGACAAGTTCAAAATAAAGGCCCGTTTCAATATCTTCTTTCTTTTTAAAATGATAGGTTAAATTACCAGGACTAATTTTCAAAGCATCCGATATATTCCTTTGACTTATATTCGGGGTTCCATGTGTGTTGAATAACTCCAATGCACATTTAAGAATTTTTTCTTTAGTCGTAGACATGCGCAAATATATAATATTTAGTGCGCTTGTACTAATCAAAAACATTAGTACATTTGCACTAAATAATTCGTTATGGTTAAAAGAATTGATGTGCCCTCTACACAAGGAATAGAAACAAGTATGACTGAAGTGAATTTTTCAGATGCATTTGCTACTACCAACCATCAGGATGGGCTTAATACGATTTCTCATTTGATTTTCAATAAATTCCCAGCCTGGATCAAATTTTTATTTGCTATACGAAACAGTATCGTACAATTCTTTGGTCTAAAAACAACTATGCCGGAAGACTATAACACCGAATTTAAAGTGGGTGGATATGTCGGCTATTTTAAGATTTATCAAATTTTGAATAATGAAATTGTAATGGGAGCGGATGATAAGCACCTGAATTTTAGGGTTAGCATTTTTTTGAATGAATCCAGCACCAATAATGTGTTGGTTACCACCTTAGTAAAGTTTAACAACAAATTTGGGCGAGTATATATGAAAATTATTAAACCTTTTCATGTGCTGGTAATGAAGCGTATGGTTAACAATGCGTATAGAGTTAATTAGATGAAAGCTACCATCATTGGAGCGGGCATAGGAGGTTTAACCTTGGTGATTGCCTTACAAAAGCAGAGGATAGAATCGGAGATTTATGAGTCGTTTTCATCATTCAAAGAGATGGGAGCAGGAATAATGCTGGCCGGAAATGCCATGAAGGTGTACTCAAAACTGGGAATAGCAGATGAATTGATTCAAAATGGTAATGTTTTGACTCGCATGAACATTACTGATCATCAATTAAAGATATTGTCATCGGTAACATCAAGTAAATTTTCTTCAAAAAATCATCCTACTGTCGCCCTTCATCGAAGCGTATTGCAAAAGGTTTTACTGAATAAAGTTCCGAAGGAAAATATTCATCTTGGCAAAAAAGTGGAGTTGCTACAAAAAAAAGGAAATGAAATAGAAATACAATTCAGTGACCAAGATCGGGTAAAGGCAGATATTGTGCTAGGAGCAGATGGAATACACTCAAAAGTACGAAGTTTTGTCACTAATAATATTACCAAAAGAGATGCAGGACAAATATGTTGGAGAGGTATTTCCAATTATGATTTACCTGAAAATTTATCCACCGAGTTAAATGAAATGTGGGGGAGAGGAAAGCGATTTGGTTTTGTGAAAATTCAGCCTAATAAAGTGTATTGGTATGCACTTTTAAATGAATCAAGTGAAATTCCATTAAACAATAATTCGCTTTTGGAATACTTCAGGGATTTCCATCCAATAGCGATTGAATTGATTGATTCTACTCAACTCAAAGAAATCCTTGAAAATAAAATTATTGACCTAAAGCCGTTTACTCATTGGTCGAAAGGAAACGTTTGCCTGATGGGTGATGCTGCCCATGCTACCACTCCAAATTTGGGTCAAGGTGCTTGTCAGGCAGTTGAAGATGCTTTTGTGCTGGCTCAATCATTATCGACTAAAAAGAATCACCAAGATGCCTTTAAACTTTTTCAATCATACCGTATGAAGGTTGCACATCAAGTTGTGCAGATGAGTTGGCGAATGGGAAAAATTGCACATGTGAATAATCCATTATTAGTTTCATTAAGAAATTATTTAATGAAAATGATGCCCTCAAATTAGTCAATCATTCATCCGTAATTCCGGTAATTTGAACTGAGTTTTGGTAGTTTGTCATTAGGGCAATCAAAAAATCAACATTGGTATGATTTTAATCTATTAGTTTAAATAACTAAACATAAATAACTGACTGAATGGTGTTTATTTAATTTAATCTAAAGTTGTAAATTATTGCTCTAATGGATATTCCAGCGTATTTTTATCCTGTTCTACTTTCAATTCATTGATGATTTTAAGTGCTACTCCATTTGTCCAGCCAAAACCATCCTGTAGAGGGTATTCACCACCACCACCAATAAGCGTGGTATCTTCCACATTGTATTTTTCCATCATTTTGCCGGTATCCTTAAATACCTTTTCATTTAGACCTATCCATCTTTCAGCAATATCGAGCGCAAGATCATTTTGTTCATAATTTAGTGCCCCTTTTATAGCTAACCATTGAAGGGGTGCCCACCCATTGGGGTAGTCCCACTGCTGACCGGTGTTTTGAAGGGAAGTTACTATACCGCCATCCAACAGAAGTTGATCTTTGATGTTTTGGGTCGCAATGATCGCTTTATCTTCATCAGCTATATTAAAGAATAGAGGTGATGTGGTGGCCGCGGTTAATTGATGGGATACACTATCTTTTGACAAATCAAAGTCTGCAAAATACCCTTGTTCTTTATTCCAGAATAAGGAATTAATGGTTTGTTTTCTGATATCAGCCAAGGCAGTAAAATGTGAAAATAACTGCATGTCGCCTTTTATTTCATATAAGTCAGCGATCGTTTTCTCCAGATGATAGAGTAAGCAATTTAAATCGATGGGAACAATCTCTGTTGTCTGAATGGTTTGCAATGATTTTCCATCTTTAAACCACCTGCTGCTATAATCCCAGCCTGATTCAGCACCTGCTTTTAAGTGTCGATAGAAATCCTCTCTTTTCTCTACTGGGACAATCTGAGCGAGTAGGTAGTCTTCCCTGTAAGATTCAGGTCGTGGTTCGGGGAGATCATCCCAATATCGATTAAGCACGACTGATCCGATACGTACTACCCTTTTATTTCTAGGGTTTTCTTCGGTCAAATCTTCAGCGCCCTCCATCCAGAATGCATATTCTTTTTCCAGGTAAGGCAGGTATTGTACAATTTCATTTTCTTCAATGTGTTCTTTGAGCAAAGTGATCATCAGCGCATAATAGGGTGGTTGAGAGCGTGAGAGGTAATACGTACGGTTACCGTTAGGTATATGACCATAGGTATCAATTAAATAAGAAAAATTATCAACCATATCTTTAATCAAATCAATCTTGCCCGATTCTTCTAAACCAAGCATTGTGAAGTAGCTATCCCAATAATATATTTCCCTGAATCGTCCACCTGGAACCACATAGGGTTTTGGTAAGGGGAGTAGGCTTCCCAGGTAAACAGATGAATCATTAATCCTTATAAGGTTGTTCCATTGTTCGTGCAGATATTCTTCCATAGTTAACTGTGAGTGATCTATTACCATTGAATCTCCTAAAGGAAATGGGAGGAAATGCGTATCGACAAAAGTTTCTAAATTGAAGCTTTCATCCACTTTTTGTTCTTCGTATTTGGAGGCGATCCATGCTGGTTCACATTTTGGAATGTAATCAACAAAGGTCTTACTATCTTCAAATATCCCACTCATTTGCACATCATGAAAAAGGGAATTCAGCTCCTCAGAAGGATAGTAAAGCTGGCTTTGTGGGGGAGGACAATCTTTTTTCGAACAGGAAATAGGAATTGTAAGAAGGATAAAGGGGATAATGTAAAATTGCTTCATTAGTCTATTTAGAAAATTAGCTTGGTTAATATTCAAATATATGATGTTGATGAATCTATATATCTTCCAATTAAAATAATAATTATTGGGGAAGATTATCATTCAGAATTATTGGAGTGCCATACCCCAGTTGTTCTAATTTTTCCAATTGTGTTTTTCCGTCACCTACAACTAACCAAATCATCTTACGCGTATCTAAATATTTGTTAGCCAGGTTTTTGATAGTGGGGATATCCATGTTTTTCACAATGGTTTCTTGGTTTTTCACATAATTAACAGGCCATTTATATTTGCTGATATCTTCCAATATGGATAATTTAGCCTTGGATGATTCAAATGCCCTAGTATTACTTTTAATTAAGAAGCTTTTGGTAGTTTCCAGATCGTTTTCTGTAAACGTGGCTCCATAATTTTCAAGTATTTCTTTAATCAATTTTAAAGATTCAAATGTAGAGTTGCTCTGTACGCTGGTATAAACCGTAAATGGACCTTTATAGTTTGATCCAAAAAAATGCGAATAGATAAAATAAGTGTACCCCTTTGATTCTCTGACTTCTTGCGTAAGCCGTGAAGCAAACCCACCACCACCAAGTATGTAATTCATCACTGTTGCGGGGTAATATTCTTCATCAGTGACTGCGAGTGCGGGATATCCAATTTTCAGCACTGATTGTTTTGCATCCGGAATATCATAAAAATAAATAGTAGAAAGATCTGGTGGTTTTGGTGATTCCAGAATGGGAATATCAACATTTTTAGACTTTAATTTAGACTGTAAATCCATTAACGGTTCTAATGCGGTATTCTGATCTATATCCCCCACAATATGCATTCGCATCAAATTGGGAGAACCATAAGCGGTCAGGAATCTTTCAAAGAGACGAGGTGTGGTACCGCGGTCCGTACCTGATACAAAACCGACAGTATGCGACTGACCTTTTGCCCTCAGGTTGCCGAGCTTTTCCACGA
>JBNLGO010000095.1:0-14857 GCA_050306095.1 Cyclobacteriaceae bacterium
TCCCAGAGGGGATGTTACCATGACCTATGCAGAAGCCATTGCTGGAACAGGTATAGCCAATGCCGATATTGAGGGTGGAGATATATTTGCTATTCGCTTGGAAGGTGTACTTACCGATGGTAGGGTTTTCACCAAAGTCAAATTTATACCCTTTGGATGCTTGTCGTTGAATATGATCTATTAAAGCATACACATCTTCACAAAGTTCCAATGCGTCTTTCTTTGTTTTAAACTGTCCGCTATCGTAATAAAATTCAATTTGTTTTAAAGTGACATTTATGCTTTCCTCACTCCATATTTCTGAAGAAGGAATTTTGATGTAGTTTTTCCAGACTTTGTTTGCGAGGGTTAAAGTTTCATCCGGAACAAAGTCGGGCATAAAGGCTTTTTCTTCTAGACTTTTAAACTTCAAAATATTCTTTGTCCAGAAAAAAATCTTGAAAGTTGCCAGCCTTTTAAACATAAATAAATAGAACAGTGGAATGTCCTTAGCGGCATAAATCAGCTCACGAACTTCAAAACTTTGTATGGTTCTTAAATTGTCAATTACTGAATTCAGGTAGGTGTTGAAATCAAAACGCTCTGGCTCAATGGCTCTGTAATTAAACAGGACTGTGTCATTACTAACAGCTAAAAATGAGTCAAGCGAGATCTTATATTTTATGCATAATTCCTTTAGTTCGTCGATTGATAAGTTTGTTTCTCCTCTGATTCGACGGTAAGCACTATCGGTACTTATGTTTAAATCTTCAGCTAAAGTTTCAGCAAAGGAATGGTTTTTAGGTAGTTTTTCCTTTATTTGCTTTAAAAATTTCACTTGTATCGGATCGGAACTCATTAATTTATTTCTGTCTAAAAACTTTAGCTTTTTATGGTTTAAAATAACTTATGCTTCCATAAATCATCACTTCGCGAATTTTATAAAAGATAAATTGTCTTACAAATTACTAAGACAACTAATATATCTGTTTTCATAATCGAAAAATAATATTTTCTAACAATATTGTCTTTGGTATTTGCAATTATTGCAAATTTATAAAAACCCTAATGCAAAATACAATTTACAACCTGACCAATTTGTCCCTATATTTATAACATGATTTATATGAAAGGGATAAATATTTAGTTACCCCTTTTGCATCAACCTTGTGATTTCGTTTGAAGTCACATTTTTACGTTAATCCAATCTCCGTAAATCATAAGCGAACTCTATTGGGGAGCATCACAGCTCCCCTTTTTTTATGCCTAAAAATGATGGTGACTAACAGGGTAAATTATTCACCATTAAATGCATTACAAAATGAAGTAAACTAAAAAAATAATAATCAATAGAAGCAACCAGATGATTAATTTCTTCTGTCCTTTAGCTTTCCGGTTTTTTTTCATCAAATAGTATTATTGAATTGGGATTTTAATTTACAACAACCCAACTATGATGAAAACCTTTTGACTTATTTTTTCCATTGTACCTTTTTTATGACTGGTGACTACAGTACATGAAAGTTTTATGTTTCATTCTTTTTATCTTTAGTTAGATTCTGATTTTTTAAAACTAACTACATTATGGATAGCATTAATTACAAATCTAATAGACGAAGTTTCATTAAAAAGACAGGAGCTGTGGCTGCTGGAGCGATGGTTTTACCTTCTTTGAATCCTTTTGAATTAAAAGCTGATTCATTAGCAAGGAAGAAAAAGATCGCATTGATAGGAACGGGAATCAGGGGGATTACATTTTGGGGTAAAAATATTCTTGATAATTACAGTGATCTCATTGAATTTGTAGGATTGTGTGACATAAATCCAGGAAGATTAACTTTTGGTAAATCGTATATTGGAGCTGATTGCCCTACGTTTTCTGATTTTGAAGAAATGATGAAAACTACGAAACCTGATATGTTGATAGTGACCACAGTGGATGCTACACATCATGAATTTGTAGTTAAAGGCCTTGAAATGGGCGCGGATGTACTTACGGAAAAGCCAATGACGACCGATGAGGTGAAATGCCAGCAAATTTTAGACGTGGAGCGGAAGACGGGCAAAAAAGTAATTGTAGGCTTCAATTATCGATATGGAACCCAATTTACAAGACTAAAAGAATTGTTAGTCGAAAAGAAGGTGGGAAAGATTACTTCGGTAGATTTTCATTGGTATCTTAATACCTATCACGGAGCTTCTTACTTCAGAAGGTGGCATGGTATAAGAGATAAAAGCGGAACTTTATTGGTACATAAAGCTTCTCATCATTTCGATTTGTTGAATTGGTGGATTGATTCTGATCCGGTTGAGGTAAATGCCTATGGGGGATTAGAACATTATGGAAGCAATCATTCATTTCAAGGTGATAAATGCCGGGGATGTGAGTTTAAAGACAAGTGCAAATTTCATTGGGATATCACTAAAAACAAAATGTATATGGATCTCTATGTAGCAAATGAGGAACATGATGGCTATATCAGGGATAACTGTTTATGGAGAGACGAGGTTGATATTTTTGATAAAATGGCCGTTCAAATTAAGTATGCTAATGATGTGCAGGTGAGCTACAGTTTAACCACATATTCACCATTTGAAGGATTTGCAATTGCGTTTAATGGAATGGATGGAAGAATTGATTCGTGGGAGGGCATTCCCTGGCGGAGCGATGAACAAATAAATCAATCAAAGCTTCACGAAAAGGAAATGAGTCAGAATGATGACGAAAAGAATGATGAATATGATGAGATCATGGTTTCTAAAAATTGGCAGGAATATGAGCAAATTAAGATCCCAAAAATAAAAGGAGGTCATGGTGGTGGTGATAAGCGATTGCAAGACAAGATTTTTAGAAATCCTGGTATGGCTGATCCATTGAAACATTCTGCAGGTTCCAGAGATGGGGCAATGGCCATTCTGATTGGTATAGCAGCACGGAAAAGTATTGATGAAGGACGGCCTGTGACAATTGAAGAATTAACTGACCTTAAGCCTGGGGTAGAAAGAAAAGGATAAAAAAATGCCGGTTAATATGATTTATAGATATTAACCGGCATTTTTTTATCAATTTATAAGTTTTGAAATACCATATTCCACTCCGCGCAATTCTGCGAGACCTTTCAACCTTCCTATTGCCGAGTAGCCAGGATAAGTTTTTTTATGTAGATCATCAAGCATTTGATGGCCATGGTCAGGACGCATTGGTAGTGATACCCCTCTTTTTTTCATAATGGTTAAGAGCTCTTTGATAACTCCTACCATATCTGAATCTCCATCTAAGTGATTGGCTTCGTAAAAGTTACCTTCCTCATCTCTTTTAGTATTGCGTAAATGCACAAAATGAATTTGATCACCAAATTCTTTCACCATCTCTACCAGATTATTGTCTGGTCTTACACCGTAACTTCCTGTACAAAAACACAGCCCGTTGGCGGGGGAAGGGGCAGCTTGGATTAATTCTCTTGCGTCTTGTGCCGTGCTGACAATTCGAGGTAGTCCTAAAATAGGAAATGGAGGGTCATCTGGGTGGATGGCAAGCTTTAACCCAAGATTTTCGGCTGTTGGGACAATTGCTTTTAAAAAATAAAATAAATGCTCTTTAAGCTTTTCGGCATCTATATGTTCGTAGGTTTTAAGGGCAGTTAATATTTGCTCTTCGGTAAATTGTTCCTCACTTCCCGGCAAACCTAACAAAGCATTATTATACAAGGTTGATTTTTCATCATCAGTCATTGAATCAAACCTGCTTTTGGCCTTTTCTATCTCAGGTTGTGAGTAATCACTTTCTGCACCTGGTCTTTTTAAAATGAATAGATCAAAAGCTACAAACGCAGATTTTTCAAAACGAAGGGCTTTTCCTCCATTAGGTAGGGTGAAAAACGGATCAGTTCTCATCCAATCAAGAATGGGCATGAAATTATAGGTAACTACTTTTAGGCCGCATTTGCTTATATTCTCAAGACTTATTTTGTAATTCTCAATGTATAGTTGAAAGTTACCCGTCTGCTTTTTAATATCTTCATGAACTGGCAGACTTTCTATCACAGTCCAGGTCATTCCAGCCTGTTCTACTTCTTTTACTCTTTTTTCAATTTCTTCAATCGTCCAGACCTCCCCTACTGGTATGTGATGCAGTGCAGTAACTACACCTGTGCATCCAGCCTGTCTGATATCTTGAAGACTTACGGGGTCATTTGGTCCATACCACCGCATGGTTTGTTCCATTAAGTGCATAATATAAATATGTAAATGTTAATTAATTGTAAAAATGCTAAAACCCAATAGAGTTACCACCATCAACAGGTATTACTGTTCCACTTAAATAAGCTGATTCATCAGAAGCAAGGAAATAGGCGGTGTTGGCTATATCTTCCGGAATGCCCAACTTGCCCATAGGAGTTCTTGAAAGAACTTTGTTTTTTCTTTCAGGATCGTTATCCAATGCTTTTGAAGACATTGGTGTTCTGATAAATCCCGGAGCAATACAATTTACCCTAATGCCCTCAGGAGATAATTCTACTGCCAAAGCTCTGGTCATCCCTTCTACAGCTGACTTAGATGCCGTATAAGCTATCACTTTTGGAATTCCATAAATAGCAGCCATCGAACTGATATTGATGATGCTTCCGGTGCCCTGGTCTTTCATTACTGAAGAAACTTCCCTGGTAATGCTAAATACACTAAATAAATTTGTTTGAATGATTTTCTGGAAATCAGCGTCCGTCACTTCTTGAATTTCCTTTTTCATGTTGATGCCAGCATTGTTTACGAGAATATCTATTTGACCATACTTTGAGTGTATATCTTTTATTAACCCCGGTATTTCATCCAATTTATCCATATCAAAGCAATAGGGGATACATAAATCACCTAATACTTCTTTGGCATCATCTAATTTTGATTGAGTTCGGGCTGTTATAATAGTTGTAATTCCTTTTTCAACAAATTTTTTAGCAATAGCCAATCCTAATCCGGACGATCCTCCCGTCACAATTGCTACTTTCTTTTCCATATATAAATTAAGTTTAGACGTTGTTTAAAAATATTTACCACCTAGGTCTGATTCCCGGTGCATAAGGGAAATTCAAGTTTTGATAGTAATCGAGTGATTTTTGTGGTTTTGGTAACGATTCAGGTATTGGTCGGTTCGAAAAGCTTTGAAAATACAATAAACAAGATTCCTTCCACCATTTAGCTTCTTTTTGCTGAATGGTTAATAACATATTAACCCGTTTAAATCGCTCTTCATCTATTTTGTCGTTAAGGTTGTTCCAGGTTTTTTTCATTTTATCTACTGAACTGACTCCATTGTAATAGGAATAACATAATTCATCCCAGAGAGTATTGCCAGATTTCATTTTATAATCCCAATCCAGGTGATGAAACCACAAAAGCAATTTGTCAGGGCAAGTTTCTAATGATGATAAGCTATCGGCCACAGGTTTTCGGTATTGTTCCAAAGCATGGCTACCAGTAGATGTTCTGTCAAATCCAATTCCTTTTTCATCAGCCTTATGATAATAAACGGAGGTCCAATCTGCCCTTGGCATATCTTTAACCCACGGTCCGGGGCCATAGTGATGACCCGGTCCCATAATATGATGAAGGCCCAGTGGTGTCATATAATTTACTGATGCTTCCCAGGAAGCATTCATTATTTGGCTTATGCTTTTTACCACCTCATCATCGTTACCAAATGTCATTCTGATCCATTCATCTGCAATTTCTTCTGAAGTCAATGCATTATCCCAAGCCAATCTACCAAAGCTATACCAGTTGGCCTGACCAAAAGTATGCCCCGTCCAATTTCTGTCATTACCTATATTAGACACTCCCGCCATTCCGGATAATTTATGGTTATCCAAACTACCATCTACTACTTTGGCAACAGTAGATCCTTTTCCATTCGCATATGTGTCAGATTCCAGGCATTCCTTATACATAGGAGCTAAGTAAACCAATTGTGTAGCCTGTCCCAGGTATTCCTGTGTAATTTGGAATTCCATCATGAGAGGAGTTTTAGGCATGGCACCAAACATTGGATGGAAAGGTTCTCGTGGCTGAAAATCTATTGGACCGTTTTTCACCTGGATCAGAACATTGTCCCTGAAATCACCATCGTAAGGAACAAATTCATTATAAGCTTGTTTAGCCCTGTCCACAGGTTCTTCATTGCTGTATACAAATGCCCGCCACATAACGATACCCCCAAATGGTTTTACTGCATCAGCTAATGTGTTAGCTCCGTCAACATGCGTCCTATTATAGTTTTGCGGGCCGGGCTGACCTTCTGAATTTGCTTTTACTAAAAATCCACCAAAATCAGGAATGTAACTATAAATTTCTTTTGCTTTATCTTTCCACCATTTTTGCACGTTTTCATCCAGAGGATCTGCAGTTTCCAGCTCACCAATTTCAATTGGAGCACTAAACCGTGCAGTCAAATAAACTTTAATTCCATAGGGTCTGAATACATCTGCTAAGGCTTTCACTTTTTCAAGCCACATTGGCGTAAGGACTAATGCGTTGGAATTCACATTGGTGAGAGCTGCACCATTTATTCCTATAGAAGCGTTAGCTCTGGCGTAATCTATATACCTGGGGTCAATATAATCTGGTAGTTTATGCCAATCCCAGATGGAAAATCCTGCATAACCACGCTCTACAGTTCGGTCTAGGTTATCCCAGTGATTTAATATTCTCACCTTCACTTTTGGTGAACTGGAGATATTTAAATTTTCAAGGGGTTGATTTGTTTGAATCAACTTCAATAATTCAAAGGTGCCGTACAGGCAACCAATGTCAGTATTTGCGGCAACTAGTATTACATCTTTATTTTTGACTTTTTTGGAAAGAATTAGATACCCTTCATCTCCGATAGTTGTTAATTTTTCTTTATCAATAGAAGATTTTATGATTTTACTATTTTCCGGAGTGCCGATTATCAGGCCATTTCCTTTAAGGTTGTTTACAAAAGTTGGTAGAGTACCAAGCATGGAAGATAAGCCTGTTTGGAGTTCATTTTTTATGATGAATAAAGTCGCACTTGATTCTTCCAGACAGATATTGCTGACCTTGTCTTGGTATTTGTTTATCAATTCTTGGTTTTCAATTGGACTATACCTCAACCATAATTTATACCCGTCTTCAGCAATAGCAAAATTTGCTAGACACGTCAATATTGTTAAAACGCTTAATATTTTAAGCCTAAAGAAATTTGTCATGTTCTTTTATTTAGTTCCCCACAATGTCAAAAGTAATAACTTATTTAATAAGGGTAGTCAATAGCGATTGCACAATCGATTGTTTTAAAATATTTTACAAATAAAAGTTGGATTCCTGTTAAATCAAATTATAAACATATATTTACGCAATCGATTGCATAATAAAAAATTATTATTACATTTGAGTTAGAATCATAATTCAGCGAATTTTTACACTTACTAGCAAAAAAGAATTTGTAACAAGTGGTCTGTAATAGCTGTATTTTGAATTAAATGGATGTTTAGAAAGTTTTTATACCCTTTTTAAGGGTTTTCAACAAAATAAAATCCTTAGTTGACTTTCAACTTATTAGAATTAGTTTTTTAATTATTTGCATCCTGAATATATATCGTATGGTTTAATATATAATTTTTAATTTAAACGCAATCGATTGCATATAAATCAAAGAAATTAACAATAAATAAAATTTGCCTATGAATCATCTTTCTACTATGAGGTTTTTACAAACCAAGTTTGGTATTGCTGGGGTATCGGATAACTATACTCCTGATTTTGTCAATTCAATTGTTGTACCATCTTAAAAAATCATAAAATGAGTAAACTATTTAAATTATTAATTATGTTAATGATACCAGCAGTTATAGGTGTGCTGTTGGTAAGTTGTGAAGATCCTGAAGAAAAATTGACAGGAACAAACCCATCTGGAAGTATTACGGATGTTAGTAATAGAATTACCGGTTTTAGCCCTGAAATTGCTGGTGCTGGTACGGAATTAAAAGTTCTCGGTAGTAATCTTTCTGGTGTTAGAGGGATTTACATGGGAACAATGTGGATAAATGATTTTGAAACGAATGGTTCAGAAATTTCATTTACAGTTCCTGCAAATATGACTCTTGGTGAAAATAATATTTCTTTTGTGTTTACAGGTAACGAAAGAGCAACAAAAACAATCGAAGTAGTGCCTATTCCAACTATTTCTTATTATACGCCAAAAGGTGCTGGTGAAGGTGATGAAGTAACAATTATTGGTAATAATTTATCTTTTGTTACTACGTTGAGTGTAAGCGGCGTTACCGCAAATATTACATCTAAGGATAATACAATGATCAAATTCACCATGCCAGCTGGTGCTACGACTGGAACTATTGATATAACAAACTCTAGTGGAAATACCACTTCAAGCCCTGGAAGCATTGTTGCATGTTCTGATGAACCTAGTAATCTGATATGTCAAGATGTTATTAATATAAATGGAAGCTTTGAAGATGCAACATTAGGTGAGGCATCTAGTGTTAATGGTTGGGGAGGATTAACCGGATCTCTTCATACGGGGGTAATTACTAATGAGGAGGCTTATGATGGGTTTAATTCATATAAAGTTACAGTAAATGAAATAGGAGCTAATCCGTGGAACATACAACCTAATTCAAATATAACTGTAGATCCTACTGCAACTTACCATGTTAGTATGATGGTTAAGGGTTCAGGCCTTGTAACTGTTATGTTTGCAGTGGATGAAGGAGGAACACCTGGTTATAATAACTGGCAAAGTCCTCAGCAAGCAGTTAATACTAATGAGTGGACAGAAATATCGTATGAATTTTCTCCAACAAGTGAGGCAATAGCAAGCGGAGGAGATGAAACAGCCAGGTTTGCAATAAGTATGAGTTATGATGGAAATGCAGGAGGAGTTATGTACTTCGATAATCTAAGAGTAGTAAAAGTACAATAAGGTAATTGCTCTGATAAAATATTATTCTAAAATCAATCATGAAATTTTGGTATTATAATACCCATATAACCCAATCTTAATCATTGATCGTTTAAATCCATTCTGCTAGCCGGAATGGATTTTTTTTATAAAATCGTTGAATGATGTTTTTTGATTGATGAATACAAAGGTGTTGATTATTATTGAAGTGGATTTAGTGTGATATTTGATAAATAGTTGATTATTAACTTTTTATTTTATGATTTATCGCTAAGTTTTATTCTGAAATTTCAAATACAAACCGAAAGTTATTGTCAATAATTGCCTTAAATTTTTAAAACAATGAATAGAAAATTTATTTATGGAATTTTGATGTTGGGTGGAGTTGTGCTTGTAGGAATCCAATTATCCTTTAAAGGTAAAAGCTCTCTTAAAGCTGCTTTTAAAAATAAGTACTTGATAGGAGTAGCTGTAAACAGGTCTCAAATCCATCAAAAGGATGAAAAAGAAACCAAGCTTATTACTTCCCAATTCAATTCATTGACCGCAGAAAATGATATGAAGTGGATGCACATTCATCCGGAGAAGGATAAATTTAACTTTGAACATGCTGATGCTTTGGTAAAGTTGGGCGAGGATAACGATATGTTTGTGGTAGGTCATACCTTGATATGGCATAGTCAGTTAGCTCAATGGGTGTTCAAAGCAGATGATGGGGGAACCATCGATAGGGTAGAGTTGAAGAATAGAATGAAAGATCATATTTATGCAATTGTTGGAAGGTATAAAGGAAGAATTAAAGGATGGGATGTAGTTAATGAGGCCTTAGAAGAGGATGGCTCATTTAGAAAATCAAAGTTTTTGGAAATAGCAGGTGAAAGCTTTATTGAGAAAGCATTTCAATATGCTCATGATGCCGATCCAGAAGCAGAATTGTATTATAATGATTATAATTTAGTAAATGAGGATAAAAGAGATGGAGCTATAGAGATTGTTAAAAATCTGAAAAGCAAAGGAATACGCATCGATGGTGTTGGTATTCAAGCACATTGGGAATTGAATTATCCTTCATTAGAAAAGATAGAAGAGGCGATTGAAATGTACGCCGAGCAAGGAGTTAAGGTGATGTTTACAGAATTGGATATTTCCCCACTTCCTAGTCCATGGAGAATGCCAACTGCCGAAGTATCCGTTAAATTCAAAAATAATCCAACAATGAACCCATACCCGGATGAACTTCCTGATTCAATGCAGGTTAAATTAGCAGATCGTTATGCAGAAATATTTGAACTGTTTAATAAACATGCAGATAAAATTAGTAGGGTGACTTTCTGGGGATTGCACGATGGTGTCTCCTGGAAAAATGATTTTCCAATAAGAGGAAGGACTGATTATACATTGTTGTTTGATCGACAATTAAAGCCTAAAATGGCGTTTGATAAAGTAATTGCTACTTCAAGAAAATAATATCTATTTACTCACATTTAATACAAAAAATAATTTTTCATATGTTATATACTGCAAAATTTAAATTTTCCTTATTGAAAATTGGAATCGGAGCAATGTTGTTGCTTTTTCATGTTATTTGTGGTGTATCTAAACCACTTCAGAATACTGAAAATAAGGATTTTGAAATGGTTTATACCACAGCAACAACAGGTCCCTTTTCAGAATCTACGTATTTAACATCTGAAAAAGGAAAAGGAAATTTTGCAGTCATTGAAAAAGGGAAGCCAACTCAAATATTAGTCAGTGAATCTGATCATCCTGGCGTACTTAAAATAGCTCAATATTTCAGGAGGGATTTGAGTCATGTTTCCGGACAAGAAGCAGAATTACTTAATGCAAGTCCTCAAAAAACTCAGAACCTAATCATTGTGGGAACTGCCGGTAAAAGTGAAGTGATCGATCAATTGGTGAAAAATGGGAAGATCGATGTTTCACAACTTGAAAATAAATGGGAGCAGTTCCTTATTACCTCGGTTAAAGATCCGATGCAAGGAGTGAGAAATGCCCTGGTCATCGTTGGAAGTGATAAACGAGGGACTATTTATGGAATGTTTGATCTGTCAGAAAAGTTAGGGGTATCTCCATGGTATTGGTGGGCGGATGTTCCCATTAAAGTACGCAATAATGCTTATGTGAAACCTGGAATTCATACACTCGGTGAACCTAAAGTAAAATATCGGGGAATATTCATCAATGATGAAGCACCCGCATTAACCGGTTGGGTAGGAGAGAACTACGGGGGGTTCAACCATGAGTTTTATGAGAAGGTGTTTGAATTAATTCTCAGGATGAAGGGAAACTATTTATGGCCAGCAATGTGGGGCAGGTCTCTATGGGATGATGATTCATTAAGTGCACCACTTGCAAATGAAATGGGCGTGGTATTGGCTACTTCCCATCACGAACCATTGATGCGATCTCATGTAGAATGGGGCCGGTATGGAAAAGGATCGTGGAATTATGAAGAAAATGCAGAAAATCTCAGGAAATTCTGGAAGGAAGGAATGGAGCGAATAAATGGCTATGAAAGTGTGGTGACTTTGGCCATGCGTGGTGATGGTGATGAAGCAATGTCTGAAGAGACTGCCACAGATTTACTCGAAAAAATTGTAGCTGATCAAAGGGAGATCATTGAAGAAGTTACTGGAAAGCCCGCAGAAGAAACGCCTCAAGTATGGGCTCTTTATAAAGAAGTACAAGATTATTATGATAAGGGAATGCGTGTGCCTGATGATGTAACCCTACTCCTTTGTGATGATAACTGGGGAAATGTGAGAATACTTCCATCCACAGATGCTAAACCCAGAAAAGGTGGCTATGGCATGTATTACCATTTTGATTTTGTGGGTGGTCCAAGAAGTTACAAATGGCTTAACGTCACTCAAATAGAAAGGGTATGGGAGCAAATGCACCTTACCTATGAATATGGAGTGGATAGGATCTGGCTGGTTAATGTTGGTGATTTAAAACCTATGGAATTCCCCATTAGTTTCTTTTTAGATTATGCCTGGAATCCTGATCAATGGCCGGCAGATAAACTTCCTGATTATTATACCCAATGGGCAGAAAAGCAATTTGGGGCAGAACATGCGCAAGAAATAGGAGAAATTATATCTCTATATACCAAATATAATGCACGTAGAACGCCGGAATTAATAGGCCCTGATACGTATAGTCTGGATAATTTCCGTGAAGCAGATCGAGTGGTAGCTGAATACAAGGATTTAGTAGAAAGAAGTGAAAAAGTACTTGATGTGCTGCCTGAAAGCTACAAATCGGCGTATTATCAACTTGTCCAATCTCCAGTAGAATTGTGCAGCAATCTGAATGAAATGCACGTAGCTGCCAGCAAAAACAAAAGATATATTGAAGAAGGCAGAGCATCAGCAAACTTGTATGCTGACAAGGTGAAAGAGCTCTTCTTCAAAGATGCGGCTCTTACCCGTTTTTACCATGATTCAATTTCTGATGGTAAATGGAACCATATGATGTCGCAGACACATATTGGATATAAAACCTGGAGTGATCCACCTGTTAATATTATGCCAGAAGTTTCCTATATACAGCCTAATATGTCAGCCAGGCTTGGCTACGTGGTGGAAAATGGTGTCAAATCGAGATGGAGACGAACCACAACGAATAGCGGAAGTTTTGCCCCTTTTGATCCAATTAATGATCAAAGCTATTATTTAGAAATTTTCAATATGGGTAAAGAAGAATTGAGCTATTCTGTGACTCCTAAAGAGGAATGGATTAATCTTTCTTCTTCTAAAGGCACAGTACAATATGAAGAAAAAATTTACGTAAGCATAGATTGGGATAAAGTACCAAAAGGTAATCATAAAGGTCAGTTAGTAATTTCAGGTGCAGGGCAGGAATTCACAATTACAGTTCCTGTAAATAATGAGGATCGAAAGGCTTCTGGTTTTATTGAAAATAATGGCATCATAAGTATTGAAGCACAGAATTTTCAAAACGCAAATGAAACTAAAGACATAACATGGAAAACAATTCCTAACCTGGGACGAACCAGTTCAGCAGTAACACCTCTTCCAGTTACTTCATCTAAGCAAAATCCTGGTGGAAAAAGTCCGTCATTAGAATATAAGATATTTGTATTGGATTCAGGTACGTTCGAATTAACCGCCTACCTTTCCTCAACGCTTAATTATCAAAAAGATGAAGGGCTTCTTTATGCATTTTCAATAGACGATTCTAAACCTGTCATTATAAATATGCACAAAGATGCAACAGTTGCTGATTGGAAATATCCAGATTGGTGGAACAATGCAGTAACTAACAAAATAATGGATCAAACTGTTTTAGAAAGAAAATTAACAGCGGGTTCACACACAATTAAATATTGGATGGTTGATCCGGGAGTGGTATTGCAAAAAATTGTGTTAAAGAAAAAAGGGGTCGATGCTAGCAGTTATTTAGGTCCTCCGGAAAGTAAGTTGTTAAAGTAAACTATTGAAAATGAGGTTCATACTCCAACAAACCATAATTATGGTTGTAGTAATCTTCCCAACATTTTTGTTTGCTCAACAAAAACAATCGATTGCACAAATTAAAATAACGTTAGACGAATCAACTTTAGGTCTGCAAATTCCGGTTAGTGTTTGCCTGGATGAAATTACCTTCCTCGCTGATTCTTTGTTATCATTGAATGAAGTGGAAGGTAACAATAAAAAAAGCATACCCTTTCAAATCAACCGTGATGAACATCGCACTTTGACCTGGTTTGTTTCTGGAGATAAAGGGGAAGTATTGATATTTGATTTGTTGAAGGAAATCCCTGACAGGAAAAATAAAATGACAATTTCTGATGATGGAACTTCCCTAACCATATCATCATCAAATAACAATTTACTTAGTTATCATCATGCGGTTAAACATCCACCAGAGGGAGTAGATCCTGCATATAAGCGAAGCGGTTTTATACATCCACTTTACACTCCCCACGGACAAGTGCTTACTCGCATTCAGCCACCTGATCATTATCATCACTATGGAATCTGGAATCCCTGGACGCATGTATTATTTGATGGAGATACCATTGATTTCTGGAATTTAGCTAAGAAAAAGGGAACGGTAGAGTTTGATGGTTTTACCTCTAAAATTTCAGGTTCGGTGTTTTCAGAATATAGTGCTTTACATAACCATGTGGTTTTTAAAGATAAGAGGGAAATTACTGCAATGAATGAAATTCAAACGGTGAGGGTTTATAATAATCAGAGTGAACCTGATCATTTTATTGTAGATATGACCATGAAAATGAACTGTGCCACTGATAAGCCATTTACGATTCTTGAATACCGCTATGCAGGATTTGGGTGGAGAACTACAGAAAAATGGGACAAAAATAATAGCGAGGTTATCTCTTCCCAGGGAAAGGATAGGGTACATACAGATGGGTCAAAAGAAAGATGGGCAATTGTACAAGGGGCTTTGGATGAAGATTACGGTGGAGTGGTGATGATGTCTTACCCCACTAATTACAATCATCCCGAACCTATGAGGATTTGGCCTTTAAATATGTATGACAGAGGGGATATGTTCGCCAGTTTTACTACTACCAAAGATATGGATTGGCAGTTAGAACCTTACCATGAATACACATTAAAATATCGCCTTTTAGTATATAATGGCAAAATGACAAAGGAAAGGGCTGAGATAGCATGGCACTATTTTGCCAACCCACCAAAAGTTAATATCCAACTTTCAGAATAGAAATCATAAACACCTTCAACTATGAAAAATAAAAACACTCCTCAGCTTTCCCGAAGAAAATTTCTTACCAATTCACTCAAAACATCTGCTGTGGCAGCCGTTGCCGTAAGTGGTTTCCCTACCATTGTTCCTTCAAGTGTATTTGGAAAAAATGCTCCCAGCAATACCATCAATGTTGCTTCTATTGGGTGTGGTCGTATT
>JBNLGO010000096.1:0-14844 GCA_050306095.1 Cyclobacteriaceae bacterium
ATTTGCTGTAGCTCACCTATATTAAAAAATATTCCCACAGCAATATAAAATCCTAAGGTCAACACTGCCCAAATAAAAAACTGGGTCAACCCAACAGCGCCAATCCCAATGATCTTACCCGTCATTAATTGATAAGGTTTTACGGATGAAAGAATTACCTCTACTATTCGGGAGGTCTTCTCTTCGATAACCCCACGCATCGTTTGAATTCCATAAACGAATATGAGAATATAAATCATGAATGAACCCACATACCCAACAAAATAAGCTACTTCTGTATGCGATTTTTCTTCTTCTCCTCCCGCATTAATGACATTTGTATCTAAATTTACCCACGTCTTTATGGAATCTAATTTTGCCTTATCAATACCCGATTTCTCCAGTTTATAATCTTCAATAATACTTTTTAGCTGTCGCTGAATATCCATTTTCACTTCCAAACTGGGGCTGGTCTCTGTGGTGAGTTTTATACCTTCTGGATTATTAACATCCAATTCCGGAATTTCCAGCAACCCATATTTTCCTTCAGAAAAAATATAATTTTTAAGGACAAAAGCGGTTTGATCTGAGTAGTCAAATGTAATGGATGATTCATCTTTTAACTTATCAATGAACAATCCACTATCATCAACTACCACTATTTCCTTGGGTGGAACATCCCGTGTGGCCAACCACATAGGTACCACCATTACCATGGCCATTAAAAGAGGGGTGAGAATGCTCATGATCAAAAAGGATTTCTTTTTGACACGCGTGAGGTATTCTCTTTTTATGATTAGCAGTATCTTATTCATTGCCATTCCCTCCTACATGGTTGATGAATATTTCATTAATAGATGGTAAATGTTCCTGAAAACTCCTGATTTCCGTTTTATCAATCAGCAATTTAAGTAGATCATTTGACACTAAATCACCCTCAGATTTGATGGTAGTTTTATAGATATCATTTACTACATTCTCGGAATTTACAATTTTAAAATGATCATTCAGGTCATTAATACCACCGACATGTTCTACTAAAAAAATGTTTTCTTTATGATCTTCTTTAATCTGCCACTTAGGTCCATCAATTATTTTCTTTGACTTATTGATAAGGGCAATATGATCACAAAGTTCCTCCACCGACTCCATTCGGTGGGTTGAAAAAATAATAGTAGCTCCTTCTTCCTTTAATTGAAGGATTTCCTTTTTAATAATATTGGCATTGACAGGATCGAAACCGGTAAAAGGTTCATCCAGAATTATAAGGCTCGGATTATGAATGACAGAGGTGATAAATTGAACTTTCTGCTGCATTCCTTTAGAGAGCTCATCAATCTTTTTGTTCCACCAGTCCTGTATTTCAAATTTCTCAAACCAATAAAGGATTCTTTCTTTTGCCTGTGAGGCTGACAATCCTTTTATTTGACCTAAATAAAGTAGCTGCTCCCCTACCTTCATTTTTTTGTAAAGGCCTCTCTCTTCTGGCAGGTATCCAATTTTCAACACATCCTCTTCTCGCATGGGTTGACCATTAAACAATATATTACCACTATCAGAGGCATATATTTTAGTAATGATTCGGATGAGGGTAGTTTTTCCAGCCCCATTAGGCCCCAATAAACCGAAAATGATTCCAGGCTCAATGCTAAGACTGACATCATTTAAGGCTCTAAAATCCCCAAAATTCTTAACGATATTTTGGGTTTCAAGTATTGGGGTCACAGGTTGTTAGGTTTGGTTTCTGGCTTTTTAAAAGAACTCCTTCATACGCTCAAAGAAACTTCTATCTGAAGCAGAAGGATTAGGCTGGAAATTAGGCGCATCTTTTAATCCTTCCAACATTTCTTTTTCTTCTTTTGTCAATGATTTCGGTGTCCAAATATTTACATGGATCAACTGATCTCCTTTTCCATAACCATTGATATCCTTGATTCCTTTACCTCTCAAGCGAAGGATCTTTCCTCCCTGGGTACCAGCGTCTATCTTAATTTTAACCTTTCCATCAATGGTAGGAACTTCTATCGATGAGCCTAACGCTGCATCAATGAAACTCAAATGAAGATCATAAATGACATTGTTGCCATCTCTTTTCAGAAGATCGTCTTCTTTTTCCTCCACTAATATTAATAAATCGCCTGGAGATCCGCCATTTGGACCAAAGTTACCTTTGCCAGACATGCTCAATTGCATACCTTCAGCAACTCCTGCTGGAATATTAATCGAAATAATTTCTTCTTTTTGGGTCAATCCGGTATTATCAACTCCCGGAGGTTTATGATCAATTGTCTGACCGGTTCCATTACAAGTATGACAAGTAGAAGACGAAACCATCTGGCCGAGCATGGTATTCACCACTTTTCGCATCTGCCCTGATCCACCACAAGTAGAGCATGACTTAAATGTAACCCCATCAGCAGGAACTAAACGGTTTACTTTTATTTTCTTTTCTACACCGTTGGCTATTTCTTCCAGGCTCAGCTTCAGTTTAATCCGAAGATTAGATCCTCTTCGGGATCTTCTTCCTGAACTTCCTCCACCACTAAAAAAGCTTTCGAATGGATTATGACCACCGAAAACATCTCCAAAATGATCAAAGATATCATCCATAGACATGCCACCACCGCTGCCAAATCCGGCACCACCACGAAGACCATCATGACCAAAGCGGTCGTACTGAGCTTTTTTCTCACTGTTACTAAGAATCTCGTAAGCTTCAGCAGCTTCTTTAAATTTCTCTTCGGCTTCACTATTACCCGGGTTTTTATCCGGGTGATACTTAATAGCCATTTTTCTGTATGCCTTTTTTATTTCATCAGCGCTGGCAGACTTAGATACCCCTAGTACGTCGTAATAATCCCTTTTAGCCATATTATGATCCTGTTACCACTTTTGCAAAACGAATAACCTTTTCATTTAGCAGGTATCCTTTTTCAATGACATCTACTATTTTTCCTTTCAACTTCTCTTCAGGAGCAGGAATCTGCGTGATCGCATCATGAATTTCGGGATTAAAATCATCTCCCGGTTCCAATTCCATTAGCTTCAGTCCGTTTTGATCTGTTATATTTTTAAACTTATTGTAAATCAAATCATAACCTTCTTTGAATGATTTGATATCTCCTTCCTCATCAAAAGCCTTGTCAGCTCTTTCAAAATCGTCAATTACAGGAAGCAACTCTGTCATTAATTTCTCTGTTGCAGAACCTATTAATTCCAGTCGCTCTTTTGCTGTTCTTCTTCTGAAATTTTCAAATTCAGAATATAGTCGTAAATATTTATCTTTTGCTTCTGCCAATTCTATTGACAGTTTTTTCATTTCATCTATCTCCTCATCCTGCTTGTCACTTGCTTCCGGTTGATCTTGTTCTTCTTCCTTTGTCTCCACTTCCTGCTCAACGTGCTCGTTTTCTACCTCCATTTTAGCTTGCTTATCTGCTTTCTTACTTTTTTTCGACATAATTATCCACTCGTTAAAAATCTATACCTCGACATACAATTATATTACCATTCTCAACAAATATGTCATATTGACATTTTCATCGATTAATTTCCTCCCAAAGTATGTCTTTAAGACTGACTATTCCGTCGCCTGTTATGGAAGAAATAAATGTTGTCTTAATATTTTTTGGCAATTCCGCTTCAATCAAACCTTTTAATTCCTCATCCAGTAAATCTGATTTGGTAATCGCCAGAACCCTTCTTTTATCCAATAATTCAGGGTTGTATTTCTTTAATTCATTTAATAAAGTTTCATAGTCATTTTTGATGTCGTCGCTATCAGAAGCCACCAAAAACAACAAAATGGAATTACGCTCTATATGGCGTAGAAACCGATGCCCTAATCCTTTCCCTTCAGATGCTCCCTCAATTAACCCCGGAATATCAGCCATCACAAAAGATTTATAATCCCGATAGCTAACAACTCCTAAATTAGGAGTAAGCGTAGTAAATGGATAGTTGGCTATTTCAGGCTTTGCAGCAGAAACCACAGAAAGAAGCGTGGATTTACCGGCATTTGGAAAACCTACCAATCCTATATCAGCAAGCACTTTTAGCTCCAGAATTACCCACTCTTCTATCCCACTTTCACCTGGCTGTGCATAGTGAGGGGCCTGATTTGTAGAAGTTTTAAAATGATCATTACCAAGCCCACCTTTACCACCTCTGGTAAGAATGATTTCCTGTCCGTCTTCTGTTATCTCTCCACGGATTTCCCCGGTTTCTGCAACTTTAGCTACCGTACCAAGAGGTACTTCAAGAATTTCATCTTTTCCATCCGGACCTTTTTTTCTGGCGCCGCTTCCACTTACCCCATTACCGGCTATTACATGCTTTCTGAATTTCAAATGCAATAAGGTCCATAGTTGCTTGTTTCCACGCAATATGACGTGTCCACCTCTTCCACCATCGCCACCATCAGGACCACCTTTGGGCACGAATTTTTCCCGGCGAAAATGCGCCGATCCTGCCCCACCCTTACCTGAACGAGAGCAAAATTTTATATAATCGATAAAGTTAGATCCTGACAATGTATATGTAATTAAAGGCTATCGATAACTTTGGTAATCTCTTCAAAGATGCTTTCAATGGTGCCAATTCCATGGATATCATGAAACTTACCCTGTTTTTGATAGTAGTCAGCTACAGGTTTGGTCTCTTCATTGTAAACCCTAATTCTATTGTTAATCTTATTGATATCCTGATCGTCTGTTCTACCACTTGTTTTAGCCCGGTTGAGAATTCGTGTCCTTAATTCTTCTTCTTCCACATCTAATGCTAGCATGGCATTAACAGGCATGTTTTTCTTAGCCAACATATCATCTAAAGCCTCCGCCTGGGCTACGGTTCTTGGGAATCCATCAAAAATAAATCCTTTGGCATCCAATTCAGAATTGATCTTTACCTCAACCATTCTGATTACCACATCATCAGGAACTAAATTGCCTTCATCCATATATTTTTGGGCTAATTGGCCGAGCTCTGTTGCCTCTTTGAGGTGCTTTCTAAAAAGATCTCCGGTGCTTATATGTGTGAGCTGGTATTTTTCAATAATCAATTCACTCTGTGTCCCTTTACCCGCACCAGGAGGGCCAAATAAAACAATATTTAACATGCTTTTATTGATTTTTATGTTGATTTAAAATGTATATATCTTTTAGATTTCTCCCATACTCATTGTAGTCCATTCCATACCCTAATACAAAAATGTCTGGGATGCTAAACCCTACAAAATCCAGTTTGTAATCAAATTCATACTTGCTAGGTTTCCAAAGTAGGGAAATGACACCAATAGATTTAGCCTGCTTAGCTCGTAAATGAGAGATTAAAAAATCAGCTGTTCGACCTGTATCAATAATATCTTCTATAATTAAAACATCCCGACCTTTTACTTGTCCATCAACAGGAAGTTGAAAATCAATTGTTGATCCCGGATGTGTCCCCTCATATGATTTAATCTTTGTAAACAATAAATCATGAGGTACATCAATATTTCTGATTAAATCTGAGGTGAAAATAAATGCACCTGAGAGCACGGAAATCAATAGTGGATTTACATCCTGATACTTTTCTGAAACTTCTTCCCCTAACTCCTGAACCCGCTCTGCTATTTCTATTTCTCGGAGATAAATATCAAGGTTCAGATTTTTTGGACTCATTTGACTTTTAAATTCTCAAATTCGGCTGCAAATATACAGTTAATCAGCCCGAAAAAGAAAATTTAGAAAACTATATCAAAGTTTATCAAAAAGCTCTTTATACAAACTTATCATGCTGATTAAGTCACTCTTACATATTTTCTCCTTTGAAGAATGCGCATTTTCTTCCGGCGCACCAATAAAGCACCAGTCAATGGGGTACGGAGAAACCTGCACTTCCCTTCCATCGCTTGATCCTCCTGCTTCTACTTCAGTTTGATAATTGATTCCGCTACTTTCAGCAATAAGAATAATATCATCAATAAAGGATCGTCTGGGGATGTTTCGGTCTCTCATAGAAATAACGACACCTTCATCAAAATGCACACCATCCGTCACCCAGGTGATATCTGAAATCAGCACTTTTCTGATTTTCCATTTTTCATAGAAATATTTTATCAAATAGGGCATAGAGCCTCCACCATGCTCTTCCCAACAACTGAAAATCAACAGACCGTTTTCTAATGTTTCGGCTACTTTGAGGAGGTTAAAAATACCCGCCCGGTTATCCAGATAGGGTGAAGTAATGAACTCGTCATCTTCATTAAAGTCAGGCCGATAGGTTAATGAAGTCCCTGAAATGATGCTTCTTTTCATATCATAAAATACGTGATGATCATCATCAATTTTTACAGGACATTCTATCAGTCCACGTGCATCTTTCCCAACCAATATATCACTGGGTTGCACATCCGGACTACCTATAGGAATCAGTTGATCCTGATATCGAACCGTAAAACCAGTAGTATCCATATGTGCTACAGCTGCTATTTTTGGGGTGCCAAATTTCAGCATTAAACAATCCTGAAATTCATCACCTTGGATAACTTCGGGTTTTACTTTCCATTTGCTACTATTGGTTGAAATATAGTTTAATAAAAATTTCTTCATGTAAACCTCTTCTCCTGAGGGTGAGGGCACATTGCAGAGTTCTCTTAATCTGTCAAACATAAATGATATATTATTCTGGCTGCAATTTATTTACGATAAGAAAATGAATTACTATCTTCGCCTAATTTTTAATAATTCAAAGATTTAGAATTAAGTATTTGCTTAGAAAATTAAACCACATTATTCAGACCAATAAATACAAAAGGCATAATTACTTAAAAGAATGTAACAACTATTGTAATTTCATTATTTTAGCCCAGTTTAACTTTTAAAATAAAATGATTCTAACGATTGCCCTTCTAGTTGTTGGTTTAGTGGTTCTGATCGCAGGCGGTGATTACCTGGTAAAAGGCTCCTCAAGTATTGCATTGAGGTTGCATTTATCTCCATTGGTTGTCGGGTTGACGATTGTAGCATTCGGAACTTCAGCCCCTGAGCTTCTTATCAGCATCCAGGCAGCACTGCGGGGAAGTCCTGATATTGCCATGGGTAATGTGATAGGATCAAATATTTGTAATCTGGCGCTTGTGCTGGGAATTACAGCCATCATCTACCCTGTTAAAGTAAGCTCTAATAGTCTGAAGGTAGATTGGCCGGTGACGATGGGTGTATCACTGCTTCTTTACTTCTTTGTTCGTGAGCAGTTAGTAGATTCATATGAAGGTTTTCTTTTCATCTTCATTTTGATCGTTTATTTAATTGTAGTTATAAGAAAATCAAGAAAGGATACTAAGGCTGCCAAATTGATCATTGAAGACAGCGAAATTCCAGATGGCCCTTCCATTCAATTGTGGAAAGACATTGCCTTCATCGCCATAGGGTGTGCAGGACTTTATTTTGGATCTGAGTGGTTTGTCGGAAGTGTGCAGGACATTGCCCGATCATTCGGAATATCAGAAAGAGTGATTGGTTTGACCATTGTAGCATTGGGAACAAGTTTACCAGAATTAGCAACGTCAATTGTAGCTTCTTATAAAGGCCAGACTGACCTGGCTCTTGGAAATTTAATGGGATCTAACATTTTTAATATCTTATCTATATTAGGCATTACCAGTATTATCAAAGAAATCGAAGTATCAGATCAAATACTAAAAACAGATATTTGGTGGATGCTTATAATCACTTTGCTTGTTTTACCGTTAATGGTATCTAGACGACGTGTTGGTAGGATTGATGGCAGTATCTTGATCGCCGTGTATTTAGTTTACGTTATTCTAGTAATTATATAAGTTGATAATATCAGAGTTGGAAGATTTTCTTTGGGTGTTTTTCTCCAGTATGTTCAAGTTTGTTGCGGGTCCGGTTTTTGGCGCTGTCAATGGTATGACATTTTTAGAAACCGTCATTACCACTGTATTGGGAATGATGACTACCGTTTTGATTATCACTTATTTCGGTCCGTATATCCGGCAATTATGGCTTAATATTTTTGGGAGTGAAAAGTCAAATAAAAAAGTATTTACCAAGAGAAACCGTCGGTTCATTTTTATTTGGAGGAAGTACGGTGAATTTGGAATTTCATTTTTAACCCCAGTGATATTCTCACCTGTAATTGGCACCTTGGTCATCACTACTTTGGGAGGAAAAAGGAAAAAAATTCTCTCTTATATGTTGTTAAGCGCTACCTTTTGGGGAGCAACTTTGTTTTTTTTAGGTGAGTCTATCTTAAGCATAATTAAAAACTAGTTAAGACTTGTTCCTGCATTTTTCATAAAAAGTGGTATTTTAAACCGCATGAACCAAAACCATATTTACCAAAATATACTTGTATTAGATATTGAAACAGTATCATCAACAGAAAAATTTGAACAACTGCCAGAAAGATTAAAACCACTTTGGCAGAATAAGGCTAACTTCATTAAAAATGAAGAGGAATTTACTGTTGAGGAATTATACTTTAAAAAAGGGGCTATTTATGCCGAATTTGGAAAGATCGTTTGTATATCTGCTGGATTTTTCCACCGACTGGAATCAGGTGAATACCAATTTAGAGTGACTTCTTTTGCTTCTCATGATGAAAAAAAATTGTTGCTTAATTTCATTGGATCACTCGAAAAAATGAATCAAAGGGAATTGCGATTTGTAGCCCACAATGGAAAGGAATTTGACTACCCTTACCTATGCCGCAGAATGCTTGTAAATGACATTCCATTGCCAATATCACTGCAATTAAGCGATAAGAAGCCTTGGGAAATCAAGCATATGGATACGATGAATATGTGGAAGTTTGGCGATATGAAAAACTACACTTCGCTGGAATTGCTGACAGCTTTATTTGGCATAGAATCCAGCAAACAGGGAATAGATGGCAGTATGGTCAATGATGTATATTATAAAGAAGAAGATCTGGATAAAATTGCGGAATATTGTACTGCAGATGTAATTGTAACCGCTCAATTGTATTTGAAACTGAATCAGGCACCTATTATTGAAGAAAAAAACATAGTAATTGTATAAAAATTCCTTCCATTGAATTCAAACGAAGTTTTACATATTGAAAACTTAAACATCTCCTTTTCAAACAGCGGAAAAGAGAATATTGCTGTCGATGGAATTAATTTATCCCTTAACAAAGGGGAGATCCTTGGTGTAGTTGGGGAATCTGGTTCGGGTAAGTCACTTACGGCATTGAGTATCCTTGGCCTTCTTCCTCCCACTGGCAAATCATCATGCAGCAAGCTATTGTTCAAAGATGGTGTGGAAGAAATAGACCTTAAAAACCTCGATGAAAAAGGATTCCGAAAGATAAGAGGCAAGAAAATTTCGATGATATTTCAGGAGCCTAGCAGTTCTCTCAATCCGGTTTTTACCTGCGGAAACCAAGTAAGGGAGATGTTTAGCACACACCTGGGAATGGGAAAAAAGGAAGGTAAACAGAACACATTGCAATTGTTTGAAAAAGTAGGTCTTAAAAATGCGGAAAAAATCTATCGTTCCTATCCTCATGAATTATCAGGAGGGCAGGTACAGCGAGTAATGATCGCCATGGCTATGTCATGCCAACCTACTATTTTATTAGCAGATGAACCTACTACCGCATTAGATGTAACTATCCAGCGAAACATCCTGGAGGTGATGGAACAAATGAGGAAGGAAATGAACACATCCATCATTTTTATTTCTCATGACCTGGGCGTAATTGCTGAAATTGCCGATCGGGTGGTAGTTATGCAGAATGGAAAAATAGTAGAGCATGGTACAATGGAGCAAATTTTTGTTAGACCTCAGCATCCTTACACAAAAGGGTTATTAGCATGCAGGCCTCGTCTTGATGTAAAATTGAATGTGCTGCCAACAGTAGAAGATTTTCTCATGGATGAAAATGAAAGTGAGGAAAACAAAAAAAGAAAGTTCAACTCCATTGGTGAAGCTATCCTTAAAAATGCGGAGACAAAAGAGGATATTATCAAAAAGCGAATGGAAGTGATTTCGGGAGGGCCTCTTTTGAAAATCAGAAAACTGAAAAAGTACTATCCTATTAAGAAGGGAATATTTGGGAAGATAGATGGGTTTAGCAAGGCGGTAGATGGAGTGAGTTTTGATATTTATCCTGGTGAATCTATCGGCCTGGTAGGAGAATCAGGTTGTGGTAAAACTACACTTGGCAAAACCATTTTAAAACTTATCCAATCTACAGATGGCACAGTAAATTATAATGGTCAGGTGATTAACCACCTGACAGAAAAACAGCTGCGTCCCATGCGGAAGGATATCCAGATCATCTTTCAGGATCCTTATTCTTCATTAAACCCCAAACATACCGTTGGCTATGCAATCATGGAGCCAATGAAAATCCACGGAATATTAAAGAACGATAAAGAACGAAAAGAAAAGGTATTTGAATTGCTTGAAAAGGTAAATCTCAAACCTGAACATTTTGACCGGTACCCACATCAGTTTAGTGGGGGGCAGCGCCAGCGAGTTAGTATTGCCAGAGCCTTAGCTTTAAATCCCAAATTTATAGTGTGTGACGAATCGGTTTCAGCTCTGGATGTTTCCATTCAAGCACAAGTATTAAATTTGCTGAATCAATTAAAAAAGGAATATAAATTCACTTATCTGTTTATTTCTCACGATCTTTCGGTGGTTAAATTCATTGCGGACAGGATATTTGTAATGAAAGATGGAAAATTGATAGAGATGGGCTATCCGGATACTTTGTTTGATCGGCCGAAACATCCCTATACTAAAACACTCCTTGAATCCATTCCTAAATGTGACCCCGAGGATATTTACAAAAAAATTATGCGGAAGAAAATTCCGAAAATCAATTAATAATCAATGTCAAAAAAGAATAAGAAAAAAAATAGTGTCTCAAAAAAAGGCAATATTGAATCATCTATAAATAAAGCAATCAGTAATCTTAAACCTCCATATCCTGTTAAACAGGTTATAAAAAAGCTAGGTATAAAAGACCAACGGTCTAAAAAGATTGCCCGTAATTTTCTAAAACAACTTAACCAGGAATACACCTCTGCCGGCCAATCAAAAAGAGCGGGAGGAAGCGGGAATTTTATTACTGGAAAAGTCGATTTTGTCAATCCTCGATACGCATACATCGTTTCTGAGCAAACGGAAAAAGACGTTATTGTTAGTTCAAGAAACCTAAACTATGCCTTTGATGATGACATTGTAAAAGTAGAGATCATCCCTACAAAGAAAAAGGGAAGAATTGAAGGAAAAGTAATTGAGATCGTTGAAAGACATCGTGATGAGTTTGTCGGGCTTGTTCAGAAAGTAAAAAGTTATGCGTTTGTTATTCCTGATTTTCGCAAAATGCACCAGGATATTTTTGTACATGAAGATAAAAGCAAAGGTGCAAAAGCAAATGACAAAGTAGTAGTTAAGATCACTCAATGGCCGGATAAAAACAACAAAAACCCCGAGGGAGAAATAGTTGAAATACTGGGCCAGTCAGGAGATCATGAGACGGAAATGCATTCCATTATTCATGAATTCGGATTGCCTTATAAATTTCCTGCGCATGTTTTAAAAGAGTCTGAAAAAATATCTACCAAAATATCCCGGGATGAAATCGAAAGAAGAAGGGATATGAGAGACATTACAACTTTCACCATTGATCCGGAAGATGCAAAGGATTTTGACGATGCCCTGTCATTTCTTCAACTCGAAAATGGAAATATGGAAGTAGGCATTCATATTGCCGATGTTTCTCATTATTTAAAAGAAGATACCTCGCTTGACAAAGAAGCTGTAGTTAGGGGAACTTCTGTTTACCTGGTTGACAGGACGATCCCAATGCTTCCTGAAAAATTAAGTAATGAGCTTTGTTCCCTTCGTCCTCATGAAGATAAATTATGTTTCTCTGCCGTTTTTGAATTAGATAAAGATGCCAAAATCATGAATGAATGGTTTGGCAGGACGGTCATTCATTCCGACAGACGATTTACCTACGAAGAAGCTCAGGAAAGAATAGAAACCATTAGCGGGGATTTCTGTAAAGAAATTACTATCCTAAATGAACTTGCGCTTAAGCTACGGGTAGAGCGTTTCATGAGAGGTTCCATTAATTTTGAGACTACAGAATACAAATTTGTGTTAGACGAAAAAGGGAAGCCGCTGGAAACATTCCCCAAGGAGAGGAAAGATGCACATAAGCTAATAGAAGATTTTATGCTGCTTGCCAATAAACGAGTGGCCGAATTCATCTATAAAAAGAACAACCCAACGTTTGTTTACCGTACGCACGATTATCCTGATCCGGAAAAGCTTAAGGTCTTTGCCGTTTTTGCACAAAAATTTGGGTATAAACTACACCTGGAAGAAGCAGCGATATCAAAATCACTCAATAACCTGATAGAAGATATAGAAGGTAAACCAGAGCAAAATGTATTGCAGACGTTGGCAATTCGGTCTATGGCTAAAGCTAAATACAGCACAGAACCCAATGGTCATTTTGGTTTGGCATTTCCGCATTACTCACACTTCACCTCCCCTATTCGCCGGTACCCTGATGTAATGGTTCACCGATTACTCGATCATTATCTTCAAAAAGGAAAATCACCGGAAAGAGGTAAATTTGAAGATCTCTGCCTTCATACAAGCGATCTGGAAAAACGAGCTTCTGATGCAGAGAGAGCCTCCATTAAATACAAACAAGTGGAATTTATGTCAGACCGCCTGGGAGAAGATTTTGATGGAATTATTTCAGGAGTTACAGAATGGGGAATATATGTAGAATTGATTGAAACGAGATGTGAAGGAATGGTTCGTTTGGCAGATCTGAGTGACGATTATTACTATTATGATGAGGAAAATTATCGTATTGTCGGGCAAAGCACAGGTAATATTTTCACCCTTGGAGATGACATGAAGGTAAAAGTAATCAGTACGGATATTAACCGCCGAACCATCGACCTTGAATTAGTTGAACACAATCGAAAAGTATAAAAAAATACCCCATTTAAAAGATTATTAAAATGGGGTATTTAAAATTTATCACAAAGAATGGTTAATTGTATTTCTTACTAAGTAAAAAAGTAATGAAGCCAGTAATAATACTTACACCTATATATAATGAACCTAAATAAGGATAAGATTTTGCATTAAAATTTAGCAACATTTTTTCACCAAATAAAGGAGGCTGATATGCCATGCCCGGAATTTTGATAGGAGCTTCCGGAGATAAATTATGACCATAATCGTACTCCCATAAATAAAAATCGTAAAGCCCAAAAACACCAAGCAACACCATTATGATCGACCATCCCAGCCAAAGTTTTGGATTGTTGACAAAACCAAGAATTATACCCAGCACCACCATGCCAATGATCACTTTAGGGAAATAACTTAATTCTGGAATTGACTCAGGTTCAATCATTTTCATCCCCACATAGTGGTTCAAAATATTGATGTTTTGTAACGTCCCCGCCTCTTGACCTGTAATTTGATTAATCCAAATATACATGGTGACACCGCTAGGATACTGGGGTGCCTCCAGGGTTATCTGCCAAATAGGTGCCGTGAAGGCTAACAAAAGAAGCAATACACCAAAAATAAACAGGTACTTAGCGTTCTTTTTCATTTTATTAAATTTTCGCTCCTCTATTTTTAAATGTCAATTCTAAAAATATGAATGTGCCCGCTCATACAGCGGGCATCATTCTGTTTGAACCAACCTAAACTAAAAAAAGTCTTTATTCTTCGCCTTTGGTATCACCTAAAGACCAGCTAAGTTTTGCATTTGAATCAGCAGGTGAAACCCGTACATATCCTTGCATTTCCTGGTGAAGTGCAGAACAGAAGTCAGAACAGTAGAATGGAAATACACCAGCTGTTTTAGCTTCCCATGTCAAAGTTTCTGTTTGCCCTGGCATGATTAATAATTCTGAGTTGTTCGCACCCATCATCGCGAAGCCATGCGGTACATCCCAGTCTTGCTCCAGGTTAGTCACGTGGAAATAAACCTTGTCTCCTACTTTCACGCCCTCTATATTATCCGGTGCAAAGTGGCTTCGGATGGTAGTGATATAAACATGTACATCTTTTCCATCCCGCTCTACTTTCACATCCTTTTCGCTTCTGGTAACGTAAGGGTGCATATTTTCACCTATCGGATAGCTTTTTACTTGCTTGTCTTTAATGACAGAAGCAAGAATACCTTGTGCGTAGTGAGGTTCTCCCATTGTTGGGAAATCAAGCAGCAATTCCATTTTATCTCCTGATATGTCAATCAATTGAGCTGATTGTGCCAATTCAGGACCTGTTGGAAGATATCTGTCTTTTGTAATTTTATTTAATGCTAATAAGTATTCTCCGTTGTTCCATGGCTGCATAGATCCTCCACCTGGAATTGAAAGGTGACCAATAGAATAATACGTTGAAATTCTATCCAGTACTTCATACGTTTCGGTGCTCCATTTCACCACCTCTGATGATATAAAGAAAGATGTATAACCATTTCCTCTGCCATCAAATTCTGTATGTAAAGGTCCAAGTCCCGGTTGCTTAACAACACCCGCAAGAATCTCATCATATTTTAAAACCGGAATACCATCAATTACTTTTTCAAAGGCCTCATTTTCTATAGCCGAAAGCATTTTATCAAATGAATGAACTGTAAGGTCAGCTGATAATTTACCTGAAGCTACGATTTTATCACCGGCAGGAGTCACATCCACACCATGAGGCGATTTAGGAGTTGGCAGGAAATATACTAATCCAGGACATTCTTCAGGAATCAGTACCTTCACACCTTTTTTCTTAGTAGCCGTAGCCATTTGTGTACTTTCATCATATACATTGTGATAGTACT
>JBNLGO010000097.1:0-14627 GCA_050306095.1 Cyclobacteriaceae bacterium
GAAAACGACCAAAGTACCGAGGAAAAACAATTGGCCCAGGTAATAAAAAAATTCCCTCCTGCTACCGTAGAGATTGTTTATCCTAAAAACGGTGAGGAATTAAATCAACAAAAAATCAATGTAATGGTAAAAGCCACCAATAAAGGCGGAGGAGTAAATGAGGTAATACTAACACATAATGGTAAGTCAATCGTGACAAAGCTGGAGGAAGATTCGAAAATTCAGCAAAGGGGAAGGTCATTAACTGATATGTATGAATTAGAGCTATTGCCCGGTCAAAATGTATTGGAGGTTTTAGCTAAAAACAAAGCACAAATTGAATCTGAAAAAGACCGAGTGGTAGTTAATTTTAAAGGTAAAGAGCCGCAGAAAAAGTGCATTATCCTGGCAGTTGGTATCAATAAATATAAAAACAGTAAGCTCAATCTTAATTATGCTGCTGCTGATGCGCAGGGAATTGCTGGCCTTCTTAAGTCATCGCAAGGAACACTTTTTGATAAAATTAACCTTATCGAGGTTTACGATAAGGATGCTACTCGTGAAAACATTTTAGCTTCATTGGATGATGTGATTGCTACAGCTAATCCTTCGGATGTATTTTACTTTTACTATGCAGGCCATGGTTCACTCAATGATGAGACTTTTTATTTTATACCTACTGATAATGTACGATTGTATGATGCCGCATCGCTTCAAAAGGAAGCCATTAGCGATCAGGAACTTCAAGAAAAGTTTAAGCAGATAGCAGCCTTGAAGCAGGTAGTAATTATAGATGCTTGCCAATCGGGAGGTGGAGTTAAGACTTTAGCATTGCGGGGAGCAAATAATGAAAAAGCATTGGCGCAGCTGAGCCGAAGCGCGGGGGTACATGTAATGGCCTCTGCAGGTAGTGAGCAGTTTGCCGCAGAATTTGACGAATTAGGTCACGGATTATTCACCTTTACATTAATTGAAGCTCTGCAAGGAGCGGCTGATGGAGCGCCTAAAGACGGAGCTGTTTCTGTGTATGAATTGAAGTCTTATTTGGATGCCAAAGTTCCAGTCTATTCAGAGAAGTTTAAAGGACAGGCTCAATACCCACATACATTTTCAATTGGGCAGGATTTTCCTATTTTTATTAGCCCTGAAAAATAAAATAATTGTTCCGCTAATCAAATTTTTTGTTCTACTCACAAATCCTTTTGTAGATTTATAGTGATTTACTTTAAACTACTAGTTACACCATTTAATTGAGATTTTATGAAGAGGTTTAGTTTGTATAGTAGTGTGCTCATGCTACTGATTGTATTTAGTTGTACTTCCCCGAAAAAAGAAGAGAAAACGTATTTTATGGTAGAAGGAAACCCATTATTTAATGAATTTAATCAGGCAATAGATTTTAAAAGTTTGACAGCCGAACATTTAACAGAAGCTGCAGATACATTGATTGCCAGATCAAAAGCAGAATTTGAAAAGATCTATGCGATCAGTGATGAAGAAAGAACTTTTGAGAACACCATGCTTGTATATGATGATATAGCGAATGACTATTTACGCATTAGCAATGTCATTTATCTGATGGGTTATACACATCCCGATTCAACCATCAGATCTACTGCTCTGGATTTAAATAATAAGTTAGAAAAGTATGGCAATGAAATTTCTCTTGATGAAAACCTCTACAATGCCATTAAAGCATATTCTAATACAGAAGAAGCTAAGTCATTGACAGGCTATAAAGCTAAATTTCTAAAAGACGAGTTGAATGACTTTGAAAGAAATGGTTTCGCTTTATCTAAAGAGAAAAGAGAAGAATTAAAAGCACTAAAGGATGAGTTGAGTGAGATTGGAAATAGTTTCGATAAAAACATTGCTTCCTATCAAGATGAGTTGATTGTGACGGAAGAAGGTGTAGATGGAATGTCAGAAGATTATAAAAAAGCAAGAAAGCAGGAAGATGGCACTTATGTTATTGACCTTTCCTATCCATCTTATCGACCATTTATGAAATATAGTAATTCGGATGATGCCAGGAAGCAGCTCTACATGAAATACAATAATAGAGCGGCAGATAAAAACCTGGATGTGCTACTTGAGCTTCTTAAGAAAAGGAAGGAAATGGCGGAAATGCTGGGGTATAGTAGCTATGCGGAGTGGAGAACAGAAGATAGAATGGTGAAAAACCCAAAGACGGTTTGGGATTTTGAAAACAACCTCATAGAAAGTGTCAAACCTAAAGCAGATTTGGATTTTCAGGAATTACTGGAAGCAAAAGCTGAATTTACTGGTGAAAAAGCGGATGACCTTAATCCATGGGAATCCTCCTACATAGGCAATATTTTATTAGAAAATAAATATCAACTGGATGCTGAAGAAGTCAAGCAATATTTTCCGTTGGATAATGCGCTTGATGGGTTGTTTCAGATCACCCAGTCAATATTCAATGTTACATACAAAGAAATTGAGAACCCATCAGTTTGGCATGAAGATGTCCGGGCATTTGAAGTAATTGACAATGATAAGGTGATTGGTAGGTTTTACCTTGATTTTTTTCCAAGAGATAATAAGTATAATCATGCAGCGTGTTTTGGCATGATCAAAGGAAAAATGATGGATCAGGGATACCAAATACCCAATGCAACCTTGGTTTGTAACTTCCCTGCACCTACAGAAGATAAACCTTCATTAATGCCACATAATCAGGTAGAAACCTTGTTTCATGAGTTTGGCCACGTGCTCCACCAAATGCTTACCCAGGCAGCACTAAGTTCTCAATCTGGCACTTCTGTAGCCCGGGATTTTGTGGAAGCACCTTCTCAAATATTTGAAAACTGGGCATGGAATTATGAAGCACTACAGTTGTTTGCCAAGCATTGGGAAACTGGCGAGACTTTACCTAAAGAACTTTATGATAAAATGATTGCTGCAAAAAATGTAGGGTCAGGTCTTAGTGCGGAAGGGCAGATATTTTATGGAGTGGTTGATTTTACGTTACATGACAAATTTGACCCTAATGGTGATAAGACGACGGATGATGTTATGAAAGAGCTAAAAGATGAAATCACTCATTATCCATTTGAGGAAGGAACACACTTTCAAGCAGCTTTTGGTCATTTAAATGGATATGGAGCAAGTTATTACGGCTACATGTGGTCCAGGGTTTATGCAGAAGATATGTTCTCAGTTTTTGAACAAAATGGCGTGTTAGATCAGGAAACAGGGATGCGATACAGGAACATTATTCTGGCTGAAGGAGGTTCAAAAGAAGCAATGGAGTTGGTAAAAGAATTTTTAGGAAGAGATCCTAATAATAAAGCGTTTATGAAATCATTGGGTTTGTAAAAAAATCATAAAATGTGACTTGACAAAAGGCCGGTTTTTCCGGCCTTTTGATTTTTATAAAGGAATATTTCCATGTTTCTTTTTAGGAAGTTTATCAACCTTGTTTTCAAGCATATTAAAAGCATAAATTAATTTCTTGCGTGTTTCATAAGGAAAAATTACTTCGTCAACATATCCCCGGGAAGCAGCGATATATGGGTTGGCAAACTTTTCATTGTATTCATTTTCTTTTTCTTGCAGCATTTTTTCAGGATTGTCTGAGGAGGTGATTTCTCGGCGGAATATAATTTCTGCTGCGCCTTTTGCACCCATTACGGCTATTTCAGCAGAGGGCCAGGCAAAATTCATATCAGCGCCAATGTGCTTTGAATTCATCACATCATAAGCACCGCCATATGCTTTTCGGGTGATAACCGTTACCCTTGGCACTGTTGCTTCACTAAAGGCATATAATAGTTTAGCTCCGTTAGTTATGATGGCATTCCACTCTTGATCTGTACCCGGTAAAAATCCCGGAACATCCTCCAGCACTAAAAGAGGAATATTGAAACAATCACAAAACCGAACAAATCGAGCTCCTTTCTGGCTGCTATGTATATCCAAAACACCTGCAAGAGAAGCTGGCTGATTTCCTACAATGCCGATGCTTCTTCCTGCTAACCTTGCAAATCCGATGACAATGTTCTCGGCAAAATTGGCATGAATCTCAAAAAATGATTCTTCATCCACAATCCCATTAACAACATCTCTTATGTCATATGGTTCATTGGCATTTTCAGGGACGATGTTGTCAAGTTGTGGCCGGTCTTCATTCCCATTAAATTTATAAGGATTCATTGGAGGAAGATCCTCACAATTTTGTGGAATAAAGCTCATCAGCGTTTTTATTCCCTTGATACATTCAATTTCATTTTCATAAGCAAAATGAGCCACGCCACTTTTTGTGCTATGAGTGATAGCTCCCCCTAATTCTTCGGATGATACTTCTTCATGAGTTACAGTCTTCACTACTTTAGGTCCGGTGACAAACATGTACGAAGTATTTTGAACCATAAAGATAAAATCAGTGATAGCCGGAGAATACACAGCCCCGCCTGCACATGGGCCAAATATTGCTGAAATTTGAGGAATAACACCTGACATCCGGGAATTGCGATAGAAAATATCAGCATATCCACCTAGTGAAACCACTCCTTCCTGGATTCTTGCTCCACCCGAATCGTTCAGGCCAATAATAGGTGCACCATTTTGAGCAGCAAGATCCATTAGTTTGACAACTTTTTCGGCATGTGCTTCTGAGAGTGAACCACCGAATACGGTAAAATCCTGAGAAAAAACATAAATCAATCGTCCATTTACTAATCCAAAACCAGTAACGACACCATCTCCAAGGTATTTTTCTTTTTCTAATCCGAAATCGCTTGATCGATGTGTGACAAATTTTCCAAGTTCCTGGAATGTGCCTTTGTCTAATAATAGCTCGATGCGTTCTCTTGCAGTTAGTTTACCTTTTTCGTGTTGTTTTTGGATTCTTTTGTCTCCGCCCCCCTTTTGGGCTTCCAGGTTTTTGGCCTTTAATATTTCAAATTTTGGGTTTTCTATTGACGTTTTTGACGATTCTCTCTCTGGCATATTCGATTACATTTCTTATAAATGTAAGTATTAACCATAAAAAAATCATTCATCCTATCCTAATCTTAACAGATAGGATACTATGAAATTGACTTAAATTGTTAGTTTTACGCGAAATTTTTAGTGATGGGATATAGAATAGCCGTATTGGATCTTGGCACAAACACTTTTAATCTTCTTGTTGCGAATATGACGAAGGAAGGACACTCGATCATATTTAATGACAAGAAGGCCGTAAAACTAGGTGAAGGGGGGATTAGTCAGGGACTGATATCAATTGAAGCTGAAAAAAGGGCGATGGAAGCCCTCACTGAATATAAACAGATTATTGAAAAGCATAAAGTGGAAAAAGTTTATGGATTTGCCACCAGCGCTTTTCGAAATGCAGTCAATGGGCAAGCCCTGCGAGATAAAATCAAAAAAGAATTAGACATTTCCATTTCTATCATCAGTGGTGAAAAAGAAGCCGAATATATTTACTATGGTGTGACACATGCGCTTGAAATAGGGGACAAACCAGCACTCATTATGGATATTGGAGGAGGAAGTGTGGAGTTTATCATTGGTGATGATAAAAAGGCTTATTGGAAGAAAAGTTTTGAAATTGGTGCACAACGGTTATTAAATGATTTTCATCATATTGATCCCATCCCTAACGAAGAGATTGAAAAATTGAACGACCATTTTGATGCCTCTCTCAATGCGCTTATCTCCGAACTAAAAAAATACCGTATCGATACACTTATTGGCTCATCCGGATCTTTTGATACTTTGAGTGAGATTTATTGTGCTGAAAACGAAATTGATTTTGACCATGAATCCCCTGAGTTTTTATTAGACATAAATGCGTATCAAAAAATTCATCAGGAACTTATCTTAAAAGATAAAAGACAAAGGTTAGAAATACCTGGAATGATAGAGATGAGGGTAGATATGATCGTAGTAGCCTCCTGCTTGATTACCTTTATTTTAAAAAAATGTAAGTTTAAAAATATACGTGTTTCTTCCCATTCTTTAAAAGAGGGTATGCTTGATTTAATTCGGAATGAATTATTTTATAAAGAAAAAATTTCTGCCTAATAGATTTCAAGTACTTATTATTAACATGCTACCAATATGCATACCAGTGAAAAATTAAAATCCTTTACCTATCAAATATTTAAAAAAATTGGCTGTGCGGATGAAGATGCCAGCTTAGCATCAGATGTTTTAATTTCTGCAGATTTACGAGGCGTTGATTCACATGGTGTAGCCAGGCTTTCTGGTTATGTAAGACTTTGGGAAGCAGGCAGGTTAAACCCAACACCAGAGGTAAAGATAGTGCATGAAACACCCAGTACAGCAGTAGTTGATGGTGACAGAGGTCTTGGATTAGTAGTAGGACCAAAAGCTATGAATGTAGCCATCGAAAAAGCTAAAAACGTTGGGACTGGTTGGGTATCCGTAAAAAACTCCAATCACTTTGGAATAGCAGGATATCATTCTTTGCTGGCAGTAGAAAATGATATGATTGGTATAAGCATGACAAATGCCAGTCCGTTAGTTTCTCCTACTTTCTCAAAAGAAAGGATGTTAGGAACAAATCCTATTGCCGTGGGGATTCCTGCTGGTGAACAACCACCATTTGTAGCGGATTTTGCTACTACCACTGCAGCTAACGGCAAATTAGAAATACTTCAACGTAAAGGTGAAGATACCCCTGAAGGTTGGGTACAGGATAAAGAAGGAAACACTATCACTGATGCACATGGTTTGAAAAAAGGTGGTGCGCTTTTGCCACTTGGAAGTGACAGAGACCATGGAAGTCATAAAGGATATTGCCTGGGATCTATCGTTGATATATTTTCAGCGGTGCTTTCCGGAGGAAGTTATGGGCCATGGGCGCCACCATTTGTTAGCTTTTTGCCATTGGCTGAAGATATGCCTGGTGAAGGTTTGGGACATTTTTTTGGTGCCATGCGTGTGGATGCTTTCCGACCGAAAGAAGAGTTCAAAGCGCATATGGATAAATGGATCAGTAGATTTAGAGAAGCTGAGCCTATCAATGAAATGCAAAAAGTTTTAATTCCGGGTGATCCAGAAAGAGAAATGACTAAAACAAGATTGAATGAAGGAATCCCACTTCATGAATCGGTAGAAAATGATTTGTCAGAACTTGGCAAAAAACTAGGAGTCAACTTCTAAGGCGATTTTCAGATCCACAAAAAATCTAGTCTTTGCTTTCAATGCATAGTTTTTTTTGATTTAATTTGAATGGATAAGTGTAATTCATCAAAAACAACAAAAAACTACTGACATGCCATTACCCAAAGAATTTCAACATCCATATGAATTCGATCCTAAGTACAATAAACGGGTTGCTTATTTCAGTATGGAATTTGCGATTGATCAGCCATTAAAAACTTATTCAGGAGGTCTAGGTTTTCTTGCTGGTTCGCATATGAGAAGTGCGTATGAATTGAAACAAAATGTTATAGCTATCGGCATTTTGTGGAAATATGGCTACTATGACCAAGTGCGCAAAGGTGATCAGTCGATGGATTCACTATTCCAGGAAAAGTTGTATAGCTTCCTGGTAGATACAAAGATTGTATTTGAGATAGAAATTAATAATCACCCTGTTAAGGTAAAAGCATATTACCTGCCACCAAATGTTTTTGGTTCGGTACCAATGTTTTTATTATCGACAGACTTGCCGGAAAATGATTATCTGGCACAAACTACATCTCACAAACTGTACGACTCTGATCCTGCCGGAAAAGTAGCACAAAGTATTTTATTGGGTGTTGGTGGAGCAAAACTTCTCGATCTATTAAATCATGAGACAGAAGTATACCATCTCAATGAGGCGCATGCATTATCTGCTGCATTTTATTTGTATGGAAAAAATAAAGATGTAAAGGAGATCAAAGAGAAATTTGTATTTACAACGCATACTCCAGAGGAAGCAGGTAATGAAAAACACGACATCAGGTTGCTGGAAAAATTAGGTTTTTTCTGTGGTACACCGTTAGAGGAAATCAGAAAAGTTACAGGTATAAAAGATGATGTGTTTAATCATTCATTGGTAGCCTTGAGGTTGGCAAAAATAGCTAATGGAGTTTCAAGAATCCACGGAGAAGTTTCTAATAAAATGTGGGGTGGATATGATAACATATGTCCAATAATTTCTATCACTAATGCTCAGAGCAAAAAATATTGGTGTGATAGCGAGCTCTATAATGCCTTGCAAAAGGACAATGACAACAAGCTAAAGAAAAGAAAAATACAACTAAAGAAGCAGCTGTTTGAATTAGTGGCCGATCAAACCGGAAAATTATTTGATCCGGAGATATTGACCATCGTATGGGCGAGGAGGTTTGCTGCATATAAAAGACCAGATTTAATCACCCAAGACACAGAACGCTTTCAAAAGTTGATTAGCAATAAAAAAATGCCCATTCAGATCATTTGGGCAGGTAAGCCTTATCCAATGGATTACAATGCCATCAGTATGTTTAACAACTTGGTTCATCTAAGTAAAGGCATTCCGAATATTACCGTTTTAGTTGGATATGAACTTCGACTTTCAAAATTATTAAAAGCTGGCTCAGATATCTGGTTGAACAATCCAAGGTTACCAAGGGAAGCTTCAGGCACAAGTGGTATGACTGCTGCAATGAATGGGTCGCTTAATTTTTCTACGTATGATGGATGGATACCAGAATTTGCCAAACATGATGTAAACAGTTTTGTTGTACCCGCTGTAGATCAGTCATTACCACAGCATCAGCAGGATCAGGTTGACATGCAAAATTTGTTAACCATTTTTGAAAAAGATGTCATTCCGAAGTATTACAATAAACCTGATGAATGGATACAAATGGTAAAAAACAGCATGCAGGATGTGGTACCTTATTTTGATTCTGACCGAATGGCGTATCAGTATTATGAGAAGTTTTACAATTATAAAAAGATAGAATAATTGTTCTTAAAAATATAATCAAGTTATAAAGCCGGCATTCCCGGCTTTATTTTTTTGCCTCTTCAAAAAAATATTTCGCTTATTTGAAATTAGTCGATAATTATGGAATTATTTCACATAATTTTTAATTAAATTTAGTGTAGAAGACTTTTTTCATTATATTCCATTTCCAGTTAAAAGTTGCGTTAGTATCGCGTAATAATTTTCAATTTTTTTATTTTATTATAATTAAAATTATTGGCATGAATAAACACAAGGTGTTAATGCTAGGGTGGGAGTATCCCCCTTTTATAAATGGTGGGCTTGGAGTAGCTTGTTCCGGATTGTGCAATGCCCTATCTGACCTTGTAGATATCACATTAATTGTTCCTAAAGTTACCGGTGAGCAAATTAAAGAGAAGCAAAGAATACTAGGTTTAAACAATCTTAAGGATGTTTTTTATGATAAGCTGGTAGAGGAAAACACCGCAAGGGAAATCAAAGAGATTTATAAGGTGAACATTCAGCTCGACCCTTATCAAAAAGAAGTGGAAACAGCTATAGAAAGGAAAGTTCCAAAAGAGGAGTTGCTGAAAATTAAAAAACGGCAAAAAGTACACATCAGGGATCAATTTAATTTTGAAACGCTATATGGCAATGACGTTATTCGTAAGGTTATGATGTATGCCGAATTGGTGAAAAAAATAGCTGTTGACTTGGAATTTGATGTTATTCATGCGCACGATTGGATGACGTTTTTAGCAGGTGTAGAATTAAAAAAAATTACCGGGAAGCCTTTGGTTCTTCATGTTCATTCGCTGGATTACGATAGGGCTGGGAGTGATAGTCGAGGATGGATATATGATGTGGAAAGGAATTCTCTTCATGAAGCTGACATCATCTTTCCTGTTAGTAATTATACAGGCAGTATATTGACCAGTCACTATGGAATTAGTAGCCAGAAAATTATTACTGTTCATAATGGGCTGGACCAGGATAAAATATTTAAAAAGGAAAAAACATTTCCTGAAAAAATGGTCCTGTTTATCGGACGTTTAACTGGACAAAAAGGTCCGGAGTATTTTCTGGACATAGCCACTAAAATATATAAGGAATATAAAAATGTTCGTTTTGTAATAGCAGGTACAGGTGAGAAGCTGAGTCATTTGTTAGAGGACGGAGCTTATCGCCAAATAGGAAGCAGGGTGCATTTCACGGGTTTTATCGATCGTGAAAAAATCAGAGAGCTTCTCTCGATGGCAGATGTTTATTGTATGCCATCTGTCTCAGAACCATTCGGTTTAACAGCCCTGGAAGCAGCAAATTTTGATGTCCCAACAGTTATATCAGAAAGATCCGGAGTAGCAGAGGTGCTTACGGGTACACTAAAAGCTGATTTTTGGGATATTGATTTAATGGTTTCCCATATTTTGGAGCTATTATCAAACAATAGCACCAGAGAAAAAGTTATAAATAGTAACAGAAGAGACTTAAAAAAATTAACATGGAAAAACGCAGCAAAACTAGTAGTAAAAGCCTATGATGGATTGCTGGTAGAAAAATAATATCAACACCAAACAACACGACAAAATGACCAAGATCTTATTGATGTTAAAAACACATCAACCTAAACGTCTAAACGAGTTTTCATTTTTTGATCTAGGTAAAAACAAACACTATTTTAATGACGGGTTGAACAAATTAGTAATTGACAGGGTAGCAGATCGCAGCTACCTGCCAACCAACAAACTTTTAAAAAAGCTTATTAAAAAATCAGATGGAAAATTTAAAATTTCCTTATCCATTAGCGGAACTACCATTGATCAATTGGAAAAATATCGACCCGATGCGTTGGAGAGTTTTGTGGACTTAGTAAAAACGGGAAGTGTAGAAATTCTGAGCGAAACCTATCATCACTCATTATCCTATTTTTATTCGAAAGAAGAATTTGTAGATCAGGTAAAATTGCATAGAAATAAAGTAGCAGAGATATTCGATGTTTTACCAGTCACCTTTGTCAATACTGAATTTACTTATAATGATGAGCTGGCATATGATATTCACAACCTGGGATTTTGGGGAATATTAACAGAAGGGGTTGACTGGGCTTTAGGTCAAAAAGGACCCGACAGATTGTATTTATCCAATGATCTTGATATAAACGTATTCTTTCGAAATCACGGCCTTTCCAATGACATAGGGTATCGTTTCTCTGATACCTCCTGGAAACACTTCCCACTCGATCATAAAACCTACTACCGATGGCTCATGCGGACAGGCGGAGAAATAAAAAATTTATTTATGGATTATGAGACTTTTGGTGAGCACCACCTGAAGGAAACGGGTATTTTCAGGTTTTTTAATAAGCTCATTCAAAAAATATTGAGAAGCCGAAAATTAAAATTTGAACGATTTCAGGATGTGGTTGCTAAAAGCTCCGAATTAGATAGAATTAGTATTTCTCAAACAATCTCTTGGGCTGATCAGGAAAAAGATCTATCAGCCTGGAGAGGCAATGCTATGCAGTTTGAAGCTTTAATGAAATTGTATGAGTTGGAAGAGAAAGTTAAAAATGCGGAAGATCCACAATTGTTAAATATTTGGCGAAATCTACAGGTGTCAGATCATTTTTATTATATGAGTACAAAAGGAATGACCGATGGACAAGTCCATAGTTATTTCAGCCCGTATAACAGTCCACATGATGCATATCGCTATTACATGAATGTGCTTTCTGATTTCGAGATTTTATTAGATCGTTCCAATCAAAAAGAGAAAGTACGTTAACCAGGTTTATTCACCAAAAAGCTTTGAATAATGACGATAACGGATTGAAAACCTAAAATTTCAATCCGTTATCGTCAGGGTTAATCCAATTTTTTCAGCACTAAAGCTGTTCTGTTGGGCAGATACACACTTAATTTATCATCTTCGATGGTTTGGTGAATTATGGAGCTATCAACTCTGTTATGTCCTCCAAATCGGGAGTCATCAGAATTAAGCAATATGCTGTATTGACCTTTTCCTATCGAGGGAAATTTATAATCGGGAATAGCATGTGACGGATGAAAATTAAGCGCAAATATAAGGTTAGCACGTTCGTAGATGATCACCTTGTTTTGCTCATCCATATTCAATTGTTTGCCTGGAATGGCAGGTAATACCTGATGATCATTAATTATGCTGATCATTGCTTTATCAAATTCATGAAGATATTTAAATTTCAAGTTTTCATTGTCAACCAGTGACCATTGTCTGCGGGTATATTTATAGCTCCAGTTATTTCCTTCCCGTGGAAAATCAACCCACTCTGGATGACCAAATTCGTTTCCAATAAAGTTTAGATAAGCCTCGCCTCCCAATGAAGCTGTAAAAAGTCGAATCATTTTATGTAAGGCTATGCCTCGGTCGATGATCAGATTGTCATCATCTACCTGCATATGGTAATACATTTCCTTATCCATCAGCCAGAATGCTATTGATTTATCACCTACAATAGCCTGGTCATGCGATTCGGCGTAAGCCACGGTTTTTTCTTTCCATCGACGATTGGTCATCACACTCCATAACTCATGGATGTTCCAATCTTCATCTTTTTTCTCTTTAAGGTATTTAATCCAAAAATCAGGGATTCCCATTCCCAATCTAAAATCAAAACCAATTCCGCCCTCTTTGACTTCACGACATAATCCTGGCATGCCACTCATATCTTCGGCAATTGAAATAGCATCTTTGTTTATTTCGTGGATTAATGTATTGGCCAATTGTAAATAGGTAAGTGCATCCCAATCAACTCCCTGTAAAAAATACTTATCATAATGGTCAAATTGGGTGAAGTCACCGTGATGGAAATACATCATAGAAGTGATGCCATCAAATCTAAATCCGTCAATGTGATATTCTTCCAGCCAGTACCTAACATTTGAAAGTAAGAATTGCAATACTTCTGGTTTGCCATAGTTAAACAATTTAGAATCCCATGTGCTGTGATACCCTCTTCCTCCCGGATGAAAATATTGATCTTCAGATCCGTCAAAATCATTAATTCCTTCTGAAATATTTTTTACAGAATGAGAATGTACCAGATCTATGATTACTGCAATACCCATTTTGTGGGCAGCGTTAATAAGCTCTTTTAATTCAGTGGGTGTACCGAATCTACTGGAAACTGCAAAAAAGTTTGAAACATGGTATCCGAAAGAGCCATAATAAGGGTGCTCCTGGATAGCCATTAACTGAATGGTGTTGTATCCTAGTTCTTTAATTCTTGGCAGCACAAGGTCTTTAAATTCAATAAAAGAGCCCACTTTTTCCTCTTCTTGCGCCAGGCCGATGTGTGCTTCATAAATAGTGGGTGAGTGCTGAACTTTATGGAGATCGAATGATTTATCCCCCCATTTAAAACCATCCTCTATATCCCATACTACTCCTGAAAAATCATGGGTAGAAGGGTCTTGCTCTGTTCTGAATATGTAAGCCGGAATTCTGTCTCTTCCTTCTTTTTCAGAAACTACATGTACTTTGATTTTTGAATTTTTGGGCAGATCATTTTGCGGTAAAGTAATTTCCCAAATACCACCTTCTGTTTTATTTAATGGATGTGTAGTCCTGTCCCAACTATTAAAATCTCCAATTAAAAATAACTGCTTGGCCTGAGGTGCCCATTCCCTGTAAACCCAACATTTTTTCTTTTTATCCAAGTTCAGTCCAAGGTGCTTGTAAGCATTCCCAAACTGTTTGATGTTTTTGTATTTTTCAGTGATCCATTCTAACCGATCATTAAATCTGTTAATTCTATTCTGAACTTCTTCAGTATAAGGCTCTAACCAGGGATCATCTTTTATTAATTGGGGAATGTCTTTCATTTCATAAATTAATTATATGAAAAAATAAGACAGTTTTAGGGAAATAAAAAAGGAGGAGTGAAATTAAAAGGCTTAAAAATGAAAAAGAGGGACAAGATGCCCCCCCTTTTCAACATCAACCAAACAACCAAAAAATATTTTACTAAAATTAAATTCTTCTTTTAATAATTGTCTTAACAACAATTAAATGCTAAGTAAAAAACTTTTTTAACAATTATCAAAATAAAATTGAAAAATATAAATGTCGGAGTAAATATAAGTGAATGACAATGAAAGGTTTGTTAAGCCGAAACATGGTGTAAAATATAACTATTTTATGATTGAGTGGCAATTGAAAAAGAAACCTGGGAGGAAATATTTTTCTGGAGGGCAAAAAAAAAATCGGGCGGATTATCCGCCCGATTTACTGCTATTAAATCACTCTTCAACTATACTTTTCTTCTTAAAATGAAGCCTCTGCTAAAATTGCTCCTCCTTGTACTACTTCAAATTTCACATCTTTTGAATAAAGCTTAGACAAATCGTAAGACCTTGTGAAACTTTTTTCGACGGTGATGTAATCTCCATAAAGCAGAGTGCCTTTTGCACTGTAGATGTTTACTTGTACAGGCTCAACTACTTCTCCAGTTACTTTAACGAGATATTTACCTTCAGCCTCTTCAGCTACTGAAGCTTTGATAAATTTTTCTGCTCCTGCTGAAGTCGCCATTTTTACTTTTTCGCTTATTACCTTTTTATCATCGATAATTTCAAATTCGTATTCACCTTTAGGAAGTTTTGATAAATCATAAGACTTTGTAAATGATTTAGGATGCTTGATCATTTCAGAGAACACTTTAGTTCCATATTGATCATAGATATTTACT
>JBNLGO010000098.1:0-14591 GCA_050306095.1 Cyclobacteriaceae bacterium
GTAGTAGATTACAAAATTAAAGAGGGTAACAAAGAACGTATCCAGAAATTTCAGGGTACGGTTATTCAGATAAAAAATAAAGGTTCAAACGGTCATTCGTTTACTGTAAGAAAAGTTTCAAACAGTGTAGGTGTAGAAAGGGTTTTCCCATTTTTATCTCCAAACATTGAATCTATTCAGGTAGTAAGACGTGGTAAGGTGAGAAGAGCTAAACTTTATTACTTGAGAGGCCGTCAAGGTAAATCTGCCAGAATTAAAGAAAAATTGAGATAAGATAATTCTAACGATATGCAAAGCCAGCCTCCAAAAGGGGTTGGCTTTTTTTGATTATAACCAATACTTAATATGAATACCATCAATTTTTACAAATATCAAGGTACCGGAAATGACTTTGTGATGATCGATGATCGAGAGGAAAGCTTTGACATCAATGCTCATCAATTAATTGCTAAGCTATGTGATCGAAAATTTGGTATTGGTGCGGATGGGTTAATTCTTATTCGAAATCACACATCTGCAGATTTTGAGATGGTATATTATAATGCTGATGGATACCAGACTAGCCTTTGTGGTAACGGCAGCAGGTGTGCGGTCCATTTTGCGGCATTCCTTGGCATGTTTGAGGATCAATGCACCTTTCAAACCATCGAAGGGCTTCTAAAGGCTAAAATTGAAGAAGAGCTAGTGGAAATTAATATGCCGGATGTAGCTTCCATGGAGAGCATTAGTGATGATTATTTCTTAAATACCGGTTCACCTCATTATGTGCAGTTTGTAAATAATGTGGAAAAATTTGATGTGTATCATCAGGGTAATAAAATCAGAAATAGTGACCCTTATAAAAAAGAAGGTGTCAATGTTAACTTCGTAGAATTGGTCGATGAAAACAAAATATTCGTGCGGACCTACGAGCGGGGGGTGGAAGATGAGACGTTTTCTTGTGGTACAGGAGTAACTGCTTCAGCTATTGCCTTTGGTAGCAAAAAAGGGGTAAATAACGTCCATATCAAAACATTAGGTGGAGATCTGCAGGTTCAGTTTCAATCAGATCAAAAAAATGGGGGCTTTTGTAATGTGTTTCTTAAGGGTCCCGCAGTGATGGTTTTTAAAGGAGAAATAAAAATTGACTCCTTCACCAAATAAAATCAAGCTTTCTGAAGCTACAGTTAATGATTTGGAGACTATTCTCCAAATGGCTCAACAATTTTATCAGATCGACAGCTACCCTTTTGATGTCAACAAATACAAAAGCACCTTTCTGAAATTTATTGAAGACGAAGATTTAGGAAGGTTTTATCTGATAAAAACTGAAGATTTTCTCATAGGATATGTCATTATCACTTTTGGATTTAGCTTTGAATATGGTGGGAGGGATGCGTTTTTAGATGAAATCTATATTGAAGAAAAATTCAGATCAAAAGGCATTGGGTCACAGGTTATGTATATCATACTTCAAAAAAGTAAGGGTCTCGGTATAAATGCCTTACATCTGGAAGTGGAACAAGGAAACACCAAAGGGATAAATTTGTATAAGAAATTTAATTTCGGATTTAACAATAGAAAACTGCTGACTAAGATTTTGTGATCAGGAAGCTTTTCTCTTTTTAATGCCTCTATATCTGTAAACCTTCAGATCAAAATGCTGCTCGATGAAATACTTCATGCGATTGCCAGCGAGGTGGGCAATACGATCTTTAGGATGAAAAACGGTTATTTCTAATACTGCTTTTAAAAAGTGAATGTTGTAGCAGTATTCATGAATTGACTTTTTGAAATAACCTTCCCACTCTGCCTTATATTTTTCCTCCTGGCTTCGGCCATCGAATATAAATTCTAACTGCACTTCTCCATATTGATATCGATAGATTGCCGCCAGATCATAATAAAAATTATACAATGGCTCTATCGGATAGTCAGATGAATCCCTGATTTTTATGATGGTTTTATCTATTAAACCCAGTGGATTATGGACCTGGAGGTAAAAGTCTTTTACATATTCCACAAGGTGACAGATCAGGGAGTCTTTTTGGTTTTCCTGAACTTCCTTGAGGATGTAATTCTTATCACTTGGAAATAACTTTCTGTCCATTCAATAGAGGTTTGGCAAAGATAGCCATCTTTTTTAAGATGCGAAAATTTACCGTTTTGCTATTTATAAGTGTTTTAATTTTTCTTCCAAAGCAGCTATTTTTTGCAAAGCATCTTCTCTTTTCTGCCTCTCTTTCTCAACGACTGCCGGAGGAGCACCATTTACAAATTTCTCATTGCTGAGTTTTCTATCAACACTTTGTAAAAATCCTTTTTGATATTCTAGTTCCTTTTTAGCCTCTTCTGCCTCTTTCTCCGGATCAATTTTATCGTCTAACTCGATGAAACATTCATCCGTTCCCACATGGAATCCAGCTGCTCCCTTGATAGCTTCATCTACATAATTGATATTGCTGATATTGCCTAATTTCTCAATGATGGCGCTGAAGTCTTTATAAAGGTCTGGGTTGTCTGCTTTCAGGCTAATTTCGAGAGATTCTTTTGGAGAAATCTGCTTGGCATTTCGGAAATTTCTAAGATTGGATACTAACTCAAATGTTTTTTCACCTTCTACTATAAGTGCGTTGTCAAATGTTGATTTAGAAGGCCACTCAGAAATCATGATATAATCCCCATCTTCTCTTTTATTGATTTCCTGATAGATTTCTTCTGTAATAAAAGGCATGAATGGATGAAGTATTTTCATCAGTTTTTCAAGGAAAACTATGGTTTGGTCAAATGTGCCTTGATCAATTTTTTCACCAAATGGTGGTTTTATCATTTCTAGATACCAGCTACAGAAGTCATTCCAGATCAACTTGTAAGTTGTCATTAAAGCATCTGAAATTCTGTATTTAGAAAAATGATCTTCAATTTCTACCAATGATTGGTTTAATTTAGCATCAAACCAGTCTACTGCTTTTTGATTGGTTGAGCTATCACCATTGCCGTCAATTTCTAAGCCTTTAATTAATCTAAAAGCATTCCAGATCTTATTGGCAAAGTTTCTTCCTTGCTCACAGAGTTTTTCATCAAATAGCAAGTCGTTACCTGCAGGAGAGCTAAACAGCATTCCGGTTCTAACTCCATCCGCACCATAATGAGCAATCAGATCCAGGGGATCTGGAGAATTACCAAGAGATTTTGACATTTTTCGACGCTGCTTATCTCGTACAATTCCGGTGAGATAAACATTTTTAAATGGCGGCATATCCCTGTATTCGTATCCTGAAATGATCATTCTGGCAACCCAGAAAAATAGGATCTCAGGTGCTGTGACCAAATCATTGGTAGGATAATAATAATTGATTTCTTCGTTGTCAGGATTTTCGATACCGTCAAACACTTCTATTGGCCATAGCCATGACGAAGCCCAGGTATCCAAAACATCTTCATCTTGTCGTATGTCCTCCGAAGTAAGATTGCTGTTTCCGGTTTTTTCTTGGGCTAGTTTCAAAGCTACTTCAATCGATTCAGCTACCACATAGTCATCCTCACCATCACCATAAAAATAGGCGGGTATCCTATGACCCCACCATAGCTGACGCGAAATACACCAGTCAATGACGTTTTCCATCCAGTGTTTATAGGTGTTGATAAACTTTGCAGGGTGCAGTTTTACTTCTCCATCGACCACCGCTTTTAATGCAGGCTTTGAGATCTCTTTCATTTTCAAGAACCATTGCAACGAAAGCCTTGGCTCTATCACGGCATCTGTTCTTTCACTGAAACCTACTTTATTGACATAATCTTCCTCTTCAATTAGATAGCCGTCATTCTTCAGGTCTTTGGCAATCTTTTTTCGTACTACAAACCGATCTTCACCAACGTATAATTGTGCAGCTTCGCTCAACGTACCATCTGGATTCATGATATCGATGGTTTCAAGTTTATGCTTTTCACCAATCACATAGTCATTTTCATCATGGGCAGGAGTGATTTTCAGGCAACCAGTTCCAAACTCCATATCCACATAGTCATCAAAAATGACTGGTATAGATCGATTAACAAATGGGACAATTACTCTTTGGCCTTTCAAGTGTTGATATCTTTCATCCTTTGGGTTGACACAAACAGCAGTATCGCCCAAAATGGTTTCAGGTCGGGTAGTTGCTATTGTTAAAAATTCATCCGATCCTTCAATCTGATATTTGATATGGTAAAGTTTTGACTGAACTTCTTTATATATAACCTCTTCATTGGAAAGAGCTGTTTGGGCTTGTGGGTCCCAGTTTACCATCCTGTTACCACGATAGATGTATCCTTTATTATAGAGGTCAATAAATACTTTGATAACCGCTTTGTAATAGCCATCATCCATCGTGAAATGGGTACGATCCCAATCACAAGAAGCACCTAATTTTTTTAGTTGCTCAAGGATGATTCCACCATGCTTTTCCTTCCATTCCCAGGCGTGCTCCATAAATTTGTCCCTGGAGAGATCTCTTTTTAATATTCCTTTTTCTCGAAGCAGGTTGACTACTTTAGCTTCTGTAGCAATGGAAGCGTGGTCGGTTCCAGGTACCCAACAGGCTTCAAACCCCTGCATTCTGGCCTTTCTGATTAATACATCCTGTAAGGTATTGTTGAGCATGTGGCCCATGTGCAATACACCTGTGACATTTGGTGGAGGAATGACGATTGTATAAGGTTCTTTTTCGGGATTTGGCTTAGATTGAAAAAGCTTTTTATCCATCCATTCAGAATACCATTTTCCTTCTACCTCTGTTGGATTATATTTTGTCGAAAGTGCCATTAAATATCAAAAATTATCTGTCTAAAAATGAGGTGCAAAATTAGTTAAATTTTAAAATGGTAGAGGATAATTGGTCAAAATATTCCCAATTATTGATTTGGAGGATTGAAAATCAAAATATGATGAAAAACATTTACTAAGGTAATTGTCACTAGGAATGATTAAATTATAAATAGAACAATGGTTGTTTTACTATTTATCCAGTTACTATGCGAATATTAAGCTGTATCCTATTATTGATCCTTTCATATTCTTCTTATGCTCAATTTGGCTTAGGTGATGTGAAAAAGAACCTAAAATTTGCCAAGAATAAATTTGCGAAAAAAGCTGCTGAAAAAAGTCTAAAGGACTTGCGAAGCAAAATCGATACTGCCTCTATCAATCTTGCGGTTTCTTTTGCTGATAATGCAGGTAAATTTGAACAAAATAAAAAGCTCTCTAATCTTAGAACCATTGCGGATGAATTTTTTCTGGATGATGTTGCTCCGGATCCTCTTGAGAAAGCCCGTGAAAGCAATGAAATGGGAGAGCTGTTTTATAGCATGAATCAATTTTGGGTAGCCCAGGTTTGGTTTTTGGATGCCAAATTGCAATTCGAAAGTTTGGGTGAGAAAACCCACCCACAATATTTTAAAGTGATAGCAAATATTGGTTTGCTCTATCATACCATGGGAAGATATACCCTTGCTGAAGGGTTTACATCTGAAGCTTTAGAGTTGAGAAAGAAAAATTTAGGAGAATTTAGCACTTCCACTGCGGCATCCTTAAATAATATGGCGGTGCTTTATAAAGATAAAGGCTTATATACTGATGCAGAAAAATTATTTAATCAAGCTATAAAAATATTTGCCACTAATAATCCTGAGGGCGCAGCTCATGCTATTGTATTAAATAATCAAGCTATTCTTATGCAAATAATGGGTAGGCTGGATGAGGCAGAAAAGATATTTGTTAAATCATTGCAGTTAGCAGAAAACAATACTTCACTTCAGGAAAAATCAAATAATTATCAAAGAATAATGGTCAACCAGGCTTTACTATATCAGGAAAAAGGGGCCTACGATCAAGCTGAGAAAATATATTTAAAGGCAATTGAAATCAAAGAAAGCCGACTTAAAACTAAGAATCCTGATTATGCTCATCTACTTAACAACCTTGCATCGCTTTACATGCTAATGGGTAAATATGATCAAGTAGAGCAAAATTTAAAGGAAGCGCTTGTTATTTATGAGGACAAACTGGGTGAAAGCCATCCTTCTTATGCTTCGACTCTTTCAAATCTTGCTAATTTTTACCGCTATCAAAGTAGGACGAATGATGCAAAATCAAAGCTCGATAAAGTGTTGTCTCTTCGAAGAGAAATTTATGGAGATGATCATCCTTCAATCGTGCAAACTAAGGAAGATTTGGCAATTGTCTATTGGCAGGAAGAGAATATAAAACAAGCAGCGCAGTTGTATCATGAAGTTCTCGACAAAGAACTGGAATTTATCAATACTTATTTTCCGCCATTGACAGAATATGAAAAATCTAAATACTGGGACAAATCGAGATTGAGATTTTTAAGGTATTATGCTTTTGTAGCAGATAACTTCACTGAAGATGAAGAATTGACTACAAAGATGTATGAATATCATATTGCTACCAAAGCTCTTTTATTAAGTATTAGTAATAGAATTCGAGAAGAAATCCTGAATGGTTCGGATGAGGGTCTAAAAACTAAGTATTTAACTTGGCTGGATAAAAAGGAGACCTTAGTTACTTTCTATTCCTACTCCAAGGAAGAGCTTGATGAAGAGGATATAAATATAGATCAAATAGAAAGAGAGGCGAATGATCTGGAAAGAGAGTTGTCGAGTAGCTCAGAAATATTTAGGCAAGGGTATTCTTCGCAAAAGATTAAGTATGATGAAGTTAAGTCGAATTTGAAAAGTGGTCAGGCTATAGTTGATATAGTCCAGGGGTATAAATTTGATAAAGTTCTGACAAATGAAAGCCAGTATTATGCGTTGGTTATTTCTCAGGGAGCAAATTCGCCAATATTGGAAGTGCTTCAAAATGGTGATGAGCTTGAGGGAAAGTATTTTAAATACTTTAAAAATAGTATTCGTCTTAAAATGAAAGATGAATACAGTTACGATAACTATTGGAAACCTATTGACCAACAACTTACCGGGAAGAATACCTTTTTTGTTTCTTGTGATGGGATCTATAATCAGATCAGCATAAATACATTGCTTGATGGACAGGGAAAGTATCTACTTGATAAGTATAACATTATTAACCTTACAAATTCGAAGAATGTAATTACCTATCAGCAAAACCTTCATAAGAGTGCAAAAAATAAGCATGCTACTTTGGTTGGGTATCCTAATTATGGCACCCAGGGGGCTTTGTCAAAACTCCCGGGAACGAAAGTAGAAGTAGATAATGTCAACTTAGTCTTAACCGGAAAAGGATATACAACCGACAAGTATCTCACCGACCAAGCCAGTGAAGAAAATATTAAATACAGCTATGATCCAACAATTCTACATATTGCTACCCATGGATACTTTTTAAGCGATCGACAGATTTCCGGTAAAAAACAAGTGTTTGGAATTGAACCTATAAAAGCGAGTGAAAACCCATTATTACGTTCTGGTTTGTTTCTGGCAGGAGCGGAGTCGGCAATGAATTTAACGGCTAACCTTGATAATAAAAGTAGTAATAACGGCATTCTCACCGCATATGAGGCAATGAATATGCGGCTTAATAATACGGAAATAGTAATATTAAGTGCATGTGAAACCGGGCTTGGGGATGTAAAATCAGGAGAAGGAGTGTATGGTCTTCAAAGAGCCTTTCAATTGGCCGGTTCAGAAACGGTATTAATGAGCTTATGGAAAGTTGATGATGCCGCCACAAAAGATTTAATGATCAGCTTTTACAGGGAATGGCTAACTCTGGGTAATAAGCATAATGCCTTCAGAAAAGCACAGCTTACCATTAAAAATAAATATAAGGACCCGCTTTATTGGGGAGCTTTTGTATTAATTGAAAATTAAACCATTATTAAATGACATTTTTATTGATTATCGCAAAAATTCAAAAAAATACATTTTTAGCTGGGAATTGTTGAAATAATTTAAATTAAACAACGGTTTTCGATAGATATGTTAGATAATTGTATTATATCAATATAAAATATGACGTGTATAAATAAAGTACAATTAAATAAAAGTTAAATTAAATTTTTACTTCTTGTGAAAATTCACTTTCTTTACATTGTCTCTCGTGGACAATGTTGTGTTTCAAAATTAATAGTGTTTACGAGGTTCTAAGTTGATCACATTTTTGCGAGGAAAAATTCAGAGTTAAAAATGTGATGATTTTGTTTAAGCGGATTAAAATAGCATTATTTTTATAAATAATGTGAATAAGGAGGGAAAACCACAGTCAAATGAGAAGTCAGATACTTATAATTGATGATGACAAGTCAATGTGCCAGTTACTTGATAAAATGCTTAGCAGGCAATATTCAGTAACTACAAAGCATGATGGCATGGAAGCAATGCAATGGCTTCAAGGAGGTAAATTCCCAGACTTAATAATTACTGATATCGATATGCCAAATATCGATGGTTTTGAATTTCTTCGTAATATCAAAAACAGTGGATACTATGGAGACGTACCTATTATTGTTATCTCAGGATACGATGATAAAGAACAGAAGTTAAAGTGTTTAAAAAGTGGAGCTTATGAATATATTCAAAAGCCCTTTAATCCTAAAGACTTGCTGTTTACAGTAGAAATTGTGTTGAAGCTTAATAAGGAAAAAATAAAACTTATATAACCTGTTGTGCTAATAACAAACAAACAACCTGGCACCGAAATCAACCAAGCTGAAAAAGGAATTATTCTTTTTGTAGGCTATAATGGCAAAAATATTTGCGATAAAATTGTTGAATTCAATTATACAGGATTTTCACTTCCAAATTTTACGAAAGCCTATTACTGGCTTGAAAATCAGTTATTAGTTAATAAAGAGTTACCGACAGCTATTATTTGTGATTTTAAACTCACAGATAGCAATGCATTTTCCTTTTACAATAAAATAAAAAATAATCCTCACTTAGGGCATATACCTTTCATTGTACTAGCAAAACATGTCAATAATCAAGACAAGTTAAAAGCAATGAAACTTGGTATAGATGATTTTTACATTAATGAATTTAATAGTCATGCCATCTGTGAGAGGATTGAGTTTTTGCAAAAATTCAAAAAACAAATAGTGCAGAAACCAGTAGAAAGGGAACTCAATTTAAATTACTTTCTACCAATTTTTAAAATGCCTTATGCAAAGCGACTAATGGATATAGCCTTGTCATTTGCATTGCTGCTGTTATTGAGTCCATTATTTTTGATTATTGCGGCACTTATTAAAATTGAATCACGAGGTTCTGTTTTCTATATTTCAAAGAGAGCAGGTACTGGATATAGAATATTCGATTTTTATAAATTTAGAACAATGAAAAATGATGCTGATAAGGAGATTTCTGATTTGGCACATTTAAATCAATATAAAGATCATCAAGATGAGGGTAAGAAGAGTACCTTCCATAAAATCGAGAATGATCCGCGAATTACCAGGATCGGACGCTTTTTAAGAAATACAAGTCTTGATGAATTACCTCAGTTGATAAATGTACTTATTGGTGATATGTCATTGGTAGGTAATAGACCACTTCCTTTATATGAAGCTGAGATGCTCACCAAAGATCAAATGGCTAAAAGGTTTTTAGCACCTTCAGGTATTACTGGATTGTGGCAAGTAACAAAAAGAGGTAAATCAGAAATGTCTGAAGAAGAAAGAATGGAAATGGACATTGCTTATGCAGATAAAGCTTCCTTCTGGTTTGACATGAAAATTATATTGCTTACTTTTCCTGCATTAATCCAGAGAAAAGCGGTATAAAACATGTCTTTTGTACAAATGATCTATAGTACGTTTCAAGGCGTACTTTTTTTTTATTTCTCTTATTCTACCCTTTATAGTTTTATACTTTCTATAGCTTCGGTTTTTCGACGTTCGCCTAAAGTTGATAACCGTGATTTCAACAATAACATATGCGTTTTTATACCAGCATATAAAGAAAATGAAGTAATTCTTTCCACTGTTCATCGGGCATTGCAACTCAACTATCCCGCCAATAAGTTTTCAATTGTTGTTATTGCTGATACACTAACTGAAAGTACGATCAGTCAATTAAAAAAATTGCCCATCGAGGTTATTGAGGCAGAATTTGAAAAGAGCACCAAAGTAAAAGCACTCAATGCTGCATTTGGATCTATCTCTAATCATTTTGATGGATGCGTCATTTTGGATGCAGATAACCTGATTAACAAAGACTTTTTAATACATGCAAATAAATTATTAAATGCGGGCTATCTTTCTGTTCAGGGAATACGATTGGAAAAAGAGGCGGATGCACAAATGTCTTATTTAGATGGTTTGAGTGAAGCTATCAACACAAATATTTTCAGGCGGGGTTCCTTTAACCTTGGTTTATCAGCTTCCATATCCGGTTCGGGTTATTTAGCTAATTATGTTTTATTAAAAGATATTTTGTCAGACATGGATTCAGTTTCAGGTTTTGACAAGGAGCTTGAAATTAGGCTTTTGCAAAAAGGTGTTAAAACCATATTTTCTGATGATTTGGTAATATTTGATGAAAAAGTGGCCAACCAAAAAGACTTTAAAAATCAAAGAAGGAGGTGGATTTTTAGCCAGTATTTCTACTTGATGAAGTATTTGGCCGTAAGTTTTAAGGCTTTATTAAAATTTAATATTGCACTTTGGAACAGTGCTTTTCTCAGACATGCGCAGTTGCCCAGATTTTTAAACTTAGTTTTCCTATTGCTATTCTCTGTGTTATTTTCTGTTATTAATGTTTTCTTTCACATTGACTTCATTTATTGGCCTTTATTATTTGGCCTCAATGTTTTGTCCATTGTTTTTGCCATTCCAAGAAGATTTTATTCCAAGAAAATGATCCTTGCGATGGTACAATTGCCACGAACCTTCTTTAATATGTTTGGATTGTTATTTAATCTCCGAGGAACAAACAAGAAATTTATTCACACGCCACACGGGAAAAAAGAATAGTAAAGGTTAATTCTTCTTTATATTCATTTCAATCAGATCGTCTATAATATTTGGAGCAAGGTTCAATTTGATAGCGAGGTTTTTACATACCTTAACTTCCTCTTCATCAATTTTTGTATCTACGATCATCAGTTTGACTAGTTCATTAAGCTGTTCTATTTTTAGTTTTTCACTAGAGGGCGGGGTGAATTTTACTGATTCAGGATTCTTCCTGATTTCTTCAATATCATTTTCAGTCAGTTCAAGCTTTATCGCAATTTCTTTGACCAATGCCATTTCGCTTTCATCGAATGCGCCATCTGCCAAGGCAATTTCAATGAGGTTTTTTAAATGGCTCCTTTTACGGTCGTTGGCATAATTATCAAAAACACTAAATAAACCCATTTCCTACTCTATTCTTAATTAGAAATAAATATAAATAATATTCATTAGTCAAATAAAATCAATTGGCAATAAAAAACCTTCCACCTGATATATTTACCAAATGGAAGGTTTTAATGGAGGTGTTAACTCTTTAATTGCTTACTGTTGCTGCTTAATTAAGTTAAGTGCACTTCCAGCTCTAAACCAATCAATCTGATTTTTATTATAAGTGTGATTGGCTTTGATGGTATCTTTTGATCCATCAGCATGATTTAATACCAGTGTTAATTGTTTTTCTGGAGCAAAATCTTTCAGGTCAATGATGTCAATGACATCGTCTTCTTGGACTTTGTCATAATCATTTTCATTGTCAAATGTCAATCCAAGCATACCTTGTTTTTTCAGGTTTGTCTCATGGATTCGAGCAAATGATTTTACAAGCACTACTTTAACACCAAGGTGTCTTGGCTCCATAGCTGCATGCTCTCTTGAGCTACCTTCTCCATAGTTGTGGTCACCAACTACGATGGTAGCAATGCCTTCAGCTTTATAAGCTCTTTGCACTTTAGGCACACTGTCGTATTCTCCAGTTAATTGATTTTTAACACTATCAGTAGCATCATTAAAGAAATTGACAGCGCCAATTAACATGTTGTTGGAAATGTTATCCAGGTGACCTCGGTATCTTAACCAAGGACCCGCCATAGAAATATGGTCAGTGGTACATTTTCCTTTTGCTTTGATCAATAATTTCAGACCTGAAATGTTTTCGCCATTCCAAGGTTGGAACGGTTCGAGTAGTTGTAAACGTTCAGAATCCGGCTTAACTTCCACTTCGATCCCACTTCCATCTTCAGCAGGCGCCTGATAACCAGGATCCTTTACATCAAATCCATTTGGTGGAAGTTCATATCCTGTTGGAGGATCAAGCATTACTTCTTCTCCGTTTTCATTGATAAGTTTATCCTTAGCTGGGTTAAAATTCAAATCGCCTGCTATGGCCATGGCTGTTACTAATTCCGGAGAACCTACAAAAGCATAAGTATTTGGATTACCATCTGCTCGTTTAGAGAAGTTTCTGTTAAAAGAGTGAACAATAGTGTTCTTTTCACCTTTGTCTGCGCCAGGTCGATCCCATTGTCCTATACAGGGACCACAAGCATTGGCAAATACTTTTCCACCTATTTCATTAAAGGTGTCAATAAATCCATCCCTTTCTATGGTAAATCGTACTTGTTCAGATCCAGGAGTGATGGTGAAATCAGCCTTGGTTTTCAGATTCTTTTTAGCTGCTTGTGATGCAATAGAAGCAGATCTTGAAATGTCTTCATATGAAGAGTTAGTACAAGAGCCAATCAATCCTACTTCGATTTTTGTTGGCCATCCGTTTTTCTTTGCTTCTTCTCCAAGCTGAGAAATTGGAGTTGCTCTGTCTGGAGTAAACGGACCGTTTAAGTGTGGTTCTAATTCTGAAAGATTAATTTCAATTAACTGATCAAAATATTTTTCAGGACTTTCATAAACCTCTTTGTCAGCTGTAAGGTGTTCTTTAATTTTATTAGCTTCATCAGCTACATCGTCTCGTTTTGTAGCGCGAAGGTATCTTTCCATTGATTCATCATAACCAAAAGTAGAAGTAGTAGCACCTATTTCAGCTCCCATATTACAAATGGTGCCTTTTCCAGTACAAGACAGTGATTCAGCACCTTCCCCGAAATATTCAACAATACAACCAGTACCACCTTTTACTGTTAATATACCTGCAACTTTTAAGATGACATCTTTTGCTGAAGTCCATCCATTTAGTTTTCCTGTAAGCTTAACACCTATCAGCTTAGGGAACTTCAATTCCCAGGCCATACCTGCCATTACATCTACAGCATCAGCTCCGCCAACACCAATAGCAACCATTCCTAGCCCACCGGCATTAACAGTATGTGAGTCCGTACCAATCATCATTCCTCCCGGAAATGCATAGTTTTCAAGCACTACCTGGTGAATAATACCTGCACCTGGCTTCCAGAATCCAATTCCGTATTTATTAGATACAGAGGCTAGAAAATTAAATACTTCATTATTACGGTTAATAGAGTCCTGTAAGTCAGTATCCGCTCCAAGTTTTGCTAATATCAAGTGATCAGCGTGTACTGTAGATGGAACAGCAGCTTTTTTCTTACCAGCTTGCATAAATTGAAGAAGTGCCATCTGAGCCGTAGCATCCTGCATGGCAACTCTATCAGGCGCAAAATCTACATAGGAATTTCCTCTTGAAAATTCCTCCGAAGGATTTCCCACATATAAGTGGCTATAAAGTATTTTTTCTGTGAGTGTTAAGGGTCTGTTTAAGATTTGCTTCGCTGCGTTTACTCTATCACCCATCCGGGCGTACACAGCTTTAATCATATCAATATCAAATGCCATTTACATAAGTTTTTAAAATGAAATATATAATTCACCAGTGTATTGGAGATGCAAATGTATAAAGAATTGAATTTTTTAATGACAATCCTCATGCTTTTTAAATCGAATGTCTGCAAAATGTTTTGCCAAATAAGTATTATTAATTGCTCGATTTTAAATTATTCATTTCAATAGATCAGCACAAGTTAGTATTAGGTATTTTGGCAATGTTAAAATTCAAAATCCAACCTTATTTATAATCATTCTAAATTTCGAAATTCTTATTATAAAATGAAACCTAAAATTTTAGAATTTGGCATTTAAGTCTGAATATTGCAATCGATTTTTCGATGCCATTGTTTTCTAAGTTTGAAAAGATAGTATCGAATATTACATTTGTGGCTTCTTATATTTAAGGAAGCGGGAGAAATCGAATTAAAAGATCAATTAATAAATGAAAGTATCTTCTTGTTGTCGGAGGTTAACGTGCTTAGTATTTACTTTATTATTCCTCATAACTTCTAATGTGGCATTTTCACAAAATGCCGATGCAGTCGAAATTCCTACGGATGAAGCGATAATTTCTTCTGGTCAGACACTTTTCAATAACAATTGTAAACAATGCCATGCTGTGCATGAGCAGGTCATTGGGCCAGCGCTAAAAGATGTTTACAATCGAAGACCAGTAGCGTGGATCCAACAATTCATCCGGAATTCTCAAGGGGTAATTCAAAGTGGAGATGATTATGCAGTTAAATTGTTTGATCAGTTCAAACCGGCTATTATGCCATCCTTTGATTTCTCAGATGAAGAAATCATTTCTATTCTAGCTTATGTAAAGAATGAAAGTGAAGCCGCACCTGTTGCAGCAGCCGAGCAAACTACAGCTGGTGGTGG
>JBNLGO010000099.1:0-14375 GCA_050306095.1 Cyclobacteriaceae bacterium
GCTGTAATTGCAAAGGTTGATGTTGACAGCAATCCACAGGTTTCAGCGAAGTTTGGTATCAGAAGTATCCCTACTTTATTGTTTTTCAAAAACAGTGAAATCGTTGACAAACAAGTGGGAGCTGTACCAAAATCAGTGCTATCACAAAAGCTGGAAGCTCAGATGAATTAAGCATTTAACGAATAACTATAGAAGCCACCTTGTATTTTACCTGGTGGCTTTTTTTATTTCACTATAAAAAAGAATATTATAGCTTTTCTTTTAACCTTATGCTACAAACCACTGATCTTGAATACTCTTATGACCAATCAACGATGCTTAATTTTCCAAGCATCAGTCTGAAACCGGAAAGAGGTCTACTAATTCTAGGAAATTCTGGTTGTGGCAAGACTACTTTACTTCATCTCATTGCGGGATTTATCGAGCCATCTAATGGAGAAATTCTCATTGATAAAACCAAATTAAACACACTAGAAGGAGTAGCGAAAGACAAGTTTAGAGGACAGAACATTGGCTTTATATTTCAACAATCAAGATTGATTTCCGCCCTAAATGTTTTTGACAACTTGCGAATAGGCCAATATTTCACCAAAAATAAAGATGAGAAAAAAATCAATCTCTTATTAGAAGAACTGGGGTTGTATTCTAAGAAGAAGCGCAAACCAGCATCCTTGAGTTTAGGCGAACAACAGCGTCTTTCAATAGCCCGGTCCTTAGTAAACCACCCAAAATTGATACTTGCGGACGAACCCACTGCTTCCCTGGATGATATGAATGCGGAAAAAGTAATTAACCTTTTATTTGAGCAAACCCAAAAACACAAGGTTGCTTTGCTTATCGCTACCCATGACAAGCGACTAAAAGATCATTTTTCAGATAAAATTGTACTGGCATGAATCTTTTTAAATTAAGTATTTCCTACCTCCTTCATAAAAAGCTTCACACAGCACTAAGCATAGTTATTCTGGCTTTTGGAATAGTAATCATTACCCTCCTGCTTCTCCTCAATGAGCAAATTAAAACTACGGTTCAAAAGAATATTGAAAACGTAGATATGGTAGTGGGGGCCAAAGGCAGCCCGATGCAAATCATTCTCTCTTCCTTATTTCACATCGACTTTCCCACAGGAAATATTTCCTTGGAAGATGCCAATTTTATAGCTGGTCATCGGTTAGTGAAAAATGCCATTCCGATGTCTATTGGTGATAGCTTCGAAGGTTTTCGCATTATCGGAACAGACACCTCTTATTATTCCTTATTTCATCTTCAATCAGACGAAGGAAAACTACCTTCCCAGACATTGGATGTAGTAGCTGGAAATAACGCAGCAAAGCAATTAGGGCTTAAAGTAGGAGATCACCTGGAAAGTTCTCATGGTTTTGCAGATGATGGCGGGCATGAAGACCATCATTATACGGTCACCGGCATATTGAAGGCTACCGGAAGAATACATGACAACTTGCTTTTCACTCCACTTTCGAGTTACTGGGCGGTGCATGAAACAGATACTTCCGAATTATTTATCACTAATGAACTCCTTCAATTCAGAAGCCCCATGGCAGCGGTAAAATTACCAAGGCTCATCAATAACACGAGCAATTTGCAGGCAGCCATGCCTCCATTTGAAATCACTAAATTATTGGGAATGCTGGGTACAGGATCAAAATTCCTCAACCTCATTGCTTTCCTTCTCATCGGGGTGGCGGCATTGAGCATATTTATCAGCATGTATTCTACACTTAATGAGCGGTTGTATGATATGGCTATCTTTCGTGCATTAGGGGCGACAAAAAGAAAGCTCTTTTTATTTATTCTATCGGAAGGAGTTATGATTTCTTTGATTGGCTCCGTGCTGGGTATTGGCTTGTCGCACCTTATTTTGTGGTCTTCACACCAATTTATTGGCGGAGAAGTAGGAACACTACTATCCGGAAGCATATTTTCTACTAAAGAATTGTATATTTTAATGTTAGGGATTACCACCGGAATAGTTGGAGCATTATTACCCGCAATAAATATATACCGATCTGATATTTCCAGAACGCTTGCCGAAATGTAGATTCCGAAGGTTATTTATACTCTTTTGTTTACAAGGTCAGAAAATCGCATGCAATAATTAAAGTCGGCCTTTTCTAAAAATTTATTTTTAAAATTATAGTGATAGGTTAAAAGAAAAGTTTGACTGATATCGTCCAATTCATTGCTAGTAGGAACCTTTTTAACGATCTCTATTACTTTGTCAAAATTTTTCTTTTCAAGTGCTCCATGAATTTCAGTAATTATATGGGCATGACTTTCCTGTTCCATAAGTAACTATTTTAAAAATTTCAATTTTACATTAAGTATTTAACTCACTAAATGATGTTAAAAAAAATCTGTTTTTATGATCGGTCTATTTTTTACCTTCTATCAATAACTCCAATTATTAATTCCTAATTATCAAATATTTCCATATCAAAATCCGCCAACATCACCTTTACCCACCCCAATCAAATATTTAAAAAATGTAAATAAAATTAGCTTATTATTAAAATAAATTAAAATAAAGCTTCAAATAATAATACAATGTTTAAAATTCCATAATTATAGAGTGATCAAAAATATGAAAATTGGGAAAAACAAAAAAAGGATATTCCTCATGTTTAGTGTAATTACCATTCCCAATGAAAAAGAAACCTCCCTGGTAGATGCATTATATATAGCATTGCGTAAAAAGAGTTATTATTTCACCAAAAGAGAAATCGAAAAAATACCATCCATTTCCACCTTCGAAAGGATCAATTTCTATCTGTTCAGGAAATATGCAGTAACTCTACTTAGGGAGATCGAGTCATTTGAAACAAAAACTTCTGATGAATTAAAAGAAATGTGTAGAGGTATTATTAGATAAAGAAGCGCATGAAGGTAGATCTGATATTAAGTTATGTAAATAAGTTTGGCCAATTGATTGATAAACCCGGGAGGACTTTTGAAGTTGAAAGATTGTTACTGTCCGTTCCCGATCCGGAAACTTTTGAACGAATTAGAAAGCTTTTCTATGAAAAATATAAAAACCCGCTATTGATCACTTTTCTCAATGAATTAACACCCGATCAGCATGTCAGGATTTTAAAGGCTTATAAAAAAGCCACACAAAATTATTATTAAATAAACATCGCCAATAAAAGGGTCAACACAAATCCGACGATTGAAATGATAGTTTCCATGACTGTCCAGGAACGAAGCGTTTGTTTCTCCGTCATACCTAAATATTTACCAATAAGCCAAAAACCGCTGTCATTTACATGAGATAAAATCGTCGCTCCGGAAGCAATAGAAATAACGGTAAGCGCATTGTAAGCGCCGCTCGTACCGGCTAGATCGAGAATCGGCGCTATCATTCCGGCAGCAGTAATCATTGCTACCGTAGCAGATCCCTGGGTTACCCGTATTACCACTGCTAGTAAGTATGCCAACACAAGAGGTGAAAGTGGCATTTCCGCCATTAGCTCTGCCAGGTTTTTACCAACACCACTATCAACTAATATTTGCTTGAATACCCCTCCAGCTCCTGTAACTAATATGATCACTCCTGCAGGGCCGAGTGATTTATTAGCCATCTCCAGAATTTGCGTTTTAGAGAATCCTCCTCTTAAACCCAAAAATATGACTGCATAAAATGTCGCAATAATTAAAGCACTAAATGGATGGCCTAAGAAAATAATCGCATCCGTAAAACTGGTTCTCTCTAGTGATTCATTTTTGACAAGAAACTCTAATAATGTTCTTGCTACAATTAATATTAGAGGTAAAAGAATTGAGAATATAATGGAGAACAGGGAATATTTTCTTTCATCAGTATCTGCCTCATCGGTTGTTTCTAATTCAGGTGGATCTAAATGTATTTTATTAGCAATGTACTTTCCGAATATCGGTCCGGCAATGATGGCACAGGGTATCCCTACAATAAATCCAAATAAAATCACCATCCCTAAAGGCGCATTCAATATATCAGCCACTGCTACTGGCCCGGGAGTCGGCGGTATAAAAGAATGTGTTACGGCCAACCCTGCCAATAATGGAATGGCAAAAAGTAAGGTAGATTTTCCGGTTGACCTGGCTAAAGAATATACCAAAGGAACTAAAATAATGAAACCCACATCCAGAAATATCGGAATGGCGATAATGAAACCAATAATCGTTAATGCCCATTCTGATTTTTCTACGCCAAAAGTAGCAACAATCCGACGCGCCATTTGCTGCGCACCGCCTGTCGATTCTAATATTTGCCCAAAAATTGACCCTACACCTACAATGACTGCCACAAATCCAAGAATCCCCCCCATGCCATTTTGCACACTTTCATAAATAGTCTCAAGCGGCATATCTGTTATTAATCCCACATAAATGCTCACCAGTAGCAATGCTATAAAGGCGTGGATCCTCAACACGAGCACCATTATCAATAAAAATCCAATGGCCGAAAGTGTAATTAATAGCAGGCTTAAAGGGGTCATAATTGAATAATTTTGTAAAAAAGTGATTTAAAAATTCTTACTAAGAAATATTATTTAATTTTAAATCGCTAATAAATCTTAAGGATCAAACATTTATATAAAACAATATGGACCCATCCCCTTCTTTTTCCGGGCGTAAAAATCGGCTACTGGCATCTAAGATTGTAGGAATCATCAGAGTAGATCACATTGATCACATTCATGACCTGGTACAAGCACTCATTGATGGTGGAGTGCGAACCCTTGAGATTTCATTAAACACCCCAAATGCATTAAAAGCAATTAAAAGTGTATCTGAAAAATTCAAAGATGAAATATTGCTGGGTGTTGGCACAGTAACAACCGTGAAGGAGGCAAAGAAAAGCATTAATGCCGGTGCTGAATTTATTGTTTCACCCATCATTGACCGAAAGGTTCAAAAATATGCCAAGCGATTTAAGACGCCTACCTGCATGGGTGCATTTACACCTACAGAGATCTTTACTGCCTATCAAATGGGATCAACCCTCGTCAAAGTTTTCCCTGCAGCCTCATTAGGTCCGGATTATATTAAAAGTATTTCGGTGCCGTTACCACATATTCCGCTACTCCCAACCGGAGGTGTCAACAAAGATAATATTGAAGAATGGTATAAAGCTGGAGCCACAGCGCTGGGAATAAGCACTGCCCTATTTAAAAAAGAGGATTACATCGACAAAAAGTTTGATATTATCTCAGAAAACGCAAAATTGCTGGTTCAAAAAGCGGGGGGTATTCTTTAAAATATCCGATTAGTTTAATATTAATTTATCTTTACTTTTTATATCAACAAAATTGGCTGAATAAATTATCATACATTTGCGTAATCTTCATAATTTTGTCGACTAATTTAAATTAACCTTATTTCTAAATGAGAAAAAAGACCAAGATTGTAGCTACCATTTCGGACAGGAAATGCGAAGTTGAATTTATAAAAGAATTGCGAAAAGCCGGAATGAATGTGGTTCGCTTAAATACTGCGCATCAAACCCATGAAGATACTTTAAAAGTAATTAATAATGTCCGCGCGGTTTCCGAAAGAATAGCATTATTGTTAGATACAAAAGGCCCAGAAATCAGAACTACCAAGGCTTCTGAACCTATCAACCTTGTATATGGTGACCAAATCTACATTAAAGGTGATCCTGATACTATTTCTACTCCTGAATGTGTATGTGTGAATTACTCGGGATTTGTAGAAGATGTGCCAGTCGGGAGTAAGGTTTTAATTGATGACGGAGCGATATCATTAAAAATCACAGAAAAAACGGATGACAAACTTCTTTGTGTAGCTGAAAATGACGGTATGATTGAAGGACGTAAGAGTGTCAATATTCCGTCAGTTCACGTGAAGTTACCTGCACTGAGCCAAAAAGACATTGATTATATCCACTTTGCTGTAGATAATGATCTTGATTTTATCGCCCATTCATTTGTAAGAAATAAAGAAGATGCGTTAGCGGTTCAGAAGATTTTGGATGAACGAGGCAGCGACATCAAAATCATTGCGAAAATAGAAAACCAGGATGGCGTAGATAATATTGATGAAATATTAGATCACGTTTATGGTGTGATGATCGCAAGGGGAGACTTGGCGGTAGAGATTCCTCAACACCGAATTCCTGTCATTCAAAAAATGTTAATCGATAAATGCACAGAGAGAGGCAAGCCGGTAATTACCGCTACTCAAATGCTTCATACCATGATCCACCACCCACGGCCTACCAGAGCGGAAATCAGTGACGTTGCCAATGCAATATATGATGGCACAGATGCGGTAATGCTTAGCGGTGAGACTGCCTATGGTGATTTTCCTGTTGAGGCGGTAAACGTAATGACCAATATAGCTCGTGAGGTAGAAGGCTCGAGGGTACAGCAAATCTCTAAGCCAATGGTCGTACGAGATGTTTCTGATGATGTCATTACTTTCATCAGCTATAGTGCTGTGAAAGCACATCAGGAACTTGGTACCAAAGCTATTCTTGCAGATACCACTACAGGAAGAACAATAAAGGCGTTAGCATCATACAGAGGCAATTGTATCATTTTTGCACAATGCTATAATAAGCGAGTGATGCGTGAACTATCGCTTTCATATGGTGTGTATGTGAATTACATAGAAGGTAGCAAATCCAGGGATGGATTTATTGTTGATGGATTAGAGCGACTCATTTCAAAATCTAATATAGAAGAGTCTGATCATGTGGTAGTGGTAGCGGGAAATTTTGGGGACAACATTGGCGCCTCATTTATGGAAATTAGTACAGTCAAAAACTTACTTGAAAACAGTCAAAAGACACTTAATAGGTAAGTTCCTTTTTTCAATATAGAATTATAAAAATGCTGAGGGTGAAAAGTATTTCGTCTTCAGCATTTTTTTTTGGTTTAAGAAAGATGATAGATTTGATTATTCAATTACTAAGGGAATGAATAATTCAGACTTCCTGAAAAATTCTTTTGTAATTAATTAGCTAAGAAACAGTTACCATTGTTATGAAATGCTTTAATCGAGATATTTGCTAATGACTTTTGGGATTACCTTTTTTTCTACTAAGGCAAATCGCTGCTTAAAAGAAGTATTTTGAAATCCAGTTGAATGGACTGTACTAATTCCTGAATAGTTAATCCATTTACCATTTGTAATTGAAAACTCACAGATTGCGTTATATTGCCAATCATACATAGTTTCAATTGATTTATTCCCAAAAGGTAAATTGAAATTACCTTTCACTCTCTCATTGAAATTATATTTTATTATTGCAATAGTGTCTCTTTTATCAATTCTAACATCAATTAATTCAACTTCATTTGTTCTCTTCATAGAATCACATTCAAAATTCTGATCCATTGTAATCCAATTAACATCAAGAGACCATTTCTCACCTATTCTAACAGGTTTTGATGGTAATTGAAAAAAAATAGAAATTAGATTTTTTTGATCTCTTTTAGTATAAAAACTTTGAATTTCACCATTCTGATTTAAAAGACCTCGTAATTGAATTCCTTTCATCATACTCATAAATCCACCCGAATCTGAATTCTGTGAAGTATCATTAAGATTTTCTACAATTGATTTAATATTTATCCACTCCCCCTGTTTTTGTAATACTGACATCATGGAGTATTTTTCAATACCTGAGTAAAAACTTTTAAAAAAATTGTTCAAGTCAAAATCAACAGAATCACTTTTGTCTTTAAATACATTATTAATGGTTTTGAAAAATTCTGGCAAATCAATTATAGCTGAATCAATAGTACCAGTCTCTGTTAGATAAGCGATTTTCTCATCATCGTTAATTTTCCATTTTAAATTATAGGTATCCTGAGCTTTTGAATTTGTTATGAAGGAAATGCTAAGGAATATTAAAAAAATATATGTTTTCATAAAAAGTGAAGTTTGTCAAATATATAAATTGAAATTTATATTTCACATATTGATATTGTTTGACATCTCATTATGCCTAGCTAATATGATTAAGTGTTTATAAATTCAGGTCAAACCTAGCCTGATTTCACTTTACTTATCCGCCTCTCGCCTCACTTCCAATGTAAATCTAAAAATAAATCAAACCTTTATTTTATTGGCTTACAGCTAATTATAAAATGTTCGCTGTTTTTGGCATGGTGATTGGAATAACCCCTCCTGAAATCAAAAAGTTAAAGCTATGAAAAGGATTTTAGTATTTTTAATTACAGCTGGAGCAGCTTTAATTATTTCTAACCAAACCAAAGCACAGGGATATTACACCACCACAACATATGCTTACTCATATAATAATTATAATGATTGGGATCTTCCTGTATACGTTAGAAATGTAGTAGTTAATCACTATCATGGAAGTGGTATCGTGAATGCCCGAAGTTATTATGTGAATGGTCATTTAGCATTTAATCTATTTTTAAATACTGGAAATACATTTGTAGAAGTTGAGGTTGACAGATATGGACATATTACCAGAAGTGTAGGTTATCATTCGATACCTAATCACCATGTTTGGGTTTATAATCATTCTGACTATTACAGACCTAAGCATCATCATGGTCATCATGGACACCATAAACACCATGGTCATCACGGCCATCATAAACACCATGGACACAATGGTCATCATAAGAAACACAATCATGGACACCATAATGGTCATGCGCATAATAAACATGTAAACAATACTTATTATGTGGATTATCCGTCAACTAAGCATCATCATAAAGCCAATAAGCATTCAGAAAACAAACATCATGAAAAAATGCATGGCAATTCTAATGCGAATAGAGGTGGAAATTACAAAGCAAGAACTAGACAAGTAAAAAATACCCGAGGAGGGAATAGCAATCGACAATATGCCTACAATGGTAGACATTAAAGACAGTCAACAATGCCAAATATGCTGTGTTCAAATAAAAAAGCCGCTCAAATGAGCGGCTTTTTTTATGAAGATGTTCTACTATCTACCAAAAATAAATATAGAATCCTATTACAATGCAAATGATAACTGCAGTGTGAATCATATCCCACTTATTCCAGCTCATTTTTGTAGCTTCTTTTTCCTCAGGAGTACTAGCTGCATATGTATATTTCTTGTTCTCTTCTGACGACTTCGGCGTTATTGCACTTATGATGGCAATCAGAATAATCGTTAAGAAGAATAAGAAAATGGTGTAATGAAGCCAGTTGGTATCAATAAACCATGTATGTAAAAATCCATCTGGGCTTACGCTATCTGAGAATACATTAACTAACAACCTGAATATTCCTAATACAAATCCAATGATCAGACCCCACATACCTCCTTTAGGAGTGGCATATTTAGAGAATACTCCCATAAAAAATACTGCGGCAATTCCAGGTGCAAGTAAACCTTGAACCTGTTGTAGATATTCATAAAGAACATTACCGATATTTTTCATGACAGGAATCCATAATATTCCTAATACAACGATAACTGCTGTTGCTATTCTTCCTACTTTCACTAGTGTTTTCTCTGGAGCATCTGGGCGGAATTTTTGATAAAAATCCACTGTAAACAGCATGGCAGAAGAATTAAATAAGGATGCTAACGAACTCATCAACGCTGCTAATAATCCTCCTACTACTACACCTTTCAATCCGGAAGGTAAAAGCGTGGTTACTAATACGGAAAACGCCCCATCAGAACCTGAACTTCCAAAATCCAATTTACCCTGTTGATTCAGTGCAAAGGCAATCATACCCGGTACCAAAAAGATAAATACAGGCAATATTTTTAAGTATGCTCCAAAAATAGAACCCCTTCTTGCTTGTGTTTGATCTTTTCCAGATAATACTCTCTGTACAATATATTGGTCAGTACACCAGTACCAGAACCCAATGATGGCAGAACCTAAAAGCACTCCGGTCCATGGGAATTCCGGATCATCACTTGATCTGATTAATGATGCCATAGAGTCATTGGCATTTTGATAAATAACGCTTCCTGTATCGCTGACATATCTGACTGATTCTCCTCGTACGATTTCCATTAAGGCTTCCCAGCCTCCTACTTGTTCTAACCCTACAACAAGGATCACAAGACTACCAATCAATAATACTGGTGTCTGAAGTACGGAAGTATATAGTACTGATTTCATTCCTCCGAATACAGTATAAAGACCGGTAATTACTACCAGACTAATAGCACCAATCCAAAAGAAGTCGATGCCCCATAGGCTTTCGATACCAAATACTTCTTTAAACACAACCCCTCCTGCATATACAGTTACCGCTACTTTTGTTAACACATAGCTGACGAGAGAAATAACAGAAAGAATGGATCTGGACTCTGCATTAAACCTTTTTTCCAAAAATTCAGGCATGGTAAATACCCCAATCCTGTCATAAAAAGGAACAAATACCCATCCTAAGATAAGGATCAACCATGCATGCATCTCCCAGTGAGCCATGGCCATTCCAGTTTCGGCTCCGGCTCCGGCCAGACCTACCAGGTGTTCAGACCCAATATTAGAGGCAAAAATCGAAGCACCAATGGCTATCCATCCTGCGTTTCTTCCTGCCAGGAAGTAATCAGAAGAGGTTTCCTCCTTTTGGCTGATTACCCATACAACGATCCCAATCAGAATTGCAAAAAATCCTCCCAGTACAATCCAATCAAGCGTAGTAAAATTTTCCATAAAAATATTATTTAGTGATTCTTGATAATATGAGCTTGAAATTAAAAATTAAAATCCATTATTCAGATGATAATAAATCTCATTATATCTCAACTCTTTTTTAAATTCCCTTAATTCAGTTTTTTCATCAATCACTACCATTTCTAAATCCAGCATATCTGAAAAATCTTCCAAATATTCTGTGCTAAGATTTTGACTATAAACGGTGTGGTGTGCTCCACCTGCATGAATCCATGCAGCAGCAGCAGTTTTTAAATTTGGTTTCGGATCCCAAAGTACCCTCGCTACCGGTAAGTTAGGCATTGGATCTTCAATAGGCGTTGCTTTCACCTCATTTACTAATAATCTAAATCTATTTCCTAAGTCAATGACAGAAGCGTTTAATGCTTCACCTCCAGCTACATTAAATACCAGGCGTACAGGATCAGCTTTTCCACCAATTGATAAAGGATGAACTTCACATGTTGGTTTTCCATCCGCAATTGATTCGCATATTTCAAGCATGTGAGCCCCCAGGCAATTCATATTTCCAGGTTGGAAATGATAGGTATAATCTTCCATGAATGAATTACCACCTTTCAAACCGGCAGCCATAACTTTCATGGTTCGTAAAAGAGCAGAAGTTTTCCAATCTCCTTCGGCACCAAACCCATAACCTTCTCCCATTAATCGCTGTGCAGCAATACCGGGAAGCTGAACCATCCCATGTAGGTTTTCAAATGTATCTGTAAACCCTTTAAAATCTCCGTCTTGCAAGAATGCTTTCAGACCTAGCTCGATTTTAGCAGCATCTAATAATGATTGTCGCTGAGCGCCTCCTTTTTGCAAAGCAGCATCGAGCGTATACAGTCCTTCATATTCTTCCACTAATTGATCAATGGCAGAACCTGATACTCCATCAATGAATTTCACTACATCACCAAGACCAAAACCATTAACAGCGTAGCCAAACTTAATTTGCGCCGCCACTTTATCACCTTCTGTTACGGCCACTTCCCGCATATTATCGCCAATTCTCGCAAATTTGGCCCCTTTCATATCATGAACTCCGGCAGCTACCCTCGTCCAGATATTTAGTTTTTCAACCACTTCATCATCCTGCCAGTGTCCTACGATCACCTTTCTGTTGATGCGCATTCTGGTGCCAATAAACCCAAACTCTCTACCTCCATGCGCAGACTGATTCAGGTTCATGAAATCCATATCGATATCAGACCATGGTATATCCCTGTTAAACTGCGTATGTAAATGAGCCATTGGCTTGTTTAGAATATTCAAACCATTAATCCACATTTTAGCAGGTGAAAATGTATGCATCCATGCCACCAACCCAATACAGTTTTTAGCAGCATTAGCTTCCTGAATAAGATTATAAATCGAATCAGGCGTAGTTAATACAGGTTTAAACACCAGCTTCACCGGTATTTTTCCTGAAGCATTCAATTCTTTTACAATTTGCTCCGAATGTTCGGCAACGGTTCTAAGCGTTTCCTCTCCATACAAATGCTGACTACCTGTAATAAACCAGGCTTCTAGACTGTTAAATATATCTTTCTTCATATTACAATTACTTTCACATTAATAAAGGTACAAATTACCTATAATAAAACAATGAAAAGGAAATATATTTTTTTTATTGTACAGGTGATTTTAAAATTCTTCAGTAAATCATAAAGTGATTAAGAAAATTGAAATAAGAAAAAAACTGGTTCAATTGTAGTAATATTGAAATAATCAACCAACTACCATTCTCACAATTTAAGGACATGATTTCCTTAATTGATAGTGCTTTTTATTTCTAACCTCTTAAACATTATTTTAAGGTTGTCTATCTGAGAATAATGGTCAGCAACCTCAGATTTTGTAAATATTTTCTCTGAAACTGATTTAGCAGCTATAAATTTACAATTGACCAAACTACAATTCAAGCTATAACAACATTTAACCGCTACTAAAAGTGAAATATTTGCGCTCCAATTGCTTTCTTAAATTCCGATTCCAACGGTTATTTGAAAGAAAGGACGATTTGAGGATTTCCTTTTCTATTGGATTATAATCCAATCAAATATTACTTTTCGATAGAAGAACCATCAACATCAAGGAGTCTTCAATTCCACATGCTGCTGAAGCATTTGTTCTATGATATTGGCAGATGTAATAATGATTTGATTCATGTTTTCAATGTCGAGGTATTGTACTTCATCAGCCAAATGATGATAATAGGGATAGTTCTTAAAATCAAATGAAGAAATGGTATGACATGGAACATTAAATGCCTGGTAAAAAGAATAATTATCAGACCGTCTGAAAAGATCATATTCAACTGCTTCAGGCAAGAAGTTAACAAATTTTGACCCTGCTATATTGTTCATCACTTCTGCGCAGTTGGATTTGTCATAACCCGTAATATACACCTGGTTTTTTCCAGTAGTAAGAATCTTTCCGATCATTTCAAAATTGATCATATAAGCAAGGTTTACATTTTCTTTTTTAAGGCTTTCAGCAAGATGCTTAGAACCTACTAAACCCGATTCTTCCTCTGTAAATAGGGCTACAATTATATTTTGATCAAATTCTTTCTGATTTAAATGACGAGCTATCTGAAGAACTGCGGTGCTGCCACTCGCATCATCATTGGCGCCATTGAATACGGAATCTTTAGAATTACGGGTAGACTTGCCAATATGGTCCAGGTGTGCACCTATCAATATATGCTTTTTACTCCGATCATAATCCCCAATAAGCCCAACAATATTAGAAGAAGTTTTTCCCTCCGCTACCACAGTATCTCGATAGCTGTTTTCAAAAAAAGGTTTTACATCATTGTTTTTTAAGTAAGCCTCAACATAATCCATCACTTTCCCATAGCTTTCTGTGCCTGGCTTCCTACCCTCATATTTTTCAGATGCCAATTCGGAAATAATCTCCAGCGTTTCTTCTTTAGTTGGAGCCTCGCTTATTTGTTTGTCCGAAACCTTTACAGAGCGACATCCAAAAGTGAATACTAAAATAAACAGGATAGAAAATAATTTTTTCATAATTAATAATTTTTAAAACCTATAAGAAAAATGTTAACACTGCCCAAGATATTTAAAAAATGGAATTGTTTGCTAAACCTGTGAATTACTTCCAGGGAAATTTAAATTGAAAAAGAAGAAGCCTATGAATATCAATCCACAGGCTTCACCTATTTTAGGACGAGTCAGGTTTTATTTTTTTCGATCATATTCACAGCCACCAAGTGCCTCCAAATAGTAGGTGCTTCCTTGCTTGGAATATAACACGGCTCCTTTTTTGTGAGTAGTCGTCTGGTCTTTCTCAAAATCGAACTCCAATGAAACATCAACAAGTCCCGTTTCGCCAATGGGAGTAATTTCCCCGATTTTCACATTTTTAATTGTCGATCCAGCGGGAATACTATCGCATATTCCAGTGCCCATTTTAGACACTACATCATTGGTGATTTGCTCTTCAAAAGTCATTTTCTTTCCACATGCAACAGCCACAATTAGGAAAAATACGATGGTTGATAATTTTAAAATTCTATTCATTATTAAGTATTGGTTAGGTAGTTTTATATTTAATTGAAAGGAAGGTAAATACAAATTCTCGCTTGTAAATTTTATCAGTGGTTAATTCATCCCATTAATTTTAAAAACTTGTTCCCATAATGTAAATGGTTTCTATTTCAATCATTCATTTAATGACATTTTT
>JBNLGO010000100.1:0-14123 GCA_050306095.1 Cyclobacteriaceae bacterium
CATCAGAAATCAATCCTTTCTTACAAACTTCTAACGTTGCAGAACTTGTAAGAAAATTGCCTCAGGCAATGCAGGAAAAAGGAATGGAGATCAGGATCCTGGTCCCAAGATTTGGTCTAATCAATGAAAGAAAGAACAGACTACATGAAGTAGTAAGACTTTCAGGGATTAACATAGCAGTGGGTGAAGAAGAAAAACCCCTGGTGATCAAAGTTGCCTCTATTCCTAATGCAAAGCTTCAGGTGTACTTTATTGACAACGAAGATTATTTTCACAGAAAAAGTGTATTTCACGACAAGGAAAACAAGTTCTACAAAGACAATGACGAAAGAGCAATCTTTTTCTGTAAAGGTGTGTTAGAGACAGTGAAAAAATTAGGTTGGGCTCCGGACATTGTACACTGTAATGACTGGATGACTAGCTTAATACCAATGTATCTTAAAACCACCTACAAAAACGATCCTATTTTCAAGGATACAAAATCAGTTTTCACAATTTATGACACTCCTTTTTCTCATAAATTTGAAAACGATCTTTTTGACAAAGTGAAAATGCTTGATATTGAAGACGATATGTTAAGCCCACTAGAATCAAAAGATTACGAAGGTTTTATTAAAATGGGTATGGAATATGCTGACGCTGTCATCAAATCTGAATCCGCCTTCAAAAATGGTCTAAATGCATTATTGACCGAAGTAAGTGATAAAAAAATCGATACAATAGAAAAAGACGAAAACTGCGAAGAATCGTATTACAATCTCTATAATGAACTTGTTGGATAAAAAAACAGGGCTAATCTTAGGATTAGCCCTGTTTCTTTTTGCTTGTGAAGAACCAGGCGAAATTGGATTAAATCTCTCACCTAACACTGGTGACTTCATCATATCTTCCATTGAAATTCCTGTTACTGCTTCTGTAGGTATTACAGAGCCGTATTTGGTGTCTGATACTACTAGACAGTATTTTAATAACGATACCATTATATCAGCATTGAATCACAGGATAATTTCAGTTGGAAAAAAAACAGATTCAGATTATGGTAATATTGAATTAACCGGATATTGTGATTTGGTGTCAAAAAGCGATACTTTGAAAGTGCCTGAGACTTATACTTATATTGAATCTGAAATAAGTATCATCACTAAGAATTACTTTGGTATTGGCCCTGTGTATAAAAATCAGATTCTACGAATTCATGAGTTGGATGAAGAAGTGCAAGTAGAAAATTATGTTTCAACTAAATACGCTTATAAGGATACACCATTAGCAGAGTTAACACTAGATGTTGATACTTCCTATCTTGTAAGTTCAAAGATTTTTAACACAATTCTTCCGGATGAATTTGGAAAAAGAATTTTAGATGAAGCAAAAGCTAACCTTATTACCAATAAAAACCTAAAAGATTATTTAAAAGGCTTTGCTTTTGTACCAGACCAAGATAACAATCTCCTATTTCAAATTGACCCTAAATTTTATGAATCCAATCTTACCATCAGGTTTAACAATGGTTCGCAAGACGATTCATTAGTTTTCTTTTTCAGCAATAGACCTTCATATTCTTCAGAAGTTGATTATACAGGAACTGAATTAGCAGGTTTAATAGAAAACCAACCTTCAGACGTACCTAACAACATTTATCTAAATTCTGTCAATGGTACATTCATGGAAATGGATTTAACCGCTATTCAGGAATTAAAAGACTCCATTGGTCCAATGGTTATTAATACAGCCGAACTGATTATAGAGGATGTAGAGGTAGATTCATTATATCCAATATCCAGTTCATTTACATTGAATGCTTTTGAGAAGAGACCAGAATTTGATTTCAGTAGGCAAAGTTATTTTCTTTATCAATTCAGTAATGGCACCTATAACGATACAAATCTTTTTCTTTATCGTTTTGACATGAGTTTGACTAGGTATGCAGAAAGCCGAAATAAAGGATTACTGTATGTAAGTAACACGGTTCAAAACAAATACAAACCCGTGGACAGAAACCCAGCTTTTGTTGATTTTATTCAAGACATTGTAGCTACGGATAGTCGAGTTGAAGAGGCTAAGTATTATTTATTCATGGACTCATTTGGAAAATCTTTTCAACAGCTAAGGTTCAATAAGGAAAATATCAGATTGAAATTATATTTTTCATACCTTCGAGACGATATTTAATCGATCAACCTACTAAATAAATTCACATGTGTGGTATTGTCGCTTATATAGGTGAAAGAAATGCCTATGATGTTATTATTAAAGGATTAAAAAGGCTGGAGTACAGGGGCTATGATAGCGCTGGTGTATCTGTAATCCAGGATGAAACTCTTCAGGTTTTTAAGAAACAAGGTAAAGTAACGGATCTTGAAAACTTTGTTGGCTCACAGCTTAATAACTCTACCATCGGTATAGGTCATACCCGATGGGCAACACATGGTGAACCTAATGATGTCAATGCCCATCCACATACAGATTCTTCCAATAAACTTTCAATCATACATAATGGGATCATAGAGAATTATGGCTCCCTAAAACAGGAATTAATAAAAAATGGTCACAAGTTTAGAAGTGAAACTGATTCGGAGGTTCTCATTCACTTTATTGAAGACATAAAGAATAACAATAATTGTTCTCTTGAAAAAGCGGTCAGGCTTGCTTTGTCAAAAGTCATCGGTGCTTATGCTATTGTAGTTGCTTCAGAGGAAGACCCAGATACATTAATAGCTGCGAGAAAGGGTAGCCCATTAGTAATAGGTGTAGGAAAAGAGGAGTATTTTATCGCTTCTGATGCAACACCTATTGTTGAATACACCAATGAAGTGGTTTATTTAAACGACTATGAAATAGCCATTTTAAAAAGAGATAGCCTTAAAATAAAAAGTATAGAAGATGTAGATTCCGACCCATACATTCAAACGATTGATATGGAACTGGAAGCCATAGAGCGCGGAGGATATGAACACTTTATGCTTAAGGAGATATTTGAGCAGCCAAGATCAATAGCTGATTCAATGAGAGGTAGGCTAAATGCAGAAAAAGGTTATTTAGTTCTTGGAGGCATTAGAGAATATGCTCATAAACTTGAAAATGCTGACCGTATTGTCATACTTGCTTGTGGTACTTCCTGGCATGCAGGTTTAGTGGCTGAATATTTTTTTGAAGAATTTTGTAGAATTCCCGTTGAGGTAGAATACGCCTCAGAATTCAGATATCGCAATCCTGTAATTAAAGAAGGTGATGTATGTATTGCCATCTCACAATCGGGAGAAACCGCAGATACCTTAGCAGCAATTGAATTGGCAAAATCAAAAGGTGCAATCATTTTTGGAATTTGTAATTCTGTTGGAAGCTCTATTGCAAGAGCTACTCATGAAGGTGCTTACATTCACTGCGGACCTGAAATTGGTGTAGCCAGTACCAAAGCCTTTACTTCTCAGCTTACGGTTCTTATAATGATGGCATTAAAAATGGCTTATAATAAAGGAACCATTAAAGAAGCCAGATTTCGACAACTTTTAGTTGAATTGGAACAAATCCCATCTAAAGTTGAAAAAGTATTGGAGAACCATGAACTAATTGAAAATATTTCTAAAATGTTCATGTTTGCTCGAAACTTCCTGTACCTGGGCCGGGGATATAATTTTCCTGTTGCCTTGGAAGGCGCTCTTAAACTCAAAGAAATTTCCTATATCCATGCTGAAGGCTATCCTGCTGCAGAAATGAAACATGGCCCGATAGCACTAATTGATGTAGAAATGCCAGTTGTGTTTATAGCAACAAAAGACAGCTCTTACGAAAAAGTAGTTTCTAATATTCAGGAAGTAAAAGCCAGAAAAGGTAAGGTAATAGCGATAGTTACGGAAGGCGATGATCAAATCCCTAAAATGGCGGAATACGTGATCGAAGTGCCGGCAGCAGATGAAGCCCTGATGCCATTAATCTCTGTTATTCCACTTCAGTTATTGTCTTACTATGTAGCAGTATTAAGGGGATGTAATGTAGACCAGCCAAGAAACCTTGCTAAGTCTGTAACGGTAGAATAGAATATAAAAAACCCTGATTTATTCAGGGTTCTCTTTTTCTATCGGCACAGCAATATCTTCCTTGATCATTTCTTCCAATTCTTTGTCCTGCACATCTTCTTCTTTGAAATAATTGTTGATCATTGTTCTTGATTCAACAACTGAAAGATTATGATAGATCTTTCCACTTCTTACCACTGATATTTGTCCGGTTTCCTCCGATACGACCAATACCAATGTATCTGTTGATTCGCTCATTCCTATGGCCGCTCTATGCCGAAGCCCAAACTGAGCTGGAAGATTTTCAGAATCGCTCACAGGAAGAATACATCTTGCCGCTACTATTTTGCCATTATGAATTATAACCGCTCCATCATGAAGGGGACTGCTCTTGTTGAAAATGGAAAGTAAAAGTCTCTTAGAAATAATGCCATTGATCCTATCACCTGAATCAGCATAAAATTTTAATTCTGAAAATTTCGAAAACACAATCAATGCTCCTGTATTGGTAGCCCCAAGCGTTTTAGCCGCTTCCATGATTGGTGTTATATTTAACTCAAAGTCATTTTCAGCCTTTTTCCATGGAAATCTTTTAAATAAATTTTCCCTCCTGAGCGAAGGCGTTTTTCCTATAATTAATAAAAACTTTCTAATTTCCGGCTGAAACAGGATAATTACAGCAATAACTCCCACACCCATAAACTCACCAAGTATAGAGGTGAGCAGCTCCATCTCGACGGCCCGAACTACCAGGTAAATAAGATATAAAAACAAAAAGCCTAAAAACACCCGTACAGCTACGCTGCCACGCATGAGTTTATACACCTGGTACAATAAAATGGTGACAAAGAATATGTCTATCGCATCTACCAGATCAAAATTTAAAAACCCTATTTGAAATAAAAAGTTCAATGAGGTAACTGTTTTAATATATTAATAACTTCTTTCGCTTCCTTAGGATCATGAACCCTTAATATAGAAGCCCCTTTCATTATGGCCAATGTATTCAAAACAGTGGTGCCATTTAGAGCTTCCTCCGGCGAAATTTGTAATGGCTTAAATATTAATGATTTTCGGGAAATTCCAATTAAAACTGGAACATTGAAAACCTTAAAATAATCCAAATTTTTAAGTATTTCATAGTTTTGAGCAATAGTTTTTGAAAATCCTATTCCCGGATCAATTATGATATCATTATGGCCCAAAGCATGCAATCGTTTTATTTGCTTATCAAAAAATACAGCTATTTCTTTTAACATACTGTCATAATGAGTATTTGAATGCATGTTTGCTGGAGCACCCTGGATGTGCATGAGAATATAAGGAACATTCAATTGGGATATTACTTCAAACATTTTCTCATCTCCTTGACCACCACTTATATCATTGATAATATCTGCTCCACTATTGACTGCATTTTTAGCTATCCCGGATCTGAAGGTATCAATTGAAATGACTACTTCCGGAAACTCAGTTTTTATACTTTCAAGGCCTCCCTTAAGTCTTAACCATTCTTCTTCTTCTGAAATTGTTTCGTAATCAGGGCGAGTAGAAAAAGCACCCAAATCTATGATATCCACTCCATCTATTATCATCTTCTCTACTGATTCAAGAAGTATTTTTTCACTACTTTTACGACTTATTTTATAAAAGGAATCGGGTGTTAGATTTATTATCCCCATTACTTTAGGATCGGACGTATCAACTACTTTTCCCCTGATCTTTAGTGTCTTTTTTGAATAAAAAAAATTATCTTTCGCCGCCAAGATGGTATTTATTTAACGCTTAAAACAGTTTTTTAATTTGGAAAACAAAACAATTGACGAATATAGACAAGTAATTAAGTCTTGTAAAGATGTTTTTATAAAGAAGACCAAAGACTATGGTACATCATGGCGAATATTAAGATTACCGTCCATCACAGATCAGATTTTTATTAAAGCCCAACGCATCAGGTCTATCCAGGATAAAGGAGAACAAAAAGTAGAAGACAATATTGGAAGTGAATTTATAGGTATAATCAATTACTGCGTGATCGCTCTCATCCAATTTACACTCGTAAACAATGACCAAAAGGAACTTTCTACCGAAGAGGTTGAAAAATTGTATGATGAAAATGTTCAATCCACTATTGACTTACTGGATAACAAAAACCACGACTATGATGAAGCATGGAGAGAAATGCGTGTTTCATCTATGACCGATATTATATTAATGAAACTCTTTCGTGTAAAACAGATTGAGGATAATCAAGGTAAAACCATAATTTCGGAAGGAGTTGATGCTAATTATCAGGATATTATCAATTATTCGGTATTTTGTTTAATAAAAATGGGCTATGGGAATTAAAAAATCAATTGACAACATTATACTTATTTTAGTAGGGGGATTATTTATCTTTTCGGGATTAATAAAAATCAATGACCCGATCGGCACCTCCATTAAACTACAAGAGTATTTTGAAGTCTTTTCTACAGAATTCTCAAGTGTATTCCATCATTTTATTCCTTTTTCTTTATCACTAGCCGTAATCATCGTAGTCCTGGAAGTAGTCCTTGGATTTGCAGTGTTACTTCGGCAAAGAATGGGCGCTACTAGTTGGGTGTTATTACTCCTTATTCTATTTTTCACCGTCCTGACATTTTATTCCGCTGTAACAGGAAAAGTGACAGACTGTGGGTGCTTTGGAGATGCAATTAAGCTCACACCGTGGGAATCTTTTACAAAAGACCTTATTCTTCTTGTCCTAATTGTTTACATATTTATCAATCGAAAATCTTATAAACCTGTTTTCCTACAAAAACGGGGCGATTATATTATTGGCGGTATTACTGCATTTTGTGTTTTTATTGCTATTCATGCCATCAATCACCTACCATATATTGATTTCAGAGCCTATAATATTGGAAATAATATTAGTAAAGCTATGCAGCCTAGCGCTCCATTCATTTACAATTACATATGTGAAAAGGATGGTGAAAGGTTTGAGTTTGATCATTTCATAACAGATGACAGCACCTATATATTTAAGGAAATGGTTCATCTCAATGAAGATGCTTTACCAAAAATAACGGATTATAATGTTTGGACAGATGAAGGTGATTATACCGAAGAATCTTTAACGGGTAATAAGTTGTTTTTAATTATCCAGGATGTGAAAAAAGCCGGACTTGCGAATATTGAAGAAATTCAACAACTCATTAATGAATTAGATGGAACTATAACCATCTGGATTCTAACTTCTAATGATGCCTCTACTATTGAAAATTTCAGGCATGAATACCAAATCGGAGCACCATTTTACTATGTTGATGCGACGGTAATCAAAGCAATGATCAGGGCAAACCCAGGAATAATGTTACTCAATGACGGAACTGTACTGGGAAAATGGCATCATAATGATACACCCACAAGCCAGGAAGTTTTAGACCTTCTAAAATAGAATGTTCAAATATATTTCAAGACGTATATTAAATGGTTTTCTAATTGTCTTTGGAGTAGTAACGCTTGTTTTTATTCTTTTCCATGTATTACCTGGTGATCCTGTAGCATTGATTGCAGGACAAAGAAGTGATGTTTCTACCCGTGAGGAAATCTCTTCTGAATTGGGATTGGATAAGCCTTTTCATATTCAATATTTAAAATTTATTAATGACCTTTCTCCCATTTCCATCCATCGGGATACGCCATTAAATCAACAAAAGTATGGTTTCCAAAAGTTATTGGACTATGAAAACAACCGTGTTTTTGTCATAAAATGGCCCTATTTACGCCGATCATTTCAAACGAATAGAGAAGTTGGAAAAATCATGATGGAAAATATTGATGATACCTTTTGGTTAGCTTTGGCAGCTATCACATTTGCGACATTAATAGGTATATCTCTTGGGATTATTTCGTCATTAAACCAAGGGAAACTTTTAGACAAAGTGATAATAAGCTTTTCCATAACTGGTATATCCATACCATCCTATGTTCTGGCTATTATGATGGCACTGATTTTTGGTTATTATTTAAGCGATTTCACAGGGCTTAATTTAACAGGTCAATTGTGGGAAACCCACCCCATATATGGTAGACAACTTCATCTAAAAAACATTATTCTCCCCGCCATTACACTTGGTATTATGCCATTAGCAATAATAAGTCAGCTAACCAGAAACTCAATGATAGAGGTGTTTAACCAGGATTACATAAAAACAGCTATGGCAAAAGGGCTGAGCAAACGAAGAATTATTATTAAACATTGCCTCAAAAATGCACTAAACCCGGTGCTGACAGCTATTTCAGGATGGTTTGCTTCCTTAATTGCCGGGGCCTTTTTTGTTGAATATATCTTCGATTGGAAAGGAATTGGCTACATCACAATTAAGGCGGTTCAAAACCTGGATTTTCCAGTTGTAATGGGATCTACTATTTTTATTGCAATAGCTTTCGTACTAATAAATATCTTTGCAGATATTATTTACGCCGTCCTTGATCCAAGGGTAAGATTAACATCATAATGGAGAATAGAATTTTTTTATTTGGGATGCCAGGTAGTGGAAAGACTACATTAGGAAAAAAATTGTCAAATCAACTTGATCTCCCATTTTTTGATTTGGATGATATCATTGTGAAATCCTCAGGAAAATCCATCAATCAAATATTTAAAGAATCAGGGGAAGAGACCTTCAGAGAAATAGAAACATCTAACCTGATTAAATTTTTGGAAACACACGATAGGTTCATTCTGGCAACAGGTGGCGGAACACCATGCTACAATAATAACTTATCTATTCTTGTAAAAAATGGCATAAGCATTTACCTGAACGTTTCTTTAAATGAACTTTTCAATCGTTTAAAAAGTAAAATTGCGCATCGACCGCTTTTAAAAGACAAATCCGAAGAAGAACTTCTCGCTGAAATCAGTGAAAAGTTGGAAACCAGAAAGTCATTTTACAATCAAGCTAATTTCGTGATTGCAGATGATAATATTCGTGTAGAAGCCCTTTTAAAAATACTAAAAGAAAAGGCCGACTGACACCGTGAAGTTCATGTTTTGGTAATCAATCTGAGAAATGGGAGTCACAAAATAATCCTTTTGGAGCGTGCTAGACGGATCAAAAGAATATGGAGCATAATTATTTAATCCACTTTGATAAGCAGTAGATAGGTCCGCAAAAAATTTAGAAGTTCTGTAGCCAAGCCCAACAGTATATTTTGAAACATCTTTTTTAGTTCCGTCATCAAAAGCATATGGACTTTGTTTATAGGCATATCCTATTCTAAACCTATACTTGTTTAACCGAGCTTCCCCACCAAATTTTAAGTTTACTGTATTGGCATATTGCGTTTGAGCTATCAGTTGTTGATCCTTGAGAGGGTCATCCTGGCTATCAAACTTAATTTTGGAATAATCAACAAACTCAACATCTGCAGTTAAAAAACCACTTTTACCTAAGAAAAAAGTGGCTCCAACATTATATCGGGCTGGTGTAGTTATTTGGTAATCAAATAAAGATTCATTCTCTGTGTATTCATTATTAAGTGTAATAGGCCCATCAGAGGATTCATATTCAAAATTATCATAGTAAGATTCTGTGCTGGTATTACTAATTTCAGAAAGCACTAGCAAAGTGGGTGAAATAACAGATGCACCGATCATTAATGAAGGTATAGGCCTGGCTAGAACACCAAAATTGACATTTATTCCACTTCCTCTTACCTCCAGGTCTTCCAGAAAATTCATGTCCATCAAGATGTTTCCAGGAGCGTAATACTCCGCATAGTATCTTTCGATATTGTATTGCAATGATTGAATACCTAAGCCTGCACCTACAAAGAACACATCATTAAAATTCGCTCCGTAAGAAATACTCCACTGACTTTGACTACCAGTAGTAATTACTTCATCGGCTTGTTCTACAGCATTTATTTGTGGATTTTCCTCGGATATTAATCTATCATAAAAATAATTATCTGGTGTGGCAGTAGTATCAACAAACAAATCTATTAAATAGGCATTGTATGCCTGGTATGTCAACAATGACCAATCATCAGGGTTAAAAGGAGAATCGGTTGCATTTTGTGAATACTGATCCAATATATCATTGGTATTGTTAAAACCCCTGATATTATATCGTTGATTGAAATTATTAACCTTTGTGTAAGTAAATGCAAAAGTCCCACTGATAAAACCTATATCATTGTCATAAGATTTTTGTAAAGCAACACCTAAATGACCGATATTAAAATTCGGTTGTGAAAATGACTCAGCATTATTTAAATAGGTGGAAGTGCCAGAAAAGGCATTTACTGAGGGAGAAAGACTAACTTCAGACCGATTATAAAGACCTAATCCAGCCGGGTTTGAAAGGGCTGAGCTAAGATCAGCCCCCAGGCCTGTTTGTGCTCCACCCAACGATTGAATTCGGGAAGTTCCCATATAATCATATTGGCTAAATAACAATCCAAGTTCATAGTAATCGCTCGCAGCTGGCACAAAATTCTGAGCATTAACATTGAAACTGGCAATAATTATCCAGGCACTTACTAAAAGTGTGGTTATTAAGGATTTCATAGTACTTTAGTTTTACTCCCTTTGAATAATTATCTTCTTCTTGATCCTGATGATGATGAACTTGATCGTGATGGCGAAGAGCTGCTACTCGATCTGCTTGGTGCAGAATAAGATGAGCTACTTCTCGATCTACTAGGCGTAGAATACGAAGAAGATCTACTGCTATTTGATCGACTAGGTGTTGAATAAGATGAATTGCTCCTTGATCTGCTTGGGGTAGAATAGGTTGAACTACCTGATCTGCTATTTGAATTAGTATACCCGGAAGTTGATCTGTTATTAGAAGAATTAGTATATGTCCTGGTATTATACCTATTGCTATTGGTTGTTCCGTAGTTATTCGATCTTGTTGGTCGAGTTGCGTAGCTGCTACTGTTACTAACTCTTGAATTGGTAGTAGAACTATTTATTCTGGATGCTGAAGATGTACTTCTTCGGCTTGTAGTAGTTATTGCATCTGAAGATCTTGTCAATGAAGTTCTACTGTTCGATGTTCTGTAGCTATTACGATTATATAATTCATTTTGAGTAGTAGAATAATTTTCAGCTACCCTGCCATTACTTGTTGAGGTAGTAGATGAAGGTCGTGTATTTCTTGCAATTCTTGAATCTCGAACTCTATAATTATTAGTAGTAATTGTTCCGGAAGATCTAGTACCCCTTCTACCATATGTCAAATTTGAATTCTCTATATAGTAAATGTTATAATTTCTTGTATATCCTCCCCAATAACTGTTTCCCCAACAACAGGCTGAAGATCCATAGCCATATCTCCATGGATTACTATAGTAAGAATAGTAAGGTGAATATCCCCATCCACTATAATATGGATCATACCATCCTCCACCATAATAAGGATTACCATAATAACCACCAGTACTCCACGACATGGTCACGTTATAACCTGAATATGGCATTCCGTAAAAACTACCGAATGTATATCCTACACCTACATTCCATCCGGAAGGTCGATAATAAGGACTTAAACCAGCACCATAACCGTAATTATTGTAGAAGTTTCTTCTTGAATTTCGGTAATAGTCCGGGCGGTTCATATTATTAGTGTAAGCGCTGTCCTTTGTGGTAAGATATTGATCTTGATTGTTTTGAATTCTTTCGTCGGTTTCAACATAATAATCATCAGAAGAATACTCATTTCCTTCCACTTCATTTTCCATTTCATCCGCTTTATATCGCGCAATGTATTCGGGATTTAAATTTTTAGATGAGAAATCTTCGGTTGTGATAGGCACATCAGAGGTAACTACTTCTTCTTCCGTAGCAGTTGGCTCATATTTTTTAACCTTCTTCTCTGTTCTGTCTTTCTTATTGAAATATAAATCATCATTTTCAATACCCTGAGCAAAAACGCCAGTTGAAAATAAAATACCCATCAACAAAAATCCTGATAATGCTATGTTTCCCGATTTCATATCTTTAAATTTTTTATGCGCTTACAAAAAAGGTAACGCTAAATGCCAATTTAAGTTATTTTAGAATACCTAAAAAGCTATATTTGCCTTTCAAGTTACATTTTATTTTTAACAAATATCATACCAGTAATAAATTATGAGCAAAGGGTTGCCGAAAAGAAGCGAAGATTATTCCGCATGGTATAATGAACTAGTAAAAAGAGCAGATTTAGCTGAAAATTCACCAGTAAGAGGATCAATGGTAATTAAACCCTATGGTTTTTCTATTTGGGAGAAAATGCAAGCTGCATTGGATAAAATGTTTAAGGAAACAGGCCATACCAATGCATATTTCCCCTTATTCATTCCTAAATCTTACCTCAGCAAAGAAGCTGACCATGTAGAAGGTTTTGCTAAAGAATGCGCTGTAGTCACTCATTATCGGTTAAAAAACGCTGAAGATGGTAAAGGCGTTGTAGTAGATCCTGAAGCCAAACTGGAAGAGGAATTAATCGTCCGACCTACCTCAGAAACAGTAATCTGGAGCACATACAAAAACTGGATACAATCTTATAGGGATCTTCCATTGTTAATAAATCAATGGGCGAATGTAGTGCGATGGGAAATGAGAACAAGGCTGTTCCTGAGAACGGCAGAATTTCTCTGGCAGGAAGGACATACCGCTCATGCAACAAAAAAAGAGGCCGAGGAAGAAACCATCAGGATGATGAATGTCTACGCTGATTTTGCAGAAAACTACATGGGTGTGCCTGTATTAAAAGGTGTAAAATCAGAAAGTGAACGTTTTGCCGGAGCTGTCGATACCTACTGTATTGAAGCATTGATGCAAGATGGAAAAGCGTTGCAGGCAGGAACTTCTCACTTTTTAGGACAAAATTTTGCAAAGCATTTGATGTGAAATTTGCTAACAAGGAAGGCGGAATGGACTTTGTATGGGGTACATCATGGGGTGTCAGCACCCGACTTATTGGTGGATTAATCATGGCTCACTCAGATGACTTTGGATTAGTGTTACCACCAAAACTTGCTCCAATACAAGTGGTGATAGTTCCAATTATAAAGGAGAAAGAACAGCTCAATACAATTGCAGAAAGATTGGATCCAATTATTAAGGAATTACAAAGCAAAGGAGTTTCTGTTAAGCTGGATGATCGAGACACACATAAACCAGGGTGGAAATTTGCAGAGTATGAATTAAAAGGTGTACCTGTGCGATTGGCGATGGGACCAAGGGATTTAGAAAATGGAACGGTTGAAATAGCAAGAAGAGATACATTAGAAAAACAAGTGATATCTCTGGATGAAGTAGTAACCAGGATAGAGTTTCTATTGAAAGATATTCAGGATAATATTTATCAAAAAGCGCTTGATTATCGAACATCCATGACCACTGAGGTCTCCACATATGATGAGTTTAAAAAAGTGTTGGATGAAAAAGGTGGGTTTATCAAAGCTCATTGGGATGGAACAGCAGAAACTGAAGAGAAAATCAAAGAAGAAACCAAGGCAACCATTCGGTGTATTCTATTGGATGAAAAAGAAGAATCCGGCAAATGTATCTATTCAGGAAAAGATTCAAAGAAAAAAGTTGTATTTGCCCGTGCTTATTAATTGCAATTAAATTTGAATACATATATTTACCTAACCTAATTTTTTAACCGTGGAGTGGCTCATCGTACTTGCATTAATAGTTCTTGGAATTTCACTAATCATAGTAGAAGTAATTTTCATACCGGGCACTACCATTGTTGGTATTATAGGTTTTGGAATTAGTGGTTTTGGGGTTTACCTCAGTTATACTAATTATGGAAATACTACTGGAACTATAGTGTTAATTTCCACTTTACTATTAACAGGTATAATTCTGGTTATTGCATTTAAATCCGGAGTTTGGAAAAAACTTTCCTTAAGAAAAGTTAACTTGGGAAAGGTAAATGAAGAATTCACTATTGATCTGAAAATCGACCAGAAAGGTATTGCTGTTTCAGCCTTGCGTCCTGTTGGAAAAGCCGATTTTGATGACAAGGAATATGAAGTTAATACCGTAGGAGATTATGTAGATGCAGGCAAAGAGATTAAAATCATTTCCATTAAAGGAAGAAAAATTTTAGTAGA
>JBNLGO010000101.1:0-14067 GCA_050306095.1 Cyclobacteriaceae bacterium
TTTGCTTATTACTTGCAATACTCTATTTGACCATCGGAGAAAAGAAACTAGCTTCGCAGGTTTGTACACTTGTCTGGATTGCAATACACTTGCAATACTCTATTTGAACATGTTCTCCAAGATTTTTTTAATTATTTTTTTCATACGATTTCAATCAACTAATTATCAGTTATATAGGTCAATAAAATAAATTATGCGAAATTTGATTCTTCTACTTTTCTAATAATAGTTTGTGATCGATTTGGACCAAGGCTCACAATGGTGATAGGTGTTGAGAGCTTCTCTTCAAGAAAATTAATATACTTTTTCAGCGGTTCTGGAAACTGTGATTCATCGGTAATTTCTGATGTGGAGGTGTTCCAACCTTCTAAGGTCTCGTATACAGGAATGATTTCCTCTTCACACAAATCATATGGGAACTGATCTGTCACCTCTCCATTTTCTAATTGATAAGCTGTACAGACTTGTATTTCTTTAAAAACATTTAACACGTCTGCTTTGGTCATGATCAGCTGGGTTACACCATTGATCATAATAGCATATTTTAAGGCAGGCAGATCCAGCCACCCACACCTTCTAGGCCTTCCAGTGGTCGCTCCGAACTCATGCCCTTCTTTTCTTAATAATTCCCCTGTTTCATCTTCTAATTCTGTTGGGAAAGGGCCACTGCCGACCCTGGTGCAATAGGCTTTAAAAATCCCAAATACTTCTCCAATTTTAGAAGGTGCGATACCAAGACCGGTACAAACTCCCGGAGTAGTGGTATTAGAGCTGGTAACGAATGGATAACTTCCAAAATCAATATCCAAGAGCGAACCTTGTGCTCCTTCAGCCAATATTGACTCTTGTTTGTCTAAGCAATCATTTATTAGATAAGCAGAATCAACTAGTTCAAATGATCTTAGAAATTCCAATGCATCAAAAAATTCTTTTTCTAGCTCATCCAATGAATAGTTATATTCATAAAGATCAAGTATTTCTTTATGCTTATCGACTAGTTTTTTATACTTCTTATCAAAATTATCTAAAAGGATATCACCTACCCGTAATCCAAGTCGGGCAATTTTATCCTGGTAAGTTGGGCCAATTCCTTTTAAGGTCGATCCAATTTTTTCATCCCCTTTTGCCGATTCATATGCTGCGTCTAATAACCTATGCGTAGGAAGAATAAGTTGCGCTTTTTTGGAAATGAAAAGGTTTTTATGTGGATCAAAATCAAATTTCCCTAACCCTTCTACTTCCTTTTTGAAAATGACAGGATCAAGCACCAATCCGCTACCAATTACATTTTTGGTATTATCACGAAATATTCCAGATGGAATCTGGTGCAATACATGTTTTATATTATCAAATTCCAATGTATGTCCTGCATTTGGACCACCTTGAAACCTCGCAATCACATTGTAATTTGGAGCAAGTACGTCAACAATTTTTCCTTTTCCTTCGTCACCCCACTGAAGGCCTAATATTACATCAACTTTCATCAGAAAATAGTTTAATAATATATTACCTGCCAAACGACAGGTAGAAAATCCATAAATCTTGGCACTATGTTTTTACGATCTTTCAAGATCCCGGATTTAAATTTGATTTATTTTATAATTGAAATGGCTCCTTCGATATTTTCAGAAATTTGAAATATCGAGCTTAATTTAGTTATCAGAAGTAGTTTTTCAACGGTCTTCGAAGGTTTCACTAAAATCACTTCCCCTTCTTTGTTTCTGAATTTTGTTAAAAGTGTGATCAGCACACCAATACCACTACTATTAATATATCTCACCTTGGATATATCAATGACACAATTTGTAATGCCATCATTAATATGATCATTTGCAATGGAAACAAGCTCGGGTCCATGGTTTTCTCCGATTAAGTCTCCTTCAAAGTTCAATATTAAAACATTATCAACAATACTATGGGAGTATTTCATCCGTATTTTTTTAGTTACTTAAAAGCTTAATATTCATTGACATATAAATATTTATAACATCAATTATATGCCCTTCAAAAAAAAGAGATACAAAGTTATGTAAAGGCGACATAAATCAAAGTACTTCTGGCATCTTTATGTTGAGTGGTTAATTCATTTCAATTCTACTCACTTGCTCCAGCCCTTCTACATTAGTTAACTTCCCAATAAGTGTATCTAAATGTTCGGTATTTTGAACGTATAATTTTAAATCTCCTTCAAAAATCCCTTCTGTCGTTTCAATTGCGACTGATTTCATGTTTACCTTTAGTTCATTAGAAATGATTCTTGTTACATCATTCACAATTCCCACTCTATCCGTTCCTCGTAATTTTAAACTTACTAAGAAATATCCAATACGCTGCGATGCCCAACGAGCTTTCACTACTCGATGGCCATGCTTTGACATCAACTCTATTGCATTGGGGCAATTAGTTCGATGAATTTTTATCCCTTCCTGTGAAGTAACAAATCCAAACACATCATCACCCTCAATCGGGTTGCAACATTTCGCAAGTGTATAATCCACCAGATCCATGTCTTCACCAATCAGCAGTATATCTCTAGGTTTTCCAGTCACCTTACTGATTTGTTTTTCGAATGACTTAGCGTCAGATAGATTGGCAATGCGCTTCTTTGGCCTTGGTTCGAAATTTTTTACTTTCTTAATCTGGCCACTGTCAATGATCCCTTTACCTATTTTATAATAGAGATCAAGGGTGTTTTTCTCTTTAAAATAAGCTAACAGTTTTTCAACGGATTCATTATTGATTTCCATTTTAATCTGCTTGAGCTTACGCTGAAGAATTTCTTTTCCATCAGAAGCAGCTTCTTTCTTTTGCTCTTTTAATACATCTTTGATCTTGCCTTTTGCCTTAGAACTTATGACAAACTTCAGCCAGTCTTCACTTGGTTTTTGTTTTTTAGAGGTGAGAATCTCAATCTGGTCACCCGTCTTTAACTCATGGGTAATAGGCACAAGTTTTTGATTGATTTTAGCTCCAATACACCTCGCCCCTACTTCAGAGTGTATTTCAAATGCAAAGTCTAACGCAGTAGCTCCAGCAGGCAATTTCCTTAAATCACCTTTTGGAGTAAAAACAAATATCTCTTCACTAAAAAGATTCTGCCGAAAATCATCTACAAATTCTAATGCTGAAGAATCATTCTTTTCCAGCATGTCACGAACCTTTTCTATCCATACCTCCAGGTTAGATTCATTGGATGACTTATTGTCTTTATATTTCCAATGAGCAGCATACCCTTTTTCAGCAATATCGTCCATCCTGCGTGTGCGGATTTGTACTTCTACCCATGTTCCCGTTTTACTCATTACTGTGGTATGCAACGATTCATAACCATTGGATTTTGGTGTACTTATCCAATCTCGAAGTCGATCTGGGTTCGGCTGGTAAAAGTCAGTGACAATACTATACACCTGCCAACATACCGCTTTTTCATCTTCTGGTGTTGTATCTATAATAATGCGTATAGCAAACAGGTCATAAACTTGCTCAAATGGTATATCCTGTTTATTCATTTTTAGCCAAATGGAATAAACAGATTTAGGCCTTCCTTTAATATCAAATTTAAATCCCCTTGTCTTCAGTTCACTTTGAATAGGGTTAATAAAATTTCGTATGAACCGATTTCTTGATGTTTTAGTTTTACTAACCTTTTCAACAATTGAATTGTAAACTTCGGCCTTTTGATATTTTAGGTGTAAATCTTCCAATTCAGATTTTATGGCATACAATCCTAGTCGGTGAGCTAGCGGAGCATAAAGAAACATAGTTTCAGAAGCAATCTTCAATTGGTTGTGTCGGGGCATGCTATCCAAGGTGCGCATATTATGTAGCCTGTCAGCCAGCTTAACGAGAATAACCCGCACATCTTCTGCTAAGGTCAACAACATCTTTCGAAAATTCTCGACCTGAAGAGTACTGGCATCACCCTGATCTACAAATCCCGAGATTTTGGTCAGACCATCTACAATCTTGGCCACTTTTTTTCCGAAAGGGCGTTCAATATCCTCAATCTCTAATTCCGTATCCTCAACTACATCATGCAATAAAGCTGAAATAATGGAGGTAGTTCCTAAGCCAATTTCTTCCACACAAATCTGAGCCACAGAAAGCGGATGAAAAATATAAGGTTCTCCTGATCGACGCCGCATATTTTTATGGGCGTCATTCGACATATTAAATGCTTTCTTGATTTGCTTGGCATCGTCGTCTTTAAGAAATGGTTTGGCATGTCTTAACAATCTCCGGTACCTGCGAATGATTTCCTTTTTTTCTTCCTCTATTTCTTGTCTCGTCATTGATCAATTATTCTTAAATACAAAGAAAAAAAAGAATAGTTAAATTATTGTAATTTTAAAGTAAATACCTACCTTTGCATTCCATTTTTGAAGACGCGGGTGTGATATTGTTTTTATTTGTTTCATAAATAGATAAATTCAAATCATAAACGATCTTTTTAGCGGATGTGGCGAAATTGGTAGACGCACTAGACTTAGGATCTAGCGCCGCGAGGCATGGGGGTTCGAGTCCCTCCATCCGCACATTTGAAAACCCTCTGTCGCGATACTTATTTCTCACGATTGAGGGTTTTTTAATTTATGTTTCATATTAAATGATCACGTCTTGGATATCACATTAGACAAAAGCACCAATACTGAGGGCCTAATTAAAATTAAATTAAAGGAAGCTGATTATCAAAAGAATTTTGAAGAAAAGCTGAAAGAATACAGTAAGAAAGCTAACATAAAAGGTTTTCGACCTGGTAAGGTTCCTAGTGGTCTCATCAAAAAGTTATATGGTAAATCCATATTGGCGGAAGAAATCAACAATCTTCTTTCTAAATCCCTTACTGATTATATCAAAAACAATGATATCAAGATCATTGGTGATCCTATTCCGAGTGAAAGCGAAGAAGAAATAGATTGGGACAACCAAAAAGAATTTGAATTTGAATACAATGTAGGGCTGGTAGATAATTTCACCTATGACATTGAATTTAAATCAACTAAATATGTCATCAACCTTACTGACAAGGAGTTTGAGGAAAATCTTGACCAGATGAAAAAACAATATGGCAAGATGATCAATCCGGATGTAAGTGAAGATGGTGATTCAATATTTGGTGCTTTGGAATCAGAAGAGAATGAATTTTCGAAAGATTCAGTTCTTTACATTGACAAAGTTGCTAAAAAGCACAAAAAGAAATTTATTGGTGTAAAAGCTGAAGATAAAATAGAGGTTGATATCAAATCTTTATTTGATGAAGATGTAGAGATTGAAACCTTTACCAATAAGTCGAAAGAAGAACTAAAAGAGCTGAAAGGTAAATTTACCTTTACAGTGAAAAATATAAACCGGGTAGAACCTGCAGAGTTGAACCAGGAGTTTTTCGATAAAATATTTGGGAAGGACGTTGTGAAAACAGAAGAGGAATTCATCGAAAAATACCGAAATATTCTTGACGAAAACCTTAGCAAAGAGGGGGAATATTTCTTATCGCAGCAGATTCAGAAGCAATTAACTGAAAAGACTAAAATTGAAATTCCGCAGGATTTTTATAAAAAATGGATATTACAGACACAGGAAAATGTGTCTGCCGATGATCTTGAAAAAGACTTCGAACATTACCTCAGGGATTTAAAGTGGAATTTGATCAAAAATAAAATTGCCGATGACAATGAATTGAAGGTAGAGCATGAAGATGTCATTGAAAAAACAAAAAGCTTATTCAGAGAGCAGTTTGGTGGGGCAATGAACGAGGAAATGGAGCAAAACCTGGATGTTTTCGCCAACAATTACCTCAATCAAAACAACGGTGAGAACTACTATAATCTGTTCAATCAGGCAAGAACAGAGAAAATTATGGATTTTCTGAAGGAAAAAATTAAAATCACTGAAAAGAAAGTTTCTCGAAGTGAATTTGAGAAAAAGGTGCAGGAATAGGCAACAAAGTACTTAAAATAAAAGTCCTTTTAACGAAGGGCTTTTTTTTTATTTTTGTATCCTATCAAATATCCATAAATTTATAAATCATGATAAACGAACAAGAGTTTCGAAAATATGCAGTAAAGCACCAGGGAATAAGTGGCACCGTAGTGGATGACTACTCTAATGCTATCAAAAACATGACACAGTATGTCATCGAGGAGCGACCTGGTAATTTTAGAGCAATTGATGTTTTTACCCGATTAATTTCAGATCGAATTATCTTCCTTGGTATGCAGGTAGATGATCAAATATCAAACATCATCATTGCCCAACTACTCTTTTTACAATCAGCCGACCCAAAGAAAGATATTACAATGTACATTAACAGTCCGGGTGGATCAGTCTATGCCGGTTTGGGAATGTATGACACAATGCAATACGTTAATCCGGATGTAGGAACTGTTTGTACAGGATTAGCTGCTTCTATGGCTGCTGTTTTATTAGGTGCGGGAGCTGATGGGAAAAGATCAGCACTTCCTCACTCCAGAATAATGATCCACCAACCAATGAGTGGTATGCAAGGTCAGGCATCTGATATGGAAATTTCTTTGAAACAGACTTTATCTGTTAAAAAAGATCTTTATAACATCCTGGCGAAACATACCGGTCAAAAATACGAGAAAATAGAAAAGGACTCTGACAGGGATTATTGGATGAACGCTGAAGAAGCAAAAGAGTATAAAATAATAGACGAAGTATTATTACATAAAAAATAAATCATGTCGCAGATCACATGTTCATTTTGCGGGAGAAGAAAAAAGGATGTTGACTTAATGGTATCCGGAATACATGCACATATTTGTAATCTGTGTATTGATCAGGCTTATCAAATCCTTCAGGAAGAACAAAAAACCAAAGAACAAAACGATAAGCCTTCTTTTAACCTGGTTAAGCCCATCGACATGAAAAAATACCTCGATGAGTATGTTGTCGGCCAGGACGAAGCAAAGAAAGTGATCTGCGTCTCTGTTTACAATCACTACAAACGGTTAATGCAGAAAACCGACAATGATGATGATATTCAGATAGAAAAATCAAACATCATGATGGTGGGTGAAACAGGTACTGGTAAAACATATTTAGCAAGAACACTTGCCAATATGCTGCAGGTACCATTCTGTATTGCTGATGCTACCGTACTAACGGAAGCAGGATATGTAGGTGAAGATGTGGAAAGCATCCTTACCCGACTTTTACAATCAGCAAATTATGAAGTAGAAGCTGCTGAAAGAGGCATCGTTTACATTGATGAAATTGATAAAATCGCTCGCAAGTCAGACAATCCATCTATCACTCGTGATGTAAGTGGTGAAGGTGTGCAACAGGCATTGTTGAAGCTTCTGGAAGGAACTTCAGTAAATGTTCCACCTCAGGGAGGAAGAAAGCACCCTGATCAGAAAATGATCACGGTCAATACACAGAATATTTTGTTTATCTGTGGCGGTGCTTTTGACGGGATCTCAAGATTAATTAGCAAGCGGCTAAACACTACCCCACTTGGTTTCACAAGCTCTGAAGACCAGCGGGAATTAAGCAGCCTTGATAATAGCAACTTCCTACAATATATTAATGCACACGACCTTAAAACCTATGGTTTGATACCTGAATTAATCGGTCGTGTACCAGTGCTTACCTATTTAAATCCGCTAGATCGCGAAACATTGAAGATGATCTTAACGGAACCAAAAAATGCATTAACGAAACAATACGTTAAGCTTTTTGAAATGGAAAACATCAAGCTCAAATTTGATAAAAAAGCGCTTGATTACATTGTTGACCTGGCAGTTGAATTTAAACTGGGCGCCAGAGGGCTGAGATCCATTTGTGAAGCCATCATGACGGATGCTATGTTTGAACTACCTTCTACAAATGATGTGAAGGAATTAACGGTGACAAAAAGCTATGCAATGGAAAAATTCGAGAAATCGAAGCACAAAAAATTACGGGTAGCTTAGTGCTTTTCTTGTAGGTATTTAACCATTAATTCGGCGGTTTTTTCAGAAGTGTTTTCATTTCCCAGAATATCCCTGATTTTCTGGTATTCTTCTTTTACCCAATTGCTATGATTGGTTTCCAGTAATTTGGATAAGGCTTTACTTAGGGTTTCAAAGTTACAACCGTCTTGTAGAAGTTCTTCTACCACTTCTTTGCCCGCGATTAAATTGACTAATGAAAAGAATTCAACTTCTACTAACCTGCTACCTATAAAATAGGATACTGGTGATGTTTTATAGATCACCACCTGCGGCACATTAAACAAGGCTGTTTCCAGGGTTGCAGTACCTGATGTTACAATCGCTGCTTTGGCATGCTGCAGCACATTGTAGTTTTCTTCAAATATTAATTGAATATTCGGCTTACCCAGGCAAACATTATAAACTTGTGAAGGTAAATTGTTGACACCGGCAACAACAAAAAATTCATCATCAAAAATATCAGCAACTTCAACCATCAAAGGTAATAATCGACTCACCTCCTGCTTCCTACTTCCCGGGAGCAATGCTATATAATTTTCTTTAAGCTGATGATCTTCTTTAAAGGAAGGTGTAGGTTCAAAATTACTGACGGCATCTCTAACAGGATTACCCACATAATCTACCTCCATATCAAACTTTTGATAAAACTCCTTTTCAAAAGGAAGGATGCAATACATCTTATCAATGTACTTTTTAATCTTTTTAGCCCTGGAGGTATTCCATGCCCAAATTTTCGGTGAAATATAATAGTGAACCGGAATACCATATCCAGCTAATTTTTTAGCCATTCTGAGGTTAAACCCTCCGAAATCAATTAAAATAACTGCATCCGGCTGATAGTTAAGAATGTCTTCATGACACTGCCTAAGGTATTTTAAAATGGTAAAAAGCTTGGTGATCACTTCCCACAACCCCATCACTGCCATTTCACGATAGTGCGTACGAAGTGTAGCTCCAGCTGCTTCCATTGCATCACCTCCCCAGCACCAGAATTCCGCCTCCGGATCTTTCTTCCTTAATGCTTTAATTAAATTGGAACCGTGTAAATCTCCTGAACGCTCGCCCGCTATGAGAAAATATTTCATAGGAGATTACTCACCGTAGTATTCGGCGTAGTTGTTTTTAGTTTCTTTTAATTTAATACAATGTAATTGTACTTGTTGATCAGTGATAGCAACAATTTTAGGAGCTAAAATCTTCCAAAATTCTATTACCAATGTCTCACAACTAGCCATTTTTCCTTGCAAAAAGTCCACATCCATGTTAAGGTTTTTGTGATCTACCTTTTCCAGGATTTCTTCCTTGATCAACTTATTCAGCTCTTTGAAATTCATTACAAATCCAGTATCCGGATCGGGCTTTCCCTTAACCGTTACGGTCATGTCAAAATTATGCCCATGCCAGTTTTCATTGGCACAAAGGCCAAAAACTTCTTTGTTTTTTTCTGGACTCCACTTAGGATTATATAACTTGTGGGCCGCACAAAAATGGCTATCCCTGCTTATGTAAACCATACCTCTATCTTTTGCGCCGCAAAGATACAAAGAAATCATAGTAGAAGTAATTTATTCACCTTTAAACTGATATTTTCCTGCCATAAAAATTTAAAAAATGTAACTTGCCGGCAAAAAAAGAAATGATCGTAGTTACCGGTGCAGCTGGATTTATTGGCAGTTGTTTAGTGCAAAGATTAAACAGTGAAAATTTTAATAACATCATTGCCGTTGATGACTTTTCCAATGAGGTGAAAAATAAAAACCTGGAAGGAAAAAAAATCTATCAAAAAGTGCATCGTGATGATTTTGTTGAATGGATCGATGAAAATGAAAAAGAAATAGAATTCATCTTTCACCTGGGAGCACGCACTGATACTACGGAGTTTGACAAAAAGCTTCTCTGGAAATTAAATACAGATTACACCAAAGCAGTTTGGAGTAAATGTGTGGAATATCAGATTCCGCTAGTCTATGCTTCTTCTGCGGCTACCTATGGTGGCGGGGAATTTGGCTATGATGACAATACAGAAATTATCGAAAAGCTTCAACCTCTCAATGCCTATGGAGAGTCAAAAAATGAGTTTGACAAATGGGTACTCACCCAAGAAAATAAGCCATTCTTCTGGGCAGGATTAAAATTCTTTAATGTCTATGGACCCAATGAATATCACAAAGGCAGAATGGCTTCGGTAATATTTCATTCATTCAATCAGATTAAACAAACCGGAGGAATGAAACTCTTCCGTTCCCATCATCCTGATTTTAAGGATGGTGAGCAAAAGCGCGATTTCGTTTCTGTAAAAGACGTTACGGAAGTATGCCAATTTTTAATGCATCACCGCAAGGATTCTGGAATATATAATTTAGGTAGTGGTGAAGCCAGAACTTTTCTCGATCTGACCAAGGCTGTTTTTAAGGCTATGGACGTAAAGGAAAATATCAGCTTTATTGATACTCCAGAAGACATTCGGGATAAGTATCAGTATTTCACAGAGGCGAATATGGAAAAGCTGAAATCAATTGGTTATGACCGTTCATTTACCAGCCTGGAAGAGGGTGTGGAAGACTATGTAAAAAACTACCTTTCAGGACATCACTATTTTTGATCTTCATCGAAATCAAAATAATCGTCTTCTTCCACCACGATGACATCATCTTCTGACTTGCCCTTGTTTTGAAACACTTCTCTCAACTCCTGGCCTTCTTTTTTTATATCGTCGGAGATTTTTCGTCGGAGTTCTCGGGTGTCGTATTTGATTTCATAATCGCTGGTAGTGCCAAAAATTCGCAACAATAAGTGACTGCCATCGGAACGTTCTTCAATTTGCCGCTCTGTTAATTTTCGTATTCGTAAAAAACTCCGCAATGGTACTGCGACATGATAATCTATTCGCTGGTCAAAATGATGCGTGCCGCTTACCTGGATATTGGTGATACTGGAACTTACCAGCATACGAGGAATATAAATAGTTTTGTTTTTAATAATAATCTCATTTCGCACCTCAGAAAACTTTAAATGGGCCAGACTTTCTTCCTCCACAAATCGGGATAACTTTTGCATCGGTTCAAAATCCAGTAATTCCCCATTCTTAATAGAAGCGCTTATAGTTGAAGTGAAATCATTGGAATAAAATTTCAGGTGATTATCCAGCAGTATATAGGTATTTACATTTGCATCCAGTTGCCCTTTCAGATTTTTATCAACCAGCCAGGTTTGATCAAAATTGTGAAATACATAGAATACACTATCGATATAAATTCCATCTAAATCAGCATCACAAGCTATTTCCACTACATTATTTAATTTATTATTAACAGAGGCATCCACTTTTAGACGACCACCCATGGTGCTCAGACCCAAATTGTTAAGTGTGGCAATTCGATTAATCACTCTAAGGTTTCCTGAAATATTGGAAGAATAAAACCTCCTAAATCGGAGTTTATTGACATCACAATCAAAGTCGAGATCAATATCAGGTGAAATATTAAAATTATATTTATGCCCATTCACATTTAGTGTGTCCTGGGAAGCAAAGTTGCTACGCAATAATTCATCAAAATCAAGATAGTCTGACCGAAGGTTTGCCTCTACTTTTATCTTTTGATGCTTCTTTTTGAAATAAGAGGTGATGTTTTTAAAAAATCCATTTACCAAAAAATCACTTTTGCCAACTGTACCTGAAAAATCAGAAATAGCCAAGTCATTTTCCCTGAAAATAAAAGACCCGTTAAATGAATTAAATGGTAATCGCTCCCCTTTCACAATAAAACTCACATTGTGAAGCTCTACTTCTCCATCAGCATTAAAAGCTTTGATTCCGGAGGAAGAATTGGGGTACCCAGAAAAATGGATGTCGATTTCCATATTGCCATATGCTCTTTCAATTTTGCTGTCTGGAAAAACCTGCGACAAAGCATCCAGATCAACCATTCCCTTGACGGAAGAATTTATCCAGGGATCCTTGAAATTTTTCATCTCAAGATTACCATTTAGCGGGTTGTCATCCAATTCCAATTTGACATCTAGCAATTGTAAATGTGAAAGTGAGAAGTCCTTTCTCGTACCAGTTACCAGTTTTCCCTGGAGGAAAATGTGTTTGATTTGTTTTTTATAATCCGGATGAAAAAAGGAGGCATCATTAGCCCCAAAATTCAAAATGGTATTAGGATATTGTGCTTCACTAAATTCCCCTTTCACGCTTCCATCAAAATACACCTCTCCCTTACTTCGATAGCTTTTAATAGGCTTGGCATACGCATCCGGAAGTAAGCTGATGATCGTCTGGGCAGTGGTATTTACACCAGAGACATCCAAGTCAACTTTTAAAGGTGTGTTGTAGGAAACATCCCCATCCACTGTAAAATCTCCCTGCCCAATTTGTAATGCACCATCTTCTATGGTTAAAAAACGCATTTCATCATCTATGTCAAGGTAGGTTTTTACATTTACTTCCTTGTTCTTAAAATAGGTCAGCTCACCCAAGGTAATGTGCGACACCAGTAAGTCACCCTCAACATTTGCCTTATATCTTCGGCCAAAAATGGAAATAGTGGCATTCATGTCTGTGAGGTTAAAACCAAGATCTTTATCAGATCGCTGATCTATATAATTCACCTGAACGTCATCAGTAACTATTTTTAAGGTTGATTCAATGGGCTTGGCCTGTCCCTCACGTTTTTTTACAATATGATAATTTGCATTTCCCAGTTGGTTAATTTCCAGATTTACCTCCCCTCCTTCCACAATAAACTCATCAATCTCATAAACACCCCGCATCACTTTAAATGGATTTAAGGTTAGATATGCCCTTGGGACAAAAGCTAAATATTCAGCTTCAAATTCTTCTCCGGATGGAATGGTAATTCCCTCTAAAACGATACTTGTTGATGGAAACTTTCGAAATACGCTAATATCAATCTTTTGAATATCTACCGGAACGACTAATCGCTCATTAGCCTTCTCAATAAAATAGGTAATAATTTTATCCTTATAGACATAGGTAAATATGCTCCCGCCAATAATGAAAACAATGAGTAAGGACAGAACACTGTAAAAAGATATTTTAAGGTATCGAACCAGTTTACGGGTCATATTTGAAATTCTATGGGGGCTAAATTCAGACATGAAACGATCAATTCAAACAGATAAATTAATAAATATGAGAAATATTATGTGTTGTGAGAAAAGAGCAGAAATTATACCACGAACATTTTTTAAAAAATAGTTTGCAGAAAATAAATCTTATCCTACATTTGCAGTCCCAAAACGGAGATGGTTAAACGAAATCATCGGGAAATTTAAGGGCGCTTAGCTCAGCTGGTTCAGAGCACCTCGTTTACACCGAGGGGGTCGGGGGTTCGAATCCCTCAGCGCCCACCATAAAAGCTACTTCAAAAGAGGTAGCTTTTTTTGTTTGATACAAAAATGACATTCCAATTCTACATTCTTTATTCTGATTCAATCGACAAATACTACATCGGTTATACTTCAAATCTGGATGAAAGATTAAAAATTCACAACACCAATCATAAAGGTTTTACTGGTAAGACTAATGATTGGAAAGTTGTTTATTACGAAAATTTCCAAAATAAATCCGACGCGTATGCACGTGAAAGAGAAGTGAAAAAGTGGAAAAGCAGAAAGATGATCGAAAAACTAATCGGTAAATCTTAATTGCTGTAAAATTTGAAACCATTTTCAGCGCTTTGCTCTGCTGGTTCTGAGCATCCCGACTGCACGTCGGGAGAGTCGGGGGTTCGAATCCCTCAGCGCCCACCATAAAAGCTACTTCAAAAGAGGTAGCTTTTTTTGTTTGAACCTCCCCTCAAACATCTTATAGTGTTAACAATCATATTTGGGAAATCTAAAATTTACCTTTGTAAAACATAATTTTTAATTACAAACTGCTCTTCAAAACCTAACTTACAATAGAGGCCCTTTCCCATATCAGATGCCTGTTGTGTAGCATATTTTTTAAATCATCATTTTCCAATTCTTCATTGTCTATCGATCTACGGCTTTAAATGATTTGTTTTGCTTTTGGTATGTTTCGTTCGTAAATGAATTCGCTAATACAATTATTTGAAAAACGATTATAAGATTTTGGCTATCT
>JBNLGO010000102.1:0-13800 GCA_050306095.1 Cyclobacteriaceae bacterium
ATGCATGGCAAGACCCAACTACATATTCTGTCGGTAAAAATGATCCACCTCAACTTTTTGAATTAGAAGATGGATCAAAAGTATGGCTTAATAGTAATAGTAGTTTAAAGGTTGAAAGTGATTTTAATACATCTGACAGACAGGTTCTTTTGGATGGAGTTGGGTATTTTGAAGTTCAGGTTGATAAGGAGAAACCCTTTATTGTTAAAAACAAATATTCTACAATCACCGTACTAGGCACACAGTTCAATGCTGTTTCCCTTGATTCAATCAATACAGTCCAATTGTTGGAAGGGAGCGTTTCTTTTGCTCACAACCAAAACACATCTCAAATTATTCAACCTGGCGAACAAATATCATTATTAAAAGATGGCGAAATAATGCTATCGGAATTTAAGAATGAGAACTTTTTGAGCTGGAAAACCGGCAAATTCACGTTTGAAAATCAAAATCTTGATGATTTAATCCTTTCCCTGGAAGCGTTCTACCATGTTGATATCCTAATCCAAAATAAAGAACTGAGCAACTGCCGGGTAACGATTACTTTTGACAACCTAGCATTGGAAGAAGCACTCGAAGAATTGAGTTTCTTATTAGACATTAATTATACTGTCCATAATGACATTGTTAAAATAAATGGAAGGGGGTGTGATGAGTAATATAGTAATTCCTCTCAGATCAATTTTTGGTAAAAATGTGTGGATTGTAGTAGGAATGATGTTTCTGACAACAGCTACTTATTCGCAAACAAAACCAGAAAATCTTCGGTTAACCATCGATGAAACCATAAATACCATTGAAGACCTTTTTCAAAAAATAAACAAGGATTTACAAATTGAAATTGGTTATTTACCCAATGAAATAGATACTGGTAGAAAAATTCAATGGGCACCTGGTCAATACAGTTTAAAAAAATTGTTGGAAGAAACTTTCCCCAAATCCACATACCAGATTCTTTGGAAAAGCAATAAAATTTTAATTAAAGAGAATTCTAAAACTTCAAAAGAAGGAAAAAGGATTTACGGCTATGTACAGGATGCTGAATCAGGTGAAAAGTTATTAGGCGCTACCATTTACAATAAAGGAGAACAAACGGGTGTTTTAACCAATACCTATGGATATTTCTCTATAGAAAGTGCCTCTGATACTACACTACTCTCTATTCGATATATGGGATATGAAACACGTGAGCTAACAATAGTAAACAAAGGCGATACTTTAATTAATATCCCGCTAAAATCTGCTAATCAATTACTTAACAATATTGTAGTTACAGAAAATCGGCTGAAAGATAAATTGGAAAGTACCGAATCTGGAGTTATTCAAATACCCATAGAACAAATTAAAGCGCTTCCATCATTTATTGGTGAAGTAGATGTCATCAAAAACATTCAACTTTTACCTGGTGTTCAGATGGTTGGTGAAGGTACCTCTGCATATTATGTACGAGGTGGAAATTATGACCAAAACCTTATCCTGCTAGACGAAGCACCAGTTTACAATCCTTCTCATGCATTGGGTTTTTATTCAGTATTTAATGGGGATGCCATCAAAGACCTGTCATTTTACAAGTCGCATATTCCAGTAAAATACGGGGGTAAACTTTCTTCTGTACTGGATATACGAATGAAAGAAGGCAATAAAAACAAATATCAAGTGTCAGGTGGGTTAGGGCTTATTTCCAGTCGCCTGTCAGTGGAAGGCCCCATTGTAAAAGATAAAGCATCATTTCTCCTTACCGGTAGGCGAACCTATGCTGATTTGCTATATGGAGCCATCTCCACTGAGGAAGATGCTGAAAATACTTCTATCTATTTCTATGATTTTAATGCCAAAATGAATTATAAGTTGGGTGAAAAAGATCAGCTATTTCTCTCGGGATTTTTTGGACGGGATGTCAACCAAATAGACATTCAGCAATACGGTATAATTTGGGATAATCAGACCGTAACCTTGCGTTGGAATCACATTTTTTCCAATAGGCTTTTTGCCAATACTTCTCTGATTTACAGCAAGTACAACTACAATATTGGCCTTAAAATAGCAGGGGCAGATTTACATTGGAAGAGTTATATCGAAGATCTGACAGCAAAAATCGATTTTGATTGGTACGCTAATCCTATTCATAAACTTCGATATGGGCTATCAACTACCTTTCATAATATTTCACCTGGAAAAGTGGCAGAACCTGGTTTTGAGATGTTTGACATATCTGAAGCAGATGCCCTGGAGCATGTGCTGTACCTTGACGACCAAATAAGAGTAACCGATCGACTCAATGTAGAATTAGGACTGCGGATGTCTGTTTTTCAGAATATGGGTAATAGTTCTATTTATAAATATGACCCAAATTATGAAGTTGCTGACTCAAACTATTATAAAAAGGGTGACATATACCACACAATTTTCGCTTTTGATCCGAGAATTTCTGCCAGTTATTCCCTCAATGGAAACTCCTCATTAAAAGCCTCGTACGATCGTACCAGTCAGTTTATTCACCTACTACAAAATAACCAGATTCCATTTTCTTCATTTGATCAATGGCTGATTTCCAATCCCAATATCAAGCCCCAATATGCTAATCATTTAAGCCTGGGTTATTATCATTACTTCAATAAAAGTGGTATTGGATTAACTACTGATGTTTTTTATAAATATCTATATAACCAGATTGATGCGGCTGATCATGCGCAGTTATTGCTTAATAAATACCTGGAAGGAGAGGTAAGAAGCGGAAAGGGTGAGTCATATGGTTTTGAGCTTACATTGGAGAAATCATCCGGAAAATTACAGGGAATTCTTGGCTACACCTATCTAAGAGCCAAACGAACGATCAACGGCATAAATAATGGAAGCCCCTATAATGCGCAGTACGATAAGCCCCATACTATTCAGGCTACGATGGTGTACAATGCTTCCAAAAGAATTGACATAGGCATGAATTGGGTGTATTCTTCCGGTGGACCAGTAACACTACCATCCAAAACATTTTTCTATGAAGGCAAGAGTGTACCTGTATACAACGGGAGAAACCAATATCGTATGCCAGACTACCACAGGCTTGATCTGTCATTGACCTTGCACAGAAAGAAAAAAGAAGGTATAAAAAACCATTCCACCTGGGTGTTTGCCTTGTACAATGCGTACATGAGAAAAAACCCTTCGAATGTATTTGCCAGCCAAAAACTTGATGCAAATCACCAGGATATTATAGACCCTACCCAGCAGAAAATTTACAAATCCTGGATGTTCGGCATTGTACCTGCAATTACTTACAACTTTAATTTTTAATTCATGAAGCGAAACATTGTATATCTGATTTTACTTAGTCCTCTTTTTGGGTGCCTGGAAGAAATTCCTTATCAAATTGATAGTGATGCCCAGAAACAATTGGTTGTGGATGGCGGATTAAAAGCCAGTGAAAGTATTCATGAAATAATATTAAGCTGGACAGGAAGTGTGACAGGCAAGAATCCTTTTCAACCTGCCAGGGGAGCAATGGTTCAAATTTCAGATGGAGAATCTCTGTTCGATTTCATCGAATCTGAATTAAATCCCGGGCATTACTATTCAGATACTATATCAGTCGATATTTCAAAAACATATTTTCTTACTATAAAGCTGAACGGTCAACAATATGAGGCAAGTGCAAAAGGTGTTATCTCTAAGCCTTTCGAGCCAATCGAGTATTTACCGTCGGAAGGTGGCGATGTTTTAGGTGATAATCCTCAAGGTTTTTATTACATAGAATTACCAGGGAATTTTGGCGGTGGGGAACCTTACCTTTATTATTTGGAATATGAGGTGCCAAAAGACTGGAAAGTTGATTACCCTTATCCCATACCAGCTGAATTAATGCGATGGGGTGGAAACGGTCTCGTTGATACGACCTATTTAATTCACCCAGGTATCGAACCAGCTGCCCTTTTTGAATATAGCCAAAGCATTGTTGATGGACTGCCCATCGGAACTAAATTGACAGAAAAGCGATTTTATCTTTCTAATGATTATTATGTTTTTCTTCGAGCTATCTCGATGGAGACGGATTGGCGAGGATCAAATATCATGCAGACAATTCCTGCTAATGTACCAAGTAATATAAACAATGGGGCTTTAGGTTATTTCTATGTATATGATAGTTTTGAGGTAGAAACATATATTCAGGAAGAGTAGTTGTTTCTTTTCTCTTCCTGAATTCTACAATTCAAAAGGGGAATAGGCAGCCTATTCCCTTACATATTCAAACCAATCATACTCTGCAGAAGCTTTACTATCCTTACCATTTCCAGTTGCATAAAGACCTACATAAACTCCTGTAAACCAGCCAACGGTTTCTGTACTTAAAAAGCGCGCATTTGCTATTTCTACTTCTTTAAATGCTTCACCGTTTTGCGAATACATAAATGTCAAATCAGCCTTTTCTCCTTTGATTTTCAAATCCACGTATCCGGGTTCAAGAGGGATTTCTTCAGATCGATAAATAGTAGGGCCAAACATTAGCTTAACAACAAGGTAACGTTGACCACCTTTCGTAGAAACCATGATGTCAAAATGAGAGCCATTATTCAGAAGGATCAATCCTGCTTCCTCGTTTTCATTTTTAGGGTCAAACTCTAATCGAGTCGTGGCAGTAAAATTAATATCCGTCAGACGTCTTCCCACAAATGTGGCGGGGTTATACGATTTGGAAATAGTAGCAGAAGAACCTTTCAATTGTAACACTCCCTTTTTAGAGTCAAGCTTAAAATCCCCCTCATTTGGTGCTTGAATATAATTCCATTCCAACCCTAACTCACTTTTAAATTCCGTCTTTGATTCCTTCTTTGAAAATGGCTGTAAAGGTAAAGTAGGAGAGGTCATGTTTGCATCAACAGTACCATTACCATTGATTACAGGCCAGCCATTTTTTGGCCATGATACCGGTGCAAGGCAAGTTTCGCGACCTAGAGTATGGTGCACAGGATAGCCTACAATATCTCGATAACCATGAAAAACCATCCACCAGGAATTATCATGCGCCTGAACTATATCCGCATGCCCTACGCCATGAAGAACCTTGTTTTGTCCGGCCGCATTGGCATGTGCTAAAATAGGGTTAGCAGGGTTTTCTGTATATGGCCCCCAAATATTATGACTGCGTGCAATGGTTACAGAATGTGCTTCTTCGGTACCTCCTTCGGAAGCCATTAAATAGTAATAACCGTCTTTTTTATAGAAATGGGGACCTTCAGGATATCGACCACCTGTGCCGTTCCAAACCTTACGCTTTTCACCAACCAGTTTCCCGGTTTCAAGATCAATCTCTGTCAATTCAAAGGAATTGGAAATGACATAAGCCTTACCTTCATCAAAAAACAAATCCGGATCTATTCCTGCCACATCTATCCAAATGGGATCAGACCACGGTCCAGCAGGATTCGTAGCAGTGACATAAAAATTTCCTTTATTCACGTTTGTTGTGATCATATAAAATTTCCCATCATGATGACGAATAGTTGCAGCAAAAATATTGAGACCTGAAGCAGGTATTTGCTCTTTTCTATGAATACAATGTCCTATCTGTTCCCAATTCACTAAATCCTTGCTGTGAAACACCGGAACACCAGGGAAATATTCAAATGTGCTGGTAATCAGGTAATAATCCTCCCCAACACGGCATACACTCGGATCAGAATAAAATCCTGGTATAATTGGATTTTTATAGGTTACCGATGCTTTTGGATCGCGTTGACTTTCCCAGGGGTTTGTAGGTGTGTTTTGAGAGAAAGCCATTATAAAAGAAAAAATAAAGGTAAAGGTTAATGGTAGTACTTTCATAGTTAAATTTTTAAAATGGTTATAAACCTTATAATGAATGAACTCAATCATTTTACGGCTTCAAAACTACAAATCAACGATTATCTTGAGTGAATATTTGTATTCAACTTATATACTATTTGTTTACTACCATAAGAATTTTCTCCTGTATTCTTCCATTAATTATCTGTCCGAAATATAGCTTTACCTTTAATGAAATATTAAGATTTCGATATCAAATCAACTGCTTTCAAAAAACGCATGTTCATCAGTAAAAAGTAACATTAAATAACGCTCAACGCATTTTTTGAGCAAAATTTTTATTTTTAACTTTCCCTATTTAATTCAATATCTACCTAAGTAAATCCTGCTTTATTCCTTATCTTTATACAAGACTGGATTAGCTACAACATATGAATTTTCGCGGGGTTATTAAATTATCCTTGATAGTGATAATACTATTGGGGATTACATTTCATTGTTATTCACAAAATACGATTAACGGAAGGATCATTGACACGAAAAGTGAAGGTGTTACCTTTGCAAATGTGCTTCTACTAAGCTCTTCTGATTCCTCTCTTGTCAAAGGGGCGGTCACTAATGAAGCGGGATTTTATACGCTGACCGACATTCAGGAAGGTGGCTATTTTATCGAATCATATATGGTCGGTTATTCTAAGTCTTATTCCCCTACATTCAATTTCAATTCAGATAGTAAATATTCTTTGAAAGACATTATTTTGAATGAACAAGTGGAGGAATTAGATGAGGTGGTCGTCAAAGCCGATAAGCAACTCTATCAAATGGAAATGGGCAAAATGGTGATCAACGTGTCCAGCAGTATTACTTCTTCAGGCCAATCAGCCATTGATGTACTGGAAAAATCACCAGGAGTAAGTGTAAACCGTCAGAACAATACTTTTTCATTAGGAGGTAAAAGTGGAGTTATTGTGCTGCTCAATGGAAAAAGAAGTCGGATGCCACTAGAAGCAGTATATCAATTGCTATCAAGTTTAAATGCTGGAGACATTGAAAAAATTGAAATAATGACCGTGCCACCTGCTAAATATGATGCCGATGGAGATGCAGGTTTTATCAACATAGTAATGAAAAAAGGAAACAATGTGGGCACCAACGGCACTCTTATGACTGATCTTGGGTATGCTACAGGCCCCAGGGGAGGAGCAAGTTTAAATCTCAGCCACCAAAATGAAAAGTTTAGTGTGTATGGTAATTATTCCTATAACTATCGAAAAAGAACAGCACTCTGGAATAATTATCGTGAAAGTGCCAACAACACAGAATCAAATGTTTCTTCTTCAGAATCTGACCGAAATAGCTCCAGGGTGGCTCAAAACTATGGCCTTGGTTTTGATTATTATGTTGGCAAAAACACCATCATAAGTGCTTTGATGAATGGATACCACAATCAATTAGATCAAAATGTGCTTACCACTTCTTTATTCAATTACTCCATTTCTCCTGACACGCTCATATTATTAAATGTATTAGAAGATGAAAAATGGAACCATTTAATGGGTAATATCAATATAGAGCATACCCTTAAAAAAGGCCATGTCATCAATGCTAATGTTGATTATCTTACGTATGATAATGCCAATAAACAAACTTACTCAAATGACTACTACAGTGGAGACAACACCTTTTTAGAAAATGAGGGAAACCGGCTCACTAAAAATACACCTATTAAAATTTGGGTTACAAAATTAGACTATTCAGGTTCATTGAGTGAAAAAGTACAATTGGAAATGGGGGTGAAGGGCACCTTTTCTAATTTGATAAATGATGTTTTGTATGAAGAAAAAGACGGGGAAAACTGGATGCCAGGTATTGACTTTACCAACTATGCGGATTTAGAGGAGGATGTATTGGCAGCATATAGTTCGATCAATGTCGATTTCAGTGAAAAAACTACCTTTAACACAGGGCTTCGTTATGAACACACCCGAACTTATCTCAATACCGTTGAAGAACGCGGTGTTGTGGACAGATCATATGGCAACTTCTTTCCGACAGCATTTATATCGCATAAGTTTGATAAAAACAACCTGGTTCAATTCTCCTTTGGCCGAAGGATAACCCGACCATCATTTAATGAAATGGCTCCATGGGTTACATTTTTAGACCCATATACCTACTTCTCAGGTAATGCCAATATTCTTCCCACTTTTACCAATAGTATCAAAGGAGATTATTCGTACAAATCACTTTTGATTTCTGTTCAATACAGTATTGATAAAAATGTGATCATGCGGTTCCAGCCTACCTTAGATCCTGAAACCAATGTGATGGTGTTTGCATCAGATAATATTGACCGAAGAAAAACGGTTGCCGCAAATATATCCTTTCCTATTTCTGTAACCGACTGGTGGGAAATTCAAAATAATATTTCAGGAGACTGGCAGGTTATTAAAACACAAATTGAAGGTAGCGAATATCAAAGAGGACAAGCCGGATATCAATTGAATACCACCCAAACCTTTCAATTACCACACAAATTTGTGGTCGAATTATCGGGGTTTTACATTTCACCCAGGATCAATGGGTATTTTAACTGGCTTTCCAGAGGATATATCAATGTGGGAATACAAAAGGAATTAGGCGAGCGAAGTACCTTGCGCCTGGCATGCAATGATATTTTTGAAACATCTCAATACCGATGGGGTACCACCAGCGATGCTGAATTTAAATTTAATGGTAATTACAAATTTGAAAAAAGAGTGTTTCAAATGACGTACACTCAAAAGTTTGGAAACAATAAGGTGAAGCGACGTAAGCGATCGGTAGGCTCTGAAGAAGAAATGAAGAGGGTAACGAATTAACCCTAACTATTCACAAAAAGCTGTGAATAATGATGATAATACATTGAAAAATTCAGATTTTCAATCCGATATGTCAGGGTTAACCCCGACAAATGCAAAATCTTTGTTCCTCAAATTTTGGGAATGATTAACTGGTAGTCAACATTCTCAATAAAACATAACGGTCTTATAATCATGATTTTGCATTTCGTCGGCCCAGTGAGCGAAAAATTCTGTGAATTTTCTGGGTTAATAATGTAAATCAAGTGTAATAAAAAAATCCCGAACTATAATTCGGGATTTTTCATTTATAGATAGAACTATTTAATTCACCTGCTACAACTCACCTCTTTTAGCAGCTCGTTGCATCTTTTTATTGGCATAAATGGCTACTTCTACACGTCGATTTTCCTGACGTCCGGCATCTGTTTCATTATCCGCAATGGGTTGAGATTCACCATATCCGATGGAAGTAAGCCTTGTAGCTAATACACCTTTAGAAATCAAATGCCTCTTGACAGATTCTGCCCGATTTTCAGACAGTGTTTGATTATGCTCATCAGATCCGGTACTATCCGTATGGCCTTCAATAAGGATATCTGTATCATCATATTTATTGACCACATTGGCCAAATCATTCAAATTTCCTTTGGTGGTAGATGTCAGGTTATATGAATTGACATCAAACTGAAGACCTGAATTGAAAGTAATCAAGATACCTTCACCTACCCGTTCTACAGTAGCTCCTTCCAGATCATTTCTTAATTCTTCTGCCTGTTTATCCATGTGCCTGCCTATCAGTGCTCCTGCTGTTCCACCAACAGCCGCACCAATAATTGCCCCTACAGCAGTATTGCCTGCTTTTTTACCGACTACGGTTCCCACTGCTCCACCGGCTGCAGCGCCTATCACAGCTCCCTTAGCAGTTTTACTCATTTTACAGCTCGTCATATTTGTGGTAAAAGCCAAAAACAGAACGATGATCATTGTTGTCACAGTTGGTTTGTACTTTGTAATCATTGCTTTCTTGATTTGTTTGTTAATAATGCTTTATAGTGAAACATAAAATAACCAATACTCTTCATTCATGCTGCAAAAAAAACGTAATTCTTTTCTTTTGCAGCATCAATACATAAAATAATATTTCGTCTGAAGTGATTTCAAAAATTAAACGATCAAACTTATCCTAAAAATTAAACGGTAGCACTAAATAATTACCTTGATTTTCAAATACGAATCTTGACAATTCTTATCATTAATTAATTTTTTGCAGTTGTATTAATTATAAACAGACATATTTATTATCATTTCTATACTCAATCTGAAAAAGTGAAAATATTTATATGGAATTAATAGGGGTTTGGTACTTGTCAATTGTCTAAAAGAAAAACAACTATTTCAAACATCCCTAAATTCAAATCTGATGAGACAATTGAATCAATCTTCTAAACCAAAGGGTAAAATAATTTCCCCATTAAACCAACAAGCAATCACCGCCAATACTTATCAAACAGGGTGGGAATTGACGTTCAATTTTATGGAAAAGTATTTTAGCATATCAACATCCCGGTGAATAGACCTGATTAATACTTTATAAAATTTAATGTTTAGTAAGGTTTTTCAATGTATATGGTAATATTTTCTATGAATTTTCGGGTTAATCAATGGATTATATCAACTATTCTTTATTATTAAGATTCAAACAATCATATCAATGAACTTAATTACCATTAAAGATGAAACCGTTGGAGGTGATATCCTCAACGAAATAAAAATTCAAATCGATCGGGAAAGGCTAAAAGTTAAAGACTTAATCGCCTCCAGAGTTACCGCTGAAGTAAATGCCTATAATGACAAACTTCCGGAATATTTCAACGGGTTAGTAAAACCCTCTGAAGCAGAACAAACCCTGAATGGCTTTAAAATGCGAAATAGAAAGAAAGTAGATGCAGAAAAACAGATATACATTGCTTTAGAAGCCTTTCAAAAAAATGGTTTTTTTATCCTGGTTGATGATAATCAATGTGAGGACCTGGAGGATGAGGTACTTGTAAACGAAAACACATCGATTAGTTTTTTAAAACTAACACCATTAGTAGGAGGGTAGAGCATGGGATTTTTTGATTTTTTTAAAAAAAGCATAGTAAAATCAGACCGTAATATTAAGCATCCGGCGAATCATGATTTTGAAATAATCAAACCATTATACCAGACTATTGTAAGTGAGGCGCTACGTAGTGTAGAAAACAGTTACGCAACGATTTCTTATGCAAAGCTATCTTCCTATAAAGAATTAAAATCATTGCGTCTGGAGGATAAAATTGTATTCATTCACTACCTCATTTATTTAAAAGGAAATAACATTGATGATTATAATTCATTCGGAAAACCACTGGCAGGACGCTATAAATTAAATGAAATAAGAAAAGGCCTTCTAAGTCTATTGTTAAGAAATATTGAATTACCAAGTGATAAAGATTTGCTAGAAATAGCTCTTGGTTTGTCAAAAGGAAATGAAACTGGTTCATGGTATTGGCCCTACTTACCATTTCTATCTTTGCTTGAAAAATATAAAAAGCAATACGGACTCACAGAAATATTAAAATTGACCCTACAAGCATCAATCATTAAAAAAAAGTCTTGGGGACTGAGTGCTGATGATAATAGGATCAACATTAGGATCAAAGAAATGATTCTAAATGTGGAAAACACGGTGAGATATGGCAATGATGCTATTGGCAGCCGAATCAAAGAATTGATAAAGGAAGACAGTAATTATTGGACACCTCTTTTCAATCATTTTAAGACTCAAAGCGCCAAATCTACTCCAACACAAAAGTGGATAACGCAAACTTCCAAACTCTACGAAAAAGAAATGGAAGGTGAATTAATCAACTGGTTTGATCTGGTAATCTATATGTTAAAGGAAATTCACAGCGCTAAACAATATCAATATGATTTTCTTTCGGAGCTAAGCATTCAGCAAGTAAGAGGTGCTATCTGGACATGCGGAATTGCTCAATCTGAAGTGCTTTCAAACAAGTTAGAAGAATTAGGGTTGTGGTGCTTTAAAAAATTACCGGGCGTAGGAGCTGTTTCCGTAAAATTGGGGAATGCAGTTATTTATGCTTTTTCCATACTTCCATTTCAGGAAGGTATTGAGCGTCTGACAAAATACCGTATGAAAATCAAGTATCGATCTGTGCTATCTGTAATTGAAAATACCATCAATCGGGTAGCAAAAAAAGAAGGGAAAAGCATGGATCAATTGGAAGAAATGTCTGTTTCCGGATTTGGGTTAGACAGTCAATATCAAACCAACATAATAGTTGGTGAATGCAAAGCTGTCATTCAGATTGATAGCATTCATAAAGTAAATTTATCTTGGAAAACACCCACAGGAAAAGTTCAAAAATCGATACCATCTATCATTTCAAGTTCAGAAAAAACCAAAATCAAGGAAACAAAAGCCAAGGTAAAGGAAATTCAGAGTAGTCTTAGCGCGCAAAAGGATCGTTTGGAATCCTACTTTATAAAAAAGAGAAGTTGGACATGGAAAGAATGGCTGGAATTTTATCAAAATCATCCATTAGTTTCATTTATTTCCAGAAAGCTCATTTGGACTTTTTGGCTGGAAAACAAAAAACAGGTAGCTTTTTACCATGAAGGTCAGTTTGTAAACCCAACTGAAAAAATAAGTATAGACGCTAAAAAAGTACAAAAAGTAGCATTGTGGCATCCTATTGACAGCGATGTTCATGAAGTGGAGGCCTGGCGAAATTTTCTGTTCAATAATGAGATACAGCAACCTTTCAAACAGGCCTACCGGGAAATATACCTGGTTACAGATGCTGAAATTACAACAGAATCATATTCCAATCGATTTGCCGCCCATATACTTCGCCAACACCAGTTTGTTGCTCTGTGTCAGCAGAGACATTGGCGATACACTTTGATGGGTCAATGGGATTCCCATAACATACCTTCAATCTCCATTCCCGACTATGATATGCATGCAGAGTTTTGGGTAGAAGGGGATTGGGATGGATCATCTGCAAATGAGATGGGGGTCTTCAATTATGTTTTCACAGATCAGGTGCGATTTTACGACAGAGAGCGACAATTAAATATGCAAGAAGTACCACCTATGGTATTTTCGGAAATTATGCGGGATGTTGATCTGTTTGTAGGTGTAACTAGTATTGGTAATGATCCTAATTGGACTGATTCAGGAAATCAACGACTGGATACTTATTGGAGCAGCGCTTCTTTTCAGGATCTTAGCGAGTCAGCAAAAAATCGTAAACAAATCCTGGAAAGATTGACTCCTAAATTAAAAATCAAAAAAGTGGCATCCTTTGAGAAGAATTATTTGATCATTAAAGGCAAGATAAGAACCTATAAAATACACATTGGAAGTGGGAATATACTAATGAAACCAAATGATCAATATTTGTGTATAGTGCCAGATAGGAAAAAACATACAGATAATTTATTTCTTCCTTTTGAAGGGGATAATTTATTATCTATCATTCTCAGTAAGGCATTCTTACTAGCCGATGATGACAAAATAACAGATAAAACTATTTTAAGTCAGTTGAGAAGGTAGGACAAATATTTTAACTGTTAAAATATTAACTTTTCAGCCCATTCTAATCCATTCGGCAGCTCATAAGAATTAAATTCCAAATGGATTACTCTGCGGTTTTTATTGTTATATGTTTTAGAACTGGCATGTAATAAGAGGGGTTTCATGATATGTATTCCTCCAGCTTTGACTTCACAAAAGCTAGCAATACTGTTTTCGGTAATCAATTTGACTTCCAGGTTATCCATTCTTTTTTTATGCGAACCGGGTAATACATGCAAAGCTCCATTTTCAGCGGTCGTATCATCCAAATGTATTCGAATGGTAATTGTATTATGAAGTATCTTTTCTGTGGGACAAACGCCAAAATGCGATTCCTTTTTTGTCCAACTGGAATAACCAACCGTTTCGATTTTCTCTTTGACATTAATGGTTGTATCCTGATGCCAGGTGACATACCAGTTTGATTTGGCAGGTTTGTCAAAAAAAATTGCTTTTGAGAGAAACAATCCCGGATCGTAGCAATTAAGAATGTTCTTTAGATTTTGATTAAATATTAACGTAGATAATTCAGGGATTTTACCCAACAAACCG
>JBNLGO010000103.1:0-13664 GCA_050306095.1 Cyclobacteriaceae bacterium
GGTTCCTTCAGAACTAGTTCAAGAGACTTTGAACAAAAAATAAGCAAGCAAAAAAATATTTATTTTTGAAAGTCCCTTGTTTTGGGACTTTTTTTATATTCACACTTTCCAAAATCTACTCGAATGGCGCTCCTCAATTTTTTCAATAAAAAAAATAAAGAAACCCTCGATAAAGGCCTGGAAAAAACCAAGCAAAACTTCTTTTCTAAGCTTGGAAAAGCAGTTGTAGGGAAAAGCAAGGTTGATGAAGAGGTGTTGGATGAGCTGGAAGAAATTCTTGTTACCAGTGATGTAGGAGTTAACACCACCATTAAAATCATTGAGCGCATAGAAGAGCGTGTGGCGAGAGATAAATACCTTGGGGTATCAGAATTAGACCAAATATTAAAGGAAGAAATTGCTGGCCTGCTGGAGGAGAACAATACGGAAGACCTAAAAGATTTCATTCTACCCTCTGATAAAAAACCATATGTTTTACTGGTAGTAGGAGTTAACGGTGTAGGAAAAACCACCACCATTGGAAAACTTGCCCACCAGTTTAAAAATCGAGGAAACAAAGTAGTGCTAGGTGCGGCAGATACATTTAGAGCTGCTGCTGTAGATCAATTAATTTTATGGGGTGAGCGCGTAGGAGTTCCGGTGATTTCACATGGAATGAATACCGACCCTGCTTCTGTAGCATTTGATGCAGTTAAAAAAGGTGTTGAAGAAAACGCCGACCTTGTTATTATTGACACAGCTGGAAGACTGCACACCAAAGTCAACCTGATGAATGAGCTGTCGAAAATTAAAAAAGTAATTCAAAAGGTAATCCCTGACGGACCACATGAAGTACTCCTCGTACTTGATGGCAGCACCGGTCAAAATGCAGTGATCCAGGCACGCGAGTTTACAAAAGCTACTGACGTAAGTGCTTTAGCTATTACCAAACTAGACGGCACCGCTAAAGGTGGTGTGGTAGTAGGAATTAGTGATGAATTTAAAATCCCTGTCAAATACGTGGGCGTTGGAGAAAAAATGGAAGACCTTCAGGTGTTCAACAAAATGGAATTTGTGGATTCCTTCTTCAACAAAAACTAATTATTCGGCTTTTTCAGCCAGCCAACTATAAAAGTCTACATAGTCTAATACCTCCTTAGGAATAGAATATTCTTCAGACTGGAATTTATCCTGGTAAGATTTAAAAAAAGAACTCAATTCATTAACTGGGACACTTGCTATTTTACCGAAAAGTTTCAAAACCAACACTTCGTACGCATTAATTTTCTTTTTCTTATTCAAATACCTCCGCGTGCTTTCCACAAAATACCTCAGCACAAAAAAGTTTTTTAGTTCGAAATGGATCATCAGGTTTATCCAATGTGCATAAGTAATCAAATCCTCCCGCTCACTCTTTCCACGTTTATTTAACAATATATTTACCCAATTCAGAGCCTGGTGATAATTTTTAGACATAAAATAAAGATTGGCAAACTGAAACCAGAAGGAAACCTGGTAGGATTCAGGAACCGGAAACATTGAATTTGAAATCAACACATCAATTTCCCGAATTGAAGCCAATCCTTTATCCAGGTTTTTTGATTCACGATAAATTTCCAGTTCTATATTAAGAGTTCTTAATAATGTTTTGAAAATTGGCGCACTGTAATTTTTCAGTTGGAAAATAAATTCTTTAATCCGATGAATCAATGGAACTGCCAGTTCATATTTTTTTTGATAGACATAGAGCGCCAATTCATTATTTAACAAAATTAAATAGGTCTCCGCATCTTCCTTTTTCCTATGTGGTTTTTCGTCATACTCAAGAATGGTTTCTTTTAAATACGTTACAGCGTCATCTGGTCTTCGTTTTCGCACGAGCTGCTGAAACATAAACAATCGCTTAAACATTTTATGTTGCAATGGTTCATCTTGCTCTACCTTAAGAGCTTCATCACCTAACTCTTTCAATTGCACATTCATAGACCAGATATTGGTGAATTCAGAAAGTTGACCAACTACCTTTTTCTGAAGAGAAGATATTTTGTTTAATTCCTCTATTTGCTGTGGGCTTTCAGCTTGAAGAATTCTTTTTTTCCACACTAGCGCTTCATATTGACTAGTAAATAATTCATATTCTTGTGCCAGCTTATGGGCTTTTTCCGCCTCGAACCTACTCATTTGATATAAACCCTTTTGATACAAAATCTCAGCATTTCGGAGTGTATCCTTAATAATCCCTTCCTTTGACAATTCTGCATAATACAAACGAAGAAATTTCAAAATCAGGTTTTTCAGATAGTTTTTGGTAGTGGTTAATTGATTGATAAAAGTTTCACACTTAAACTTCTTCTTAATGGATTGCTCGTCGTAATTCTGTTGAGATGCAATCACATCAAATAATTTCAGGTAATTATTATTACCTCCATTAACGGCTGAAAAAAGTCGAAAATGTCGTTTTTCACTTTTAGATAAAGATTTTATCAGACAGAACAACTCCTCCTTTTTCCTCATAGAAACCTATGTTTTTATTAAAATAAATATAGAATAATTATCATAATAAGAATTATTAGAAATTTTTAAACCCTATGTTTATTAATTTTTTAAACAAATTTTTTTAGATGGCCAGACTACCTTTATCGTATTAGAAATTAATGTTTTACATAACAAATAAATCATCATGGGCAATGCTATCAACTGGTTTGAAATACCAGCAAAAAATTTCGACAGAGCTTGTAAGTTTTACGGACAAATACTCAATGGCACCATTCAAAAATTTGACACACCAGAAGAAATGCCACTTCAAATGGGCTTCTTACCGCATGACGGAGATGGCTCAGTGGGTGGAGCTATTGTAGAAGGAGAAGGCTATGAACCTACGGACAAAGGAGCTGTTGTGTATTTAAATGGTGGAGAGGACTTGAGCGATCCGCTTTCAAGAGTTGAGGATGCTGGCGGTAAAGTGGTGGTTCCAAAAACTTCCATTGGAGAAAATGGGTTTATCGCTCAATTCATGGACACAGAGGGAAACCGTGTTGCACTTCATTCCATGAAATAAAGACTACCTAATCAAATCCAATTTGGGCCGGGAATAAACGGTTTTCGGCCCAATTCCAAACCTACCATAAATCATGATTTACTTTGACGAAGATTATATCCGGTTTTTTAAAGAATTAAAAGAAAACAACTCCAAAGAATGGTTTGATGCAAATCGCAAACGCTATGAAAATTCGGTTAAAAAGCCTTTTTTATCCTTTATACATGACCTAATTCAGGCAATGAATGATGAGGGTGCTGAACTTTCAATTCAAGCTAACGATTGTATTTCCCGTATCAACCGAGACATTCGTTTTTCTAAGGACAAAACACCTTACAACCTCCATTTAACAGCATTTATTTCCTCAAAAGGGAAAAAGGACAAATCTATTCCGGGATTTTTTATACGGTTTACAGCTGAAAAAATCGGCATGATGGTTGGTACTTTTGGACCGGATAAAAAACAACTTCTTGGCATTCGAACTGCCCTTTCAAATACGAATGGCCAGTTTGAAAAAATGATCTATGACAAGGAATTTTTCGAACGATTCGGAGAAATAAAAGGCGAAATCCAAAAACGTATGCCACCCGAATTTAGAGAAGTCGCCGAAAAGAATTTCCATATCACCCTCAAACAATTGTACTTTGTCACTGAAATTGACAATAAAACCATCACTTCTGACAAGTTGTTAGATACTATTATGCAATATTACCTGACTGCAAGACCAATCAATGAATTCCTACTTTCAGCTATTGAAGCATGATCCGCTTTGAAGATTATCGAGCCATTTGTCTTTCAAATAAAGGTGCTGAAGAATCTTTTCCATTCGGCCCGCAAGCGGCGTGGTATAAAGTAGGTGGCAAAGCTTTTAGCTGGACTTTTGTAAAGGAATTTAAAATGGACAATAAAATTTACCCTCCATTTACTTTTATAAACTTAAAGTTTGATCCAATCCAGGCAGACATTTGGCGTAAAGAATTTGAAAATGTTGTGCCCGGCTGGCATCAAAATAAAAAACATTGGAATACCGTTTTTATGAATTCTGCTAAAACTGATGATTTAATTACAATGATCAATCACGCTTACGATATTGTTTATCAGTCCCTTTCTATTAAAATGAAAAATAAAATTCAACATGACAGAAGCTGAAATTGCATATAACAGTATTGTGGATAACCTTTGTGCTGAAAACGGTGTGTCGTCAGGCAAAATGATGTCTTCGCCCGGTATTTGCTTTAAAGGAAAAGTATTTGCATTTTTTTGGAATGAAAAAATGACTTTTCGACTTGGAAAAAATTTTGCATTGGAAGAGAAGTTCGGTATTTCAGAATTTGAATTCCTTAATCCATTTAAAAACAAACCACCTATGAAAGGTTGGTATGTGATAGACGAAAAGCATGTTAAAAAATGGCCAGAAATAGCTCAGGAAGCTTTGACACAAATGAAGAGTAAATGAAAACCTTTCTGTTATTATTTTTTTTATCGGTACCAAGTAGCCATCTTCTTTATGAAAATGACAGTACTTTTGTTAATCTCACCTCTCTCTCCAATGATTTTGTTTATGACTTAAAGTATGCCACGTCTGACAATTTCCTTAAAAAGCCAGTTTATTCTTGTGGTAATTGTTATTTGAGATTAGATGTAGCGAGAAAATTAGTACAAGCTAACAACTATTTTATATCAAAAGGGTACCGCATCAAATTATTTGATTGTTACCGACCTCTGAGTGTTCAAAAAAAGATGTGGGCGATTTTACCTGACCCGAGATATGTAGCGAATCCTTATTCTTCCAACGGTTCGTATCACAACAGAGGCGCCGCAGTAGATATTACCTTAGTGGATTTTTCCGGTAAGGACGTTGACATGGGAACACCATTTGATCATTTTGGTAAGAAATCCCACTTCGATAATAAAACCTTGCCTTCCGAAATTATTGCAAATCGAATATTTTTAAGAGAAGGCATGGAAATGGCAGGTTTTAATGGCATTAGAACGGAATGGTGGCACTTTTCAACGGGGAAATTCGAAGTATCCGATGAGCAAAAATGCCCTTAATAATGGCATTTTTAGGTACATATATTTCCGGTTTTTTCACAAATTCCGGCAATTAATCATTCCAAATCTCCAATAATACATCTAAAAAATTCCCGTAAAGTTACCTACCCTTCGCTAAACGTAAATATTTGTATGAAAACGGTAAAACATATAGTATTTGCGTGTTTAATGACCACGTTAATTGTTTCCTGTGAAATGGATGACATCTCTTGTGTACGTGTAGATGGCCCAATTGAAATGCAAAAAAGAACCTTAAGCGGCTTTAATTCCATTTTCTTTGGTGATGTAGGAAACCTGCATGTATCGCAAGGAACGGAGTATTCCTTTATAATCAAGGGACAGAGGGTCATTTTAGACGAAATGGAGGTCTCAGTCATTGACAATAAATTACTCATCGAACTAGATAAATGCTTCAATGGTGATGCATACAGCCTTGATATTTATGTTACTGCTCCGGAAATTAAAAATATTGAAATGTCAGGTGTTGGTTCGATAACTACCGAAACACCTCTTACCACTGATAATTTCTCCTTTACAATGAGTGGTCTTTCAGAAATTAATTCGCTCAACATCCAGGCTGATTCAATCACTACTTATCATCTGGGAACTGGTGAAATCATTTATTCTGGTACAACCCGAACACATACAATTTTAACATCTGGATCTGGGGAGATAAATGCTTCAGATTTGGCTTCAAACATTACCACTGTCACTTCCAACTCTACAGAAGATGTCTATCTGAATGTCTCAGAAAAATTAACAGCAACAATTAATAATGTAGGAAATATTTACTATACAGGTAGTCCGGAAATTAATAAAAATGGATCAGGGACAGGTAAAATAATAGATTGGAATTAAAAAAGGGTTCCGAAGAACCCTTTCCTATTATAATTTTCTTTTCACTTCTCTTTCTTCAAACGGCTCGACAACATCGCCAACTTTTATGTCATTAAAGTTTTTAATACTTAAACCACATTCAAAACCATTTTTCACTTCATTGACATCATCTTTAAATCGCTTCAATGCACCAATCTCTCCGGTATATACTACAATACCATCTCTGATCAATCGAATCTGGTTTTGTCTTTTAATAAAGCCTTCAGTTACCATACATCCGGCAACGGTTCCAATTTTAGAAATTTTGAAAACTTCCCGGACTTCTACGTTACCAAGGATTGCCTCTTCAATTTCCGGTGCAAGAAGACCTTCCATCGCGTCCTTGATTTCATTGATAGCATCATAGATGACTGAATAAAGCCTGATTTCTATCTCCTCGTTTTCAGCTATTTTTCTGGCTGCACCAGATGGTCTCACCTGGAAACCTACGATAATCGCATCAGAAGCAGAAGCTAAAAGCACATCAGACTCAGAGATCTGCCCAACAGCTTTATGAATGATATTTACCTGAACCTCATTGGTAGAAAGTTTAAGTAATGAATCACTTAAGGCTTCTATCGATCCATCCACATCACCTTTTACAATGATATTTAATTCTTTAAATGAACCGATCGCTAATCTTCGTCCAATTTCATCAAGTGTAATGTGCTTTTTAGTTCGCAAGTTTTGCTCACGCAATATTTGACCTCTCTTAATAGCAATTTCTCTAGCCTCTCGCTCTGTTTCCATAACGTTAAGCTTATCTCCCGCTTGAGGAGCACCATCTAGCCCTAATACTAAAACAGGAGTTGACGGAATCGCCTTTTTAACTTTCTTACCACGATGATCAAACATGGCTTTCACTCTACCATAGTGCGCACCTGCCACCATGATATCTCCGACTTCCATAGATCCGCTTTGAACAAGAACAGTAGCTACATATCCCCTACCTTTATCAAGCTCTGCTTCTACTACGGTACCAATAGCTGCTTTATCAGGATTGGCCGTAAGCTCAAGTAATTCAGCTTCGAGCAAGATTTTTTCTAACAAATCATCGATACCCAATCCGGATTTCGCTGAAATTTCCTGGCACTGGTATTTACCACCCCAGTCTTCCACGAGGATATTTATATTTGCTAACTCCTCTTTAATTTTATCAGGATTAGCATTAGGCCTGTCAATTTTATTGATGGCGATAATAATCGGCACATCCGCCACCTGAGCGTGATTAATCGCTTCCTTAGTTTGCGGCATAACTGCATCATCCGCAGCAATTACCACTACGACAATATCTGTCAATTTAGCTCCTCTGGCCCGCATCGCTGTAAAGGCTTCGTGACCTGGTGTATCTAAAAATGCTACTCTTTTTCCACTATTAGTCGTAACATCATAGGCTCCGATGTGCTGTGTTATACCTCCAGCTTCACCTTCGGTAACTTTGGCTTTTCTGATATAATCAAGCAATGACGTTTTACCATGGTCAACGTGTCCCATGATAGTGACGATTGGTGCCCGCTCTTTTAAATCTTCTTCTTTATCTTCCTCCTCAACTACATCAATTTCATCTTCATCGTTTTTGAACTGTACTTTATAGCCAAATTCTTCTGCTATAAAAGTAATTGCCTCAGCATCCAGTCGTTGGTTTATGGAAATAAACATTCCTAAACTCAAACATGAAGAAATAATATCATTCACATTCACATTCATAAGAGAAGCAAGGTCATTGGCAGAAATAAATTCTGTTACCTTCAGCACTTTAGAATCTTCTGCCTGTTTCAGCATTTCTTCCTCATGGGCTTCTGCCATGGCAGAACGTTTTTCTCTACGATATTTAGATCTATTAGTGTTCTGACCTTTTCCTCCTCCACTTAATTTAGCCAAAGTGGCCTTAATTTGTTCCTGGATTTCCTTATCAGAAAGTTCCTCCTTTTTAACAGGCTTACCTCTACCTCCACCTTTTTGTTTTCTTCTTTGCGATCTGTCATCGCCTCCACCCTGGCCTTGTCCTTGACCTTGTCTAGGACGGTTATCGGAAACTTCTCTTTTAAACCGCTTTCGAGGTCTTTTTTTCTTATTAGCATCTTTTGCATCTTTATCAGAAGATGCCACAGGTTTGTCTTCTTTTTTAGCTTTCTTTTGAGGAAGCTCAATTTTTCCAACTACTTTCAAACCTTTCAAAGTCTCAGCTTTAGCTTCAATAACACTGGACTTTTTCTTCTCACCTTCACCTTCTTCTTTTACTTCCGGCTCAGGTTCCTGCTCTTTTTCAACCTTCTTTTCTTCAGCTGCCTGAGGCTCAGCAGGAACTTCTTCCTTCGGCTCTTCGACAGGCTTTTCTTCTTTTGGCTTTTCTTCTTTTGGCTTTTCCGGTTGAGCTTCTTCTTTGGCAGGTTCCTCTTGTTTTGGCTCTTCTACCTTTTCTTCTACTTTATCTTCAACAGGCTGTACTTCCTTAGGCTCTTCCTTTGGCTCTGGTTTTTTCTCTTCTTGCTTCGCTTCTGGCTCTTCTTTTTCCTCCTGCTTCTTTTTACCTTCTAAATCAATTTTTCCGAGAACCTTTATTCCTTGAAGTTTTGGTTTTTCCGTCTTTATCTCTTCTTCCTTGGCTTTCTCTTCTTCCGTCCCTACATTCTTTATTAGAATTTCCTCTTCTTCATCCTGGCTTTTTTCTTTCTCTTCACTGTCGGCATCGATGACAACTTTTCCAGAAATTTTTGAGCCAATTTGTAGTCCGGACGCTTCTTCCTTGTCATGTGCAGAATCTGCAAACTCTTTCGAAAGTAGCGAAATTTGCTCTTCGGTAATCTTAAAATTTGGATTGTCTTCTACTTCATAGCCCTTAGAATCTAAGAAGTCCAATATGGTATTCTTACCAATATTAAACTTCCTGGAAACTTGACTAAGTCTCATAACTTTTGCCATAATATCGATGCCTTAACTTTAAATACTATTCGAATTCCTGATTTAATATTTTTATTACTTCAGTGATTGTCTCCTCTTCTAAATCCGTTCTCCTCGCCAACTCTTCAAGGTTCAATGCCAGGATACTTTTTGCAGAATCAAGACCAATTCGCTTAAATTCGTCAATTACCCAGTCTTCTATTTCATCTGCAAATTCTTCCAAATCCACATCCTCCTCTATTTCTACCCCTTCCAGATCTCTGAATACATCTATTTCATGATCTACCAATCGGCTGGCTAATTTAATATTGTATCCGCCTTTTCCAATGGCCAGTGAAACCTGATCTGGTTTTAGATAAACTGAAACCCTTTTGTTTTCACCGTCAATGTTCATGCTGACAATTTTAGCCGGACTTAATGCCCTTGAAATGAAAAGCTCAATGTTATCAGTAAAATTGATTACATCGATGTTCTCATTTTGCAATTCTCTTACAATAGAGTGAATACGCGATCCTTTCATCCCTACACAAGCGCCAACCGGATCAATACGATCATCATACGATTCTACAGCTACCTTCGCTCTTTCTCCAGGCTCTCTCACTACATTTTTAATGGTAATCAATCCATCAAAAACCTCAGGCACTTCATTTTCAAATAATCTTTCTAAAAATTTAGGTGACGTTCTTGAAAGGATAATTCGTGGGTTTCCATTCACCATTTCTACCCGGTGAACAATCGCTCTTACGGTATCTCCTTTTCTAAATTTATCTTTTGATATCTGCTCTGATTTAGGCAAAATTAACTCATTACCCTCACCATCTATCAATAAAATCTCTTTGCTCAGTAACTGGTAAACTTCGCCGGTAATTATCTCACCAACAAGGTCTTTATACTTATGGAATAAATTGTCTTTTTCGAGGTCTTTTACCTTTTGGATTAAGGTCTGCCTAGCTGTCATAACAGCTCTCCTTCCAAAGTCCTCTAATTTAATTTCTTCTGCTACTTCTTCTCCTATTTCAAAGTCTGGCTCAATTTTTCTAGCTTCAGTCAAGCTAATTTTATCGTGATCCCATATATCCTCTGAGTTGTCGTCAACAATTTCACGAAACCTCCATATCTCTAAATCACCTTTATCTGCGTTGATAATTATATCAAAATTATCATCTACCTTATATTTTCTTCTGATCATGGTTCGGAATACGTCTTCCAAAATCCTGATCATGGTAGGACGGTCAATGTTCTTCTGTCTGGCAAATTCTGCAAAGGATTCTATTAAATTATTTACATTATCCATCGTAATTAATTAAAATGTCACCAAAACTTTAGCTTTGTTAATCTTTTTAAAAGGTATCTCTACCTCACTTATTTCTACTTTATTCTTTACTTTCTTTTCACTTTTCACGACTATCCCTTCTGCACTTACTTCTTTCAGCTCTCCGGAATACTCGCTTTCATCCGTGTTGACTTTAAGCTTGCGACCTACATTTTTCTTGTACTGGCGTTCATTGATCAGTGGGTGATCTACACCTGAAGAGGAAACTTCCAGAACATATTTACCTTTGATCAAATCCTGCTCGTCCATTATTGCCGCTAATTTCCGGCTTATTTTGGAGCAATCGTCAATTCCAACACCATTATCTCCATCAATTAATACCAATACTTTTTGGGAACCACTATGACCGCTAACCTTCACTTCTACTAAAAAAAGATCTTCTCTTTCTTCAATAATTTCATTTACTATTTTCTCCAGTGTTTCCAAAAAAATTTGTATTAAAAAAGGGGACTTTTTTGTCCCCTCTGAACGTTTCAATAAATCTTCGGCAAAGTTATTCAAATAATATTTCAAAACAAAAAGTATATTTCATTTTAAGAATTGGATTATTAACCTAAATATCAGCCTCAAAACCACCAGACATATCCATTTTAATAATTATATAATATCTAAATCACCAAGCCTTTATAATTGATTCTACTTTTGCAGCAATGCTAGCCTTAAATTCCAGGCATGGTATATCTGGGTTATAAAACCACTCCAGATCGCGTGTCTTCGTGAATTATTCTTCACAAAAAAATAATATTCGATTTTATAAAACACATTTTGCTAAATTTGCGCCATGCAGTCAAATATCAAAGTTTACAATTCATTAAAACGAACTAAAGAGCCTTTCGAGCCGATTTCACCGCCACATGTGGGAATGTATGTTTGTGGGCCCACCGTATATAGCGAAGTGCACCTGGGAAATGTGCGAACTTTTTTATCCTTTGATATCATATATCGATACCTGAAATTTGCCGGCTACAGTGTGCGATATGTTAGAAATATAACAGACGTTGGCCATCTTGTAGATGACGCTGATGAAGGTGAAGATAAAATAAGCAAAAAGGCAAAACTGGAAAACCTGGAGCCAATGGAAGTGGTTCAGAAATACACCAATGATTTTCGATCAGTGATGCATCAGTTTAACATCCTTGATCCTGACATTGAACCTAGCGCAACAGGTCACCTTCTTGAACAAATCAATACCATCCAGCAATTAATTGATAATGGATTTGCCTACGAATCAAATGGATCCGTCTATTTTGATGTAAGCAAATACAATGAAAAAAATAATTATGGGGAATTGTCCGGAAGGATATTGGAAGAGCTCGTAGCAGGGACGAGAGATTTAGATGGGCAAGATGAGAAAAGAAATCCGGTAGATTTTGCGTTGTGGAAAAAAGCCACCGGTGGTCATATCATGAAGTGGAACTCTCCCTGGAGCGTAGGCTTTCCTGGATGGCATTTAGAGTGCTCTGTGATGAGTACGAAGTACCTGGGAGAAACTTTTGATATTCACGGAGGTGGGATGGATTTGAAATTTCCTCATCATGAATGTGAAATAGCGCAGGCAAAGGGAGCAAATGGCGTTGATCCGGTTAAATATTGGATACATACAAACATGCTGACTGTCAATGGTCAAAAGATGAGCAAATCGCTCAATAATTCATTTCTCCCTCATGAATTATTCACTGGGTCTCACGATCTATTAGAGCAGGCCTATAGCCCCATGACTGTCCGGTTTTTCATGCTCCAGTCACATTATGCCAGCACCATTGATTTTTCTAATGAAGCACTAAAAGCTGCTGCAAAGGGATATAAAAAGTTAATTAACGGATTAAAGATTGCTAAAAGGCTACAATATGTTGATGAACCTGCGGAGATTAATGAGAAGGTAGTAAAGCAAATACATCAAATTATTGATAATTGTTACTTCGCAATGAATGATGACTTTAATACTGCGTTAACTATTGGTCATTTATTTAATTTGCTGAAAAAGATAAATTCCATTTCTACAAACAACCTTAAACCTGCGGAGATTGGAAAGGAAACATTTGATAAAATGATCACAAAATACCGTGAGTTTGTTGAAGATGTTCTTGGGCTTTTAGAAGAAAAACCAGGGAATATGGAAAACATGATTGACATTATTATTGGCCTTTACGCTGATGCGAAAAGCAACAAGGAGTATGAAAAGGTGGATAATATAAGGGCTATGCTTAAAAATCAGGGCATAGTATTAAAGGATATGAAAGAAAAGATTGATTGGGCATACGAAGAATAATGAGATTTGAAACACTTTTACTAAAAGTAATTACCATATTATTTATTATCAGCTCATGTAATACCAGCACACAAACGGTAGAAGGTGAGCGCATTGTAAAAAATAAAAGATCGGTAACTGTACCTTCCTTTTCGGCAGACTCAGCCTATATGTTTATCGAAAAGCAACTGGCTTTTGGCCCGCGGGTACCAAATTCAGACGCACATAAACTATGCGGTGATTATCTGATCAATAAACTGGAAGAATATGGAGCTCAAGTAATTGTACAAAATTTCACGGAATCTTCATTTGATAACAAGACCCTTCAACTAAGAAACATTATTGCTTCCTATAAACCCCAGGCTAAAAAAAGAATATTACTTGCTGCCCATTGGGATACCCGCCCTTTTGCTGATAAAGATACGGCAAACTTTCATACACCTATTGACGGGGCAAATGATGGAGCAAGCGGAGTGGCCGTTCTGTTAGAAATTGCCCGGAAATTATCTGTACAGGAATTACCAAAAGTGGGTATTGATATCATCTTTTTTGATGGAGAGGATTATGGTGAATATGAAGGTGCTAATGCTCCAAGTATTGTGGATGGGAAAATGCGGATTTGGTGGTGCTTAGGTTCTCAATATTGGGCAAACAACCCGCACAAAGAAAGGTATTCGGCATATTATGGCATATTACTCGATATGGTAGGAGCTAAAGATGCGTTTTTTCATCAGGAAGGATATTCTTTGCAGTTTGCTCCTGATCTGGTTAAGAAAATATGGAATATTGGGGCTGAATTAGGATATGGCAATCACTTTGTGTTTGACAGAGGTGGATACATAACAGATGATCATGTATATGTGAATAAATACCGAAGAATCCCATGTGTTGATATTATTCAATATAATCCTTTGAATAATAGTAGTTTTGGTGATTACTGGCATACGCATAATGATAATATGAGTAACGTTGATAAAAATACACTCAAGGCAGTCGGCCAAACTTTATTAGAGGTGCTCTATCGCGAGAGATAATAGGCCTGAGAGTAGAGTTGATAATGTCGCTTTATTATAGTCGCGAAGCGACGTTTGTAAAAGGATGGTACGTAAGTGCTATCAGAATAAAAAAAGAAAGGATAAAGCCCGGAGGGCTGTCTGTGTAAAGCATTAGCAAAAATAACAAGGTGGCAGAATTATTACCCTATATAGATGAAGCGCGTGTAGAAGCTGGTTGTG
>JBNLGO010000104.1:0-13339 GCA_050306095.1 Cyclobacteriaceae bacterium
AGGTCATAAATATCAAATAGCCCGTGGTAAATAATTCCACTTTCACTACTTCCCGAAAATACACCCCACTCCAGTCAAACATTCCTCCTTCACATATCGCTGCAAAAAGAATGATAATTCCCAATGCCAAAATTTGAGGATCAGGCTTTCCAAACATTAGCTTGTTGCCTGTTTCAGCACGGTCTTTACGAAGGAGATTTGGATAAAAAATTAACAGCAGTATCAGCGAAAATAATGAAACACCCATTAAATGAATATCAATTGGTATATGAAAGGCTACCATTAATGTCGTAATTCCAACACCGGAAATTCCACCAAAACTCCATAGCCCATGAAAAGAACCGTTGATTTTTCGATCGTATTGCTTCTGTAACGTAATCGACTGGGTATTCATACTGATATTTAGAATTCGCATGAAAAATGCAAAAAAGAAAACCGCTATGACCAACCAAAATACAGATCCGGAAATGCTGATCATATATAAACAAATGGCATGCAATATGAATGAAATCAATAATGGCTTTCTGCTGTCAAATTTAGCGACCAACCAACCTGACAAAGGAAGACCAACAAATGAACTGATAGGCATGGTTAATAATATGCTCCCTAACTCTGCTTCAGTTATATCTAAGGAAGTTTTGATGGTAGGAATACGGGCAGCCCAGCTCGAAAAAACTAATCCCGATATAAAAAAATATGCACTTAGTGCGATTCGTTGTTTAAGCTTGTTTTCCAATTAATTTATTATAAATAAGCTGTCAATCTTGCCGCAAAAATATACATTAATTGATGGGAATAATTTAAAAACCTGAATTTTCTACTTAGAATTATTGAGCAAAAAATATATCTGGTAGCGTTGACTGATTCTATCATTGAAAATGTAGTTTTATCACCTCTAATCTTTCATGACATTGACCAATTTGATATTTTCACTTCCCTAATCATTTGAATGAAAAAAATAAGTAAAAAATCAACGCTTCTAATATCTCTGCTGCTATTTTTTGGTGCAATCTACTACACAGCTTGCCATCCTTCAAAAAAGAAAACACACACGTCGAAAAAAGCTTCTACATCTCACCAGACCATTCTTAGTGATCAAGTCTATACAGGAGAAAAAACATGTAAGGAGTGTCATGAGCAAGAATACAATGATTGGAAAGGTTCACACCATGATCAGGCGATGATGCCTGCGGATTCTGCCTCTGTCAAGGGAAATTTTAATTCAACCACTTTTACCAACCAGGATGGAATGAAAACCTCATTTTTCAAAAAAGGAAAAGAATATTGGGTGAACACGCAAGGGCCAGATGGCGAATATCATGATTATCAGGTTATCTACACGTTTGGCACTACTCCTCTGCAGCAATACATTGTCAAGTTTCCCCAGGGCAAGTTTCAATGCCTCAGTACTGCCTGGGATACGATTGGCAAAAAATGGTTTGACCTCTACCCTACTTTTCACGTTGTCCCTACAGAATGGCTCCATCAGTCCAGGGGTGCTATGAACTGGAACACCATGTGTGCCGATTGCCATTCTACTAACCTGCGGAAAAATTACTTTGAAAAAGCGGATTCCTTCAACACTCAATATTCCATTATAGATGTGAGTTGTGAAGCTTGCCATGGCCCGGGTATAAAACATGCGGAATTAGCTAAGGAAAATGAAGATCAATACCATTTTGATCCGGAGAGGGAAAATTTATATCTGACTTCTAATACACCTTCACAAAGACAAGTAGATCAATGTGCCCGATGCCATTCAAGAAGAGAACAACTCACGTTGGCGTATAATCATGAAGGGACATTTTTAGACCATTATTACCCGCAATTACTGGAAGAAGGAGCCTATCATGGTGATGGCCAGATACAAGATGAAGTGTATGTCTATGGTTCCTTTTTACAAAGTAAAATGTATCACAATAATGTGAAATGCACGGATTGTCATAATCCACATTCCATGCAATTAAAATTAATTGGCAATGCTCTGTGTTTACAATGTCATCAGGCCGAAACCTATAATGCTGAGCTGCATACATTTCATAAGGAAGATTCGGAAGGGTCTCAATGTATCAACTGCCATATGACGGGCAAACTTTATATGGTCAATGACTACCGGCGAGATCATAGTTTTCGCATACCACGGCCCGACTTAAGCATGAAGTATGATACTCCAAATGCATGTAATAATTGCCATACTGATAAAAGTAATGAATGGACATACGAAGCATATAAAAAATGGTATGGTCCGATTGATTCACTTTATTACACAGATATATTATCCCTTGCCCGAACGGGTGATCCGGCAGTCGCACCTTATCTTATTGAATTAACAAAAAACCAACAATATCCTTCTATTGTACGGGCGACAGGACTACAATACCTATCAAGATATGCTGATGCTAATACTAACAAGGCAATTGAAAACCAGCTAAATAATACTGATCCACTTATCCGGGCAGCCTCCATTGATGCATTAAATGAATATGACTTATCACCCAATGCCATTGCCAAATTATGGAACCTGTTGCAGGATAAAACACGAGCTGTTCGGATAAAAGCTTTTAAATCCTTGGTGGGGTTACCACAAAATTCTATTTCTGAAACCCAAAAAGAAGCCTATAATTCTGTAAAAACTGAATACCTGACTTCATTAAAAGTAAAAGCCGACTTTTCTGGTGGTCAGGCTGAAAAAGCCATTTATTATCAGAAAATTGGCAATGTAAACCTAGCAATTGCATCCTATCAAAAAGCTTTGGAAATTGACAATTACAATAATCCAGCGAGAAACAACCTGGCTAATTTGTACTACCAAAATGGGGAATATGATAAAGCAGAAGAATGTTTCCGAACAATCATAGAACAAGAACCTGAGCATGGACAATCATATTATTCATTGGGATTGTTATTGTCTGAAAAAGGTGAAATGGAAAAGGCTATTCCTGAATTCAAAAAGGCAATTAAGCTTATGCCTGACTATCCACGAATTTACTATAACCTGGGACTAATCTATCAAAATATCCAGCAAAATAATCAGGCAGAGAAGACCTTCCTGAATGGCCTTTCGCGTAGTCCTCAAGATGAAAGTTTACTCTATGCTTTGGTATTTTTCTATGCTAATGTAAAACAAGACCTTCCAAAGGCTAAATTTTACCTGGAACAATTAGTAAATTATTACCCCGAAAATCAGCAATATCAATCCATGCTTAATAACTTTCAATAATAGAATTAGCAAAATGAAAGATCTGACAACCATTACACTGATTCAAAAATTTCGGAAACAGATGCTTCCGATTTTATTGATCATCCTTTTATCAACAACTTTCAGCATTGGTCAAAACCTCAAAGTGATGACCTACAACATCAGATATGCCACTCCACAGGATGGTGAAAATCAGTGGGCATTACGAAAGCATTATCTTGCTCAACAAATTAAGTATCATGCACCAGATGTATTTGGCATCCAGGAAGGGCTACTCAAACAAGTTAATTTTTTGGATAGCGCTTTTGCTGATTTTGATTTTGTCGGTACAGGAAGAGATGATGGTAAAACAGGTGGTGAATATTCCGCAATTTATTTCAATGCCAAAAAATTTGATTTGAAACATTCCGGTCAATTTTGGTTATCAGAAACACCGGAAGTACCTGGCATGGGTTGGGATGCTGCTTTTAAAAGAGTCTGTACATATGTGCATTTAACAGAACCATCAACAAGTAAAGACTTTTGGGTTTTTAATACTCACTTTGACCATTTAGGGGAGACTGCCAGGATTAACAGTGTCAAATTGATCATTCGTAAAATAGCTGAACTGACAAACTCCGAAACACCCGTTGTCTTCATGGGTGATCTTAACCTGGAACCCAACACTGAAGGGATTCACGAACTTTCCAAACGATTTAAAGACACTTTTAACCATACTCTTGCTCCCCCATTTGGACCTAACGGAACGTTTAATGGCTTTGAATTTTGCAAACCAATCACCCAAAGAATTGACTATATTTTTGTAAACGAAAATTGGATTGTCGAAAAATATGCGGTTTTAAGTGACTCTTATGATATGAAATTCCCCTCTGATCATCTTCCTGTTATTGTAAATCTAAAGATGAAACAATAAGAATTCACCTTATCTTAAATGTGAAGTCAAATAATTATGAAATGGTATTTATTGATTTGTAGCTCTATTTCATGAAAATATCCCTTTTCAACTTAAACATAATCACATCATAAAAATTAAAAATAAATCACAAGTGATATTTGAACACAAAAATTATCGGTTTGAGTATTGGATTTACCCTAATTTTGCTCAATTTAAATACTGATAATTTCATAATATTTTAATCTTACTGAATTAAGACTTTTCTTAATAGATTTTAATAAACCTTGAGAACTAAAAAGACGATATCGGTATTATTTTTCATTTTCTTTTTTGTATTCTTTTGTAATGCTCAGAAGGAACTATACAAGTTTGAGCAATTGTCATTTGACCAAGGTCTACCTGGGGTAAATATCCGAGACATATTTCAGGACTCAAGGGGCGTCATGTGGATTTCGATTGAGGCGATCGGATTATGCAAATTTTACGGTAACCGACACGTATTGTACCAGGAAGACAATGAAGATACTCTATCAATTTCAAGCAATTTTGTCAACCGTGTATTAGAAGACAAATATGGGCAATTGTGGATAGCCACTGACAATGGACTTAACAGATTTTATAGAGAAAACAATTACTTCAAATCCTATTTATCATCTCCTGACACACCCGGAAGCCTGTCAAGCAATGTAATCACAACACTCTTTATCGATTCACACGACAATTTATGGATAGGCACAGACAATGGATTAAACAGGTTCAATTATAAAACCGATAATTTTGAAACGTTTTTACTTTCTGAAGACAACCAAATAAATCCCACCTCCACCTCTATCTATGACATCTTCGAAGATGAACATGATGTTTTTTGGTTGGCGACAAGCAAAGGTTTAATAAAATTTAATCCTGACAATAAATCCATAAAATCATTTTCCATCGAAAATGAAGTCAATGCCCCCATTCATAATTTGATCAGATCAATTGAAAAAGACTCAAGTGGGGTTCTTTGGATTGGAACCCATCGAGGTTTGGATAGATTTGACCCGAAACAGGAGCAGTTTATACATTGGACCTATGCACCTGAAGATCAAAAAGAGCTGCAAAATGAAGGAATTAACAACCTTTACGTTGATGAAAAAAACCAACTATGGACAGGCACCTACACCAAAGGGATAGTTATCATAGATTTAAAAAAAGGCAACTACACCAGGTTAAATACAGGTAATAATGAAATACACGGTTTAAAGAGTAATCATATCCGCTATTTTTTTAGAGATAATTCGGGTGTACTTTGGATATGCTCAAAATTTGAAGGACTATTTAAGCAGAAAAAAAGTAAGGACCTTTTTAATACCTGGCCTCCTAGTTTCAACGTGTTTTTACCTTTAAAAGAAAAACATATTTTGGCGTTTTATGAAGACCCAATATTAGAGGATATTTACTGGGTTGGGACAAAATTTGATGGATTATTTAAAGCAGATCTTCGTGCCAATACGCTTGAGTCTTTTGAGTTTAATCTAAAAAATAAGTCAGGGATAAGTTCAAATAGAATACAAAGTATATCCCGAGACTCCAATGGAAAATTATTTATAGCTACAGAGTATGGCCTTGACTATTTTGACGAAAAGAATAAAACTTTTAAAACTTTATCGCAAATCCCCATCAATATATTAGAAGCGGACAATGTAGGTAGAATCTGGATAGGAGCCTTTAATGGCCTGTTTGTCTTAGAAAATAATAAGATATCAAGATTTGAAAATGAAGATCCTTTTTTCAGCAACGAAAGCCTGGATATCATGCAAATATATTTTGATGGTAAAAGCTCGTTGTGGTTTTCTACCAGGTATGATGGGTTGTATCAATATAATCTAGATAAAAACTCAGTTACTTCCTTCAAACAACAAAAGAACGAACCAACCTCTATCAGTGGAAATATGATTCGTCCCATTGAGCCAAGTCAAGATGGAAAACTATGGATAGGCACGAAAGCAAATGGGTTGAATTTATTCGATCCATCTCAATCTTCCTTTTCACATTTTACTACAAAAGATGGCTTGCCTGTTAACTTTATCCTGGGTATCCAGGAAGATCTGCAAAACAATGTTTGGCTAAGTACATTTAATGGTATTTCCATTTTTGATCCTGTAGCCAATACATTTACCAATTTCAATAAAGACTATGGCCTACAGGGAAATATTTTTGAATTAGGTGTTTCAGGAATTTTTAAGGATGGCAGTCTAATATTTGGTGGCCATAATGGGATTGATATTATCCATCCTGATAGTATAAAGGTTCATGATGCTGTTTCACCATTGATCATCTCCAGTGTAGAAGTATATTCTGAGGAATTTAAATCTGACATTGTTCAATCAGACACCATAGATCTTTCTTATGATCAAAACTACATTTCCATAGAATTCATTTTAGCTGACTATTCTGATTACAACCGACATCAATTTTCCTATCAACTTTCGGGAATCGACTATGATTGGGTAAAATCCGGTAATAGAAACTTTGTATCCTATTCTGATCTAACCCCAGGGACGTATACATTTCAGGTGAAGGGAGCAAATGAATTTGGCACCTGGAATGAAAACGGGCCTTCCCTTGTCATAAACATTCGTCCTCCGTTATACAAAACAGGAATTTTTAAATTCGCCATTTTATTTTTACTGGCTGTTATAGTTTATGTCATTTACCGAGTTAAATCAAATCAAATACTTAAGTCTAAACTGGCATTGGAAAATAAAATCCAGGAAAGGACAAAAAAATTAGAAAAAGCGCTTAAGGAGCTGAAAGACAATCAAAAGAAAGTCAAATCACAAAACCTGGAGCTAAGTGATCAAAACGAACAAATTTTAAAGCAAAGTAAGCAGATCCAACGTATCAACAAAGAGTTAAAGCTTGCGCATGAAGAGCTGCAGACAATTAACAGTGAACTGGACGACAGAGTGCGTGATCGTACCGCCGAATTAGTAAAGACCAATGAAGAATTGGACCGGTTTGTATATAGTGCTTCCCATGATCTTTCCGCACCTTTAAAATCAATTTTAGGGTTGGTCAATATTGCCAAAATTGAAAATAAAAACTCCTCATTAGACCAGCACTTTGAACTCATAGAAAAAAGCATAGAAAAATTAGAAGAAGTAATAAACTCCTTAACCCAATTTTCAAGAAATGCGGGACACGAAATAATTAAAAAGGAATTTACGCTTCAGGACCTGGTTAAAGAAGTATTGGATGAACACCGAGCTTTCATCCAATTAGCAAATGCTGATATTCAATTGAATTTTAACCCTGAGACAAAGATAAAATCTGATTATTTGAGGTTAAAGATTATATTTTCTAACCTCATTTCCAATGCACTTAAACATACTAAAAAAGATCAAAATCCTCATATCGAAATTTCATTTAAAAGATCAGGGCCTAATGATGTGATTACCGTAAAAGATGATGGTCTGGGAATCGACAAAGACAGTCAAGACAAAATCTTTGAAATGTTTTATCGAGCCAATGAATCTTCCAAAGGGTCAGGTCTGGGGTTATATATCGTTCGAGAAACAGTAAATAAATTACAGGGACAAATAAAATTGAATTCTATTCCGGATGAGTTTACTGAATTTAGTGTTTCTCTTCCAGCTTCATAACCATTTACTTAATCGCTGGCAGCATACTCGCTTTCTTATTTTTAAAGCCCTTCATATTTCGTAAGATCACATCCAGCAGTCGAATAGCGTCAACAATATTTGGTCCTTTATTTAGCATGACACATTCCGCTTTTTGTGCCGAAGCGGCATCGGTGATTTCTGCCCTGGAAGGAAGTCCTTTTTTGGCCATGTTTTCCAGCACCTGGGTTGCCCAGATAGCGGGAACGTGTGCTGCATTGCATAGGGATATAATTTCTTCCTGGATCCGTGCAATGTTTTGCCAACCGCACTCAATAGCCAGATCACCCCGGGCGATCATCACCCCTATCGGATAAGTTTTCATCGCTTCCAATAAAATATGAAAGAGATTATTAAAGCCTTTTTGTGTTTCAATTTTCAAAATAACACCTAGGCTTTCCGGAGCATCAATTTTTTTCAATTCTTCATGCAAGTCTTTGACATCATCCTGATGGTTTACAAATGAAAAATTCACCACATCAGCATGTTGAGCTACAAAAGGTAAATCGCCTTTATCTTTTTCAGTTAACCCTCTAATATTCAGAGAACTTTCAGGAAAATTTATTCCTTTATCAGCCCTTAACTTGCTTCCTCGGATTCCAGCATTGGTGATTTTCACTATAAAATGATCATCTTTCTTTTCCTGTATAATTCCTTCAATCTTTCCATCATCAAACAGGATTCGCTCCCCTACCCGTACATCTTCAAAAATCTCTGGCAATGTGAAGGATATTCGAGCCCGCTCGATCAGCTCACCATTTTCATCATACACGGCGTCACTTCCAATCAGTGAGGTTTTATGTACCAGAAATTCGTCATTTTTATTTAATAAAATTGTTCCCTCACTTTGAGTCAGCTTACCTACTTTTCCTCCAAACACCTGCTTCCCAGCTATTAATGTCAGTTCTGTTTGATAACTCAAATAAGTGGCGGATTTTACTTTTGCCAGAACCTTTTCTTGATCAACCTTAGAAACAATATCAATTTTCCGCTTTTTACCTCTTGCATCGATTAACTTTATTTTACCCCCTGCTTCTAATCTTTTGAAAAAATCTGCGTTTACTGGTACAACGTTTAGTTCACCCCCTTGATAAACACCTTCTTCTACAAAATAAAATTCGAAAGGACTTACTATTTTGCCATATTCATCTTTTGATGGGCGAAGCTTTTTAATACCCGGACCTGATAGAATATTTCCGGTCCGTACTTTGGGTCCACCCAAATCCATACAAATCCTGGTGTCCAATCCATTCTCTCTTGAGCTTGCTTTTACATTAGCAATAATTTTCCCCCATACCTTGGCATTGTCATGAGCGCAATTGATCCTGGCAGTATTCATTCCTGCCAATAGCATATTCTCTACAAGCTGCTGATCATTGGCGGAAATTACCGGCTGAGTCACCATGATTCGAACAGATCTTCCTTTTGTCTTAGCGCCAAGAAGCGCCTTGGTATTCCTTTTCAAATATTTCTCACTTTTAGAGATACTTACTAATGCCCTGTGAATTACGAGTGGTTTTTGACTTGAAAGACTTTTAACAATAGCCAACGTGGTATGCAAACTCGCCAAAATATGTGCTTCTGCGCGAGCCAGACGTGACAGCCCTAATTTTTTAAGATTGTTTTGAAGGTCTGAAATATCCTCCTGTCGCAATGCCCAATAATGTACCAGGTTAATAGCACTTTTTAAATAACGAGGATGAACTGCCCGTATCTGCTCTTCATATTTAACTTCATACTCCCGAAGGCGCTCAATAAGTCGTTCTATGGCCTCGATGATATCAATGTATTGTACAGCGCGATTAATCATATCGAGCACAAATTACGAAGCGAAACATTAAGTTGTATTTCCTCCTGATTAATTTTTTATGAGCTCCTGAATTTTGTCAACCTGGGTTTTTCCATAGTCATATCCTACCTCAAACAATTCATCTGCACGATTAAACTCAAATCCACCAAAACCTTTCAGCCCCGGTGGCTCCAGGAAAAGATCACATTGATGTTTTTTAGTATAGGTATTTACATTGATCGCCATCAGTAGGCTTCTTTCCATCAAGGATTTAAAGCTTCCTAATTCATAATCCGGGTCGATAGGATTGCAGCTAACCCCTACGATCTTATCTACATGACCAACCAATGGCTCTACGGGAAGGTTATTAAGTATACCGCCATCAATATAATACTCACCATTGATCAAAACGGGATTAAAAATTACAGGAACCGCCGTTGAAGCCATTACAGCATCAATAATGGATCCACTATTGAAATACACATTTTCCCCTTTCCGTATATTGGTAGCTGCTATGACCAATGGCTTTTTCAAGTGCGAAAAATCGTCGTTTTTAATATATTGAGAATAGATATTTTTGGTGGTTTCCATTTTCAATAAGCCAGACTTACTTATGGCGGGACGAACGTACTTGTATAATTTTACCGAGCGGATAATGTCCATAATTTCATCTGGCTGAAATCCATAGCACAAAAAAGCACTCACGATCGCTCCCGCACTTGTTCCGGTGTACATCGAAACTTCAATTCCTGCTTCTTCAATTGCCTTGACAAAACCAACATGGGCTATTCCCCTGGCGCCTCCTCCCGATAGCGAAATTCCTAACTTCATCACAATATTTCTTTTAATGGAAATGTTTCTTTCATTCTTACTCCTTTAATTGTTTGCTCCAGGGTACAGCATTGGTTTACACTATCATGCTCAAAAAATATAATATAATCCTTTTCAACTGCCTCCTTCAAAAACGCCCCTTTCTCTTCCATGGTAATCAATGGTCGGGTATCATAGCCCATCACGTAAGGAAGCGGAATATGACCAACGGATGGAAGAAGATCAGCAGCATAGACAATGATTTTCCCTTTATATTTAATGTGAGGGATCATCATTTTTTCGGTATGTCCGTCCACATATAAGATATCAAAAGCCTCAAATGGACTGCCTTCTTCAATAAAATTCAGCTGCCCACTTTCCTGCAAAGGCAGCAGGTTTTCCTTTAAAAAACTAGCCTTTTCCCTACTATTAGGCTCTACAGCCCATTGCCAATGGTTTTTGTTCGTCCAATATCTGGCATTTTTAAAAACCAATTCCGGTACCTGGTTTTCACGATCCTTCCAGGTCACAGCACCTCCGCAATGATCAAAATGCAGATGCGTCAAAAAGACATCGGTGATATCATCGGTTGAAAAACCGCTTTTTTTTAAAGAGGTTTTTAAAGATGCATCTCCATGTAAATAGTAGTAACTAAAAAACTTCTCACTTTGCTTATCTCCTATTCCTGTATCAATCAATATAAGTCGATCATCATCTTCGATCAATAAACATCGCATCGACCAGGTACATAAATTATTCTCATCAGCCGGATTGGTACGCTGCCAGATAGTCTTGGGCACCACTCCAAACATGGCGCCCCCATCCAGTTTAAAATTCCCCGTTTCTATGATATGTAAATTCATTCTTTTTCATTTAAATAGATGATAATATCTTCTTTCAACTCTTTTAATTTCTGCAATGTCTCTTCGTATATTTTAACTTTTTCATACCAAAAATATTGGCTACTATGGGCAAGGTTAAAAAATTTAGTATCGTAAAAAACCTCCTTATTAACAATCCCATCTTTTCCATATTTCAATTTCTCGTGAAAATAGGGGACTTTAACCATATAGGACTGGTTATTTGTATTTTGTTCAATTCTTTCCAAATTATTGTATTGACCAATGTAAAGGTCAGTAATTTTCTTATTCAACTCAAAATCATTGATAATAGCCAAATTACCATTAGCACTCAAGGAATTGAACGTAGCTTTATTAGGAATAAATTCAACTACAGATAATAGGGCAATCACTTGCTTTAAGGTAGCTGAATCACTCTCAAAATTTTTAGTATGCAACCGAGAGATAAATGTATTAACTGCAAGTTGAAAATATCGAGAAGTATCAAGTTTTTCCTGTAAGTAATCTATATCGCTATCAAGATCTGAAACAATGCCCCGTAAATACCTGGATTCAAGATCTTTGGCTTTTCTATTTTCCTTCCAGTTATTTAATGCAAAGGCCATATATACACCTAAAAATACAACCACCAATTCTGAAAGTCGCTGTTGCCAGTTAAAATTGAGTTTCATTTTTTTACTCTTTCAAATATTCCTGAATATCACTTTTTAATTGAATGGCATGATCCCGAAACCTATTATATAAATCCATTTTATATTCCACACTATAGCGAATACTATAAACCATTCCGATAAATTTATTACTCGTAAAATACTCCTTGTTTTCAACCATAGGAACATTGTATACAAAATTTTCCGCTGCATACGGGATAACATGATTCCGCATCAATTCATTATAATTTTTCTCTATCAGGTTTAAATGATCATAATCTGATTGATACAGTTGAATGATGCTCATTTTTAGTTTGAAATCCTGAATAATTTCCAGTTTTCCTGAATTCAACATGGAGAGATAGGTCACATTTCGCGTTAGAAAATCGCTTTGCGACTGAAAATGAAAATGATAGCTTCTTATTAGTGAATCGTTTGAAAAATCATTCGATTGAATCACATCCAGCAAGGAATCCAAACTGGCTAGGTTCGATTGAGTTAATATGCTTAAAGTATCCAAGAAAACTATGTCCGCATTGAGGTCGTTGACAATACTTTGTAAATATTCGTTTTCAGATTTAGATATGTCCCTCGATTCCTTCCAGCTATTGAGCATAAAGGCAATGGTCACCCCTAAAATAACCACCATTAATTCGATAAAATGATTTAACCAATTTATGGATCGAATACGACTGACAGCAGGTGGTGTTGGTTTTCGGGTGACTTTTGGCATAAGGTATATTTACACCAAAATAAAAAATCTGTTCTTCCCTTAAAAGAAACAATGATTAAATTAAAAGTCGTGGGCTGGTAATTGGTTATGAGTTATTATGAGTAGAAAGTTATAACGTTGAAAAGTTCATAAAGCACCAATCAGGGTGTTTTGGTGATTGCAAAGCAATGTTAACAGTTGCAAAACCTGACTAACGCAGAGAAATAATTTTATAGGTATTTATCCAAACTCCAATAATCGGGCAAAATTTGCATATTGCTCTCCACTCTTTGCTCTCTACACTTTTCCCTTGCTCCTTTTTCCTAATTCCCCTTTCTTCTACTCCTTCACAATTCCCATCTGACAGAATTTTTCTATCCGCTTATTAATTAATTCATCAACAGGTAGCTTCTGAAGTTCTTTGGTAGTTTTTGTTATGGTATCCTTTATTTTTTTGGAAATCTTTTTCAAGTCTTTGTGCGCGCCACCAAGAGGCTCCTTGATAATGTCATCCACCAATTTAAAGCTTTTCATATCTTCGGCAGTCACTTTCATTGCTTCTGCAGCCTGCTCTTTATAATCCCAGCTTCTCCATAAAATGGCGGAGCAGTTTTCGGGAGAAATAACCGAATACCAGGTATTTTCAAGCATCATTACTTTATCACCAATACCAATTCCAATGGCTCCTCCTGAAGCTCCTTCACCAATGACAATACATATGATGGGCACCTTGATCATAAACATTTCCTTGAGGTTTCTCGC
>JBNLGO010000105.1:0-13298 GCA_050306095.1 Cyclobacteriaceae bacterium
TTTGATGATCGTTACCCTGAAATAAATCTAATAATCCATCATCATTATAATCATATACAGTTAGTCCCATGCACATTGAATTTGGATAGTAGAAACCAATTTTCTTCGTAATATCTTTAAATGATCCATCTTCTTGCTGCTCGTAAAAAATGGATGCCTGACCAATATATTCCGAAGGATGAGGCATCATTTCAGGAGCTGTGGGTGAAACATAATCCGGATCAAAGGCGAGGAAATTTCCTACCATCATATCCAATCGACCATTTTGATCATAATCCCAAAATGCAACCCCTACACTCCACTTGGTAAATCCATTTAACTTTTCCGGGCCTTTTAATCCCAGCTTTTCAGTTATGTCTGTAAATGTTCCATCTCCATTATTTATATAGAAAATATTGTGGCCATAATTCAACAAAAAAATATCTGTATCGCCGTCATTGTCATAATCAACAGTACCAGCTGCCATGCTCCAGTTTTTATTTGCTAAGCCGGATTGATCGGTGACATCTGTAAATGTCCCATCACCATTATTTTTATAAAGTTTATTGGTAGCATCTTTATTTGGTCTTCCTTCAGGATCGCTGATACCTTCTAAATAGGTGCCATTTAGAAAGTAAATATCCATCCAGCCATCGTTATTGTAATCCAAAACTGTGATTCCTGAGCCACTACTTTCCAGGATATTTTCATAGGTATTATCTCCAAAAGTATATTTAAAGTCAATTCCTGCTTCTTTGCTACATTCATGAAATTTTAGATTAGTATTTTGAGGTAATGCCTTTAATGAGACAGCTAAAAACCCCAATACTAAAAATAACTTCAGTGCTGATTCTGTATTTATTAACATATTTATTAAAAATTCATTAAACGCATTTATCCCTCTTCCTTATTATTATGGAAGTACCAAAGATCAATAAAATTTTATTATTTAATAGCGGCCGCCTCCTATTTCAAATCCTACAGTTAGATTAAAATAATTGGTGATTTCATTTCCCGTTATATTATAGGAGGTATAAATTCTACCATGACCTATATTTATACCTAAGCGAGGAGAAACTCCAAATGCTGTGGTTGTTCCATCAATATCTCCCACTTGAATTATTGCGCTATTTATCTCAACACCACTTACTTTTTTTCGATACATACCTACTCCCACCCCAACAAATGGTCGTACTTTTTCAATATTGAAATAATAATCAGAAACAAGCTGGTAAGATTGAATAGAAACTGAGTTTACATTTATCGATGTATTGTCAACAGTAACAGAGTTTGAAGATAAATAATCCCATTGCATATGAATCCCTATAGTAAAATTATCATCAACCCCATATCGCGGCTCTATATAAAAACCCCCGCCCGAAGAAGCTTCTTCGTTAACTGGAAGATTTAAACTAAGACCTAAATCGACTTTAAAAGGCTTAAAATTTTGAGAAAATGCATTTTGTACAAATACTAAGATCAAGGCGGTCAAAAAAATGGTTTTCATAATTGAATCGTTTAAGTTTTATTCCAGGTAAACCTCTCTCTATAAACCATTTTTATCCCTTTAAAATTTCCTCAATTGTATTTCGTTCATCTTCAGTAAATGAAATTTTATCCGTTGCCTCCACATTTTCCTCCAACTGAGTGGTAGAACTTGCTCCAATTAATACAGATGTTACTCTTTCATCCTTTAGCAACCAAGACAAAGCCATTTGAGACAACTTTTGTCCACGATTTTTTGCAATTTGATATAAAGCCTTAATCTGTGGTAGTTTTTCTTCTACCGCCTGCTTATCCAAATAGGTCATTTCTTTTGCCGCTCTGGAATCTTCAGGTATCCCCTTAATATATTTATTTGTCAGCATGCCTTGGGCAAGTGGTGAAAATGCGATTAATCCAACACCTGAGTCATCCAAGGTTTCCAATAATCCATCTTCTACCCATCGATCAAACATAGAATATCTGGCTTGATGAATAAGACATGGTGTACCTAATTCCTTTAAAATAGAGAAAGCCTTTTTTGCTTCATCTGCAGGATAATTTGAAATTCCTATATAAAGTGCCTTTCCAGAGCGAACTATTTGATCTAATGCCCCCATTGTTTCTTCCAAAGGAGTATCTGGGTCCGGTCGGTGATGGTAAAACAAATCAACATAATCCAATCCCATTCGCTTAAGACTTTGATCCAAACTGGCAATCAGATATTTTCTTGATCCAAAGTTTCCATACGGACCTGGCCACATATCATATCCAGCTTTACTTGAAATAAATAGTTCATCCCTATATGGCATGAAATCTTTTTTTAGAATTATTCCAAAATTTTCTTCTGCTGAACCAAATGGAGGGCCATAGTTATTTGCCAAATCAAAATGTGTAATCCCTAAGTCAAATGCCTTGCGAATAATTTTACGACCATTTTCAAGGCTATCTACAAATCCGAAATTATGCCATAAGCCAAGTGAAAGCGCCGGTAACAACACCCCACTTTTCCCACTCCTTCTAAATAACATCGAATCATATCTTGCGTCCTCCGGCTGGTAATCAACGGGATTAGATTTATCAAATATTTTCATTTCAAATTAATAGTTAAGCATTGTTGAATAAGTAAATAAAATGAAATATTGATTATTCCATTTAGTCGCAAATATTCATAAAAAGAGATAGTTAATAAAATTATATTGTATTAAATAAATGACTGGTAATTGAAGAATTGAAAATTGGAAATTGATTAACTAGGCTTGATATTTCTTTTTATAATTAAAAAATAATATGCCATAAGTAATATGGGATAAATGATCAGGGAATAAACCAAGGTGGGTTTGCCTAATCCGCCACAAGGAAAATACTTATAAACATCATAGAGGTAATCCTTGAAATAAGTTTCATTTGTCAAAACACGTTTTATTTTACTTGTCACAAAATTGTAGGAACACCTGGAACGAATCACTCCCTCTTCATCCAACATGAAATAAGTGGGATAAAACTCTATCTCAAGCTTACTAAGAATACTTTTATCACTTAAATTAAAATGAACAATCTGTGGGTTCTTATTAATTAAGTTATTCTCAGTTAAATATGAATTCCATCGCTCTAATTCGTCCCTGTTGATCGCAAGAATTAAAAAATTTTGATTTTGTTGTAAATCAAGGGAATAGAATTTCTCCAGATCATCGGTACAAAAGGAACAATTTAGTGTCCAAAAATCGATTAATCTGACTTTTCCATCATAGGTTGTATGAAGGTTTACTTGCAAGCTATCAGTACCAGTAAAGGTGTATTTTGCGAAAATCATTTTATCAATTTCTTTACTCAATCGAGGATTGATATAATGATTAGCATAAATAATGTAAGCGGATATTGAAACTACAAATCCTACAATGTATAGTATGGAATATTTAAAAAATTTGCGATACAATTTCATCCATCTTTATAAAGAAATTTATCGCTAAAAAGTTCCTGTAGATCCTTATTCAGGCATTATAACCCACAAAATAAGATAAGCAATAAAACCTGAAAATGCGGTAGCAATTGATATTACAATGTAAAGTATTCTTACCAAGGTGGGGTCCCATCCCAACCAATCTGCTATTCCACCACACACTCCTGCAACTATTCTACTTGATTTTGATCTTTTTAATTTACCTGATGCCATATTGTTAAAAATTATGTCCAAATATGATTATTAAAGTTAAAATAGTAAACTCTATAACTAAAACAATGATAGATTTTCGAATTCTATTTTTCATTCTTATTCTATTAATAACAATGAACTGGCAAGCAAAATGCCAAAAACCTAATGCTTTGACAAAAAGATAGTTACAGTTCAAACAAAATCTAAAATCGACCAATTATGGACAAGCAATGTGCTAAAGCGGACACAAAAAAACCCAGGTATAAACCTGGGTTCTGATAGAAACACATTATTATGATTATGATCACTAATTCAAATTAATTCAATTGATAACTGCTGGTTTTGTTGATTCTTTTCGCTCCATCCGATCCTTCTTTTGCTCTATCTAATGCTTTTTTATAGGTCATATCTAAATTGTTCTGACCTGTTGATTGAAGTAGCTCAAAACTATATCGAAATGAACTACAGGTTATTTGATCGTATATTTCTGAATTTTCTATTATCTGCATGTCCTGTTCAAAGGTCTTTGAACTAATTTTTTTGGCTAAAACTCGCTCAAGTGGTGTAAGTTCTTTTAGTACGGCAATGTCTTGCGACTCTTTTGCCTTCTGTTCAGCTAATTTTTCTTCTTTTGCTTTTTCCTTTTTGCTTGCCTCCACTTGTGATTGTCTTGAATGAAACGAACAGGAACTTACCATTATAATTATCCCAATTAAAAAAATGCTTCTCATAATTCCCAATGTTTTATCTATCGATACAAATATAATATAATTTATAATAAATATACTAATAATACAATTTATTTTTTAATAATTTAATATATCGTAATAATATATTGTAATATTCAATGAATTTAAGGAATTAACAATGAAGAGTCCCCATAACTGAGAAATCGATAATTATTTGCAAGAGCAAAGTCGTATACTTCTTTCCACTTATCACCTATTAAAGCAGAAATTAGTAATAATAAAGTGGATTTTGGCATATGAAAATTAGTGATAAGCCCTTTACAAAGTTTAAATGAATAACCTGGGTAGATAAAAATTTGGGTCTGACCATATATATGATCAACTCCTTGCTCTTCTAAATGGTTTACTATAGCTTTTAAAGCAATCTTTGCATTAGGTAAATCAATATCCTGAATTTTATAAGGATACGATTTATCAACATAAAATGGGTTATTTTCATTTAAAAGTAATTGTACACCCATCCAATAAACACTTTCTAAAATCCTTAAGGATGTAGTGCCCACACAAATTATATTGTCATGATGGATTAACTCTTTTAACGTTTCAACCGTCATCACAATCTGTTCTTCATGCATGTCGTGATGTCTGAAATCTTCTTCCTGGATAGGTTTAAATGTGCTAGCACTTACATGGAGAGTGGCATATCCCGTCTTAACATTATTAACTTTTAGATTATCAATCAATTGATCTGTGAAATGTAATCCGGCTGTAGGTGCAGCAACAGCGCCTTTGTGGTTCGAATAGACGGTTTGATATCTCTCCTCATCTATAAGTTGCTTTTCACGATGCAAATAAGGTGGGATAGGGATTTTACCTGCATAATGAAGGATATCAGCAAATGAATGATCGGTTCCCCAAGTAAATAACACTTCATTTTCATCATTCCTAATTAGTCGGGCTTTTAAAACTATTTGAGCGCCATCTACTGATAAAGGTAATTCCAGGATAGAATTATTTTTCCACTTCTTTTTATTACCAATAGTACAAATCCAACTGCATTGCTGTTTCGCTGCCATGGCTACTGCTATCTCTTTATTCGGAGCCTCCGGATTCAATAAAAAAATTTCAATTCTTGCACCTGTGTCTTTAAAAAAATGTAGCCGCGCTTCTATTACTTTGGTATCATTAAAAAGTAAAAATGAATTTGAAGAAAGGTGATCAATAATGTTTTCAAAACTGTCAGATTGAATTTTTTCCTTTTTATACACTAGGAGTTTTGAATCCGATCTGTTTTCTAATGGGAATTTTGCAATACGATCTTCCGGAAGATCATAGAAATAATCATTTGTACGAAACGCGTCTTTCATAATTGGCGCGAAAATAGAAAATCAAATTGAAATCTAAGATTCTATGAACCAATTATTTAATAGATCTAGCTGACAAAACCTTAATTTCTGAGCCTTCAGCTAAATAGGAAGAGTGAATTTTTTCCTTTCTTAAAAAACCAAATTGGTTTCCATAAATCCTATCAAAGCTTACATCAACATAGCATTTATTAACGGGATATAATTCCCAGGACGGATGAACTACTTCGTATTCAAGTGTTTTTTTTTCATTCGCTTTTGCATATCCCCAATAATGTTCTGTAATAAATTCAGCTTCATCTCCACTTTCTGCTTGATACGAATGATGCGATGATTCTAACCATATCGAATTCCATCGAAACCTACCCCAGAAATAGGCTACTTTCAACTGGTCATTTGTTTCGCTCCACTCATGTTTCATCAACATGGTTTCATAATTCTCATTATAAAATTTGTTAGCTATATAAGTGATGGCTTTCTTGGGTACAACTTCTTTGATAAATACTACCCCTCTTTTTGTTTCACCAGTTGGATCTGTGTATTTGACATAAAACCTAAGATTTACTTCCTCAAAATTCACATGAAAGGGTATTTTAAAACCCAACACTTTAGTATTTAAAAATCTAAAGCCTACTAAACTTAAATAGCAGTTTCCATTGTAAATATCCAGCTCAGTTTTATATGGAACATAAGGCAAAAGTAATTCAGGGTCAACTACATAATTGACTATAGCTAACTTTCTCCATTCTGCCTTAAGGAATGTTGACATAAAATCACTTTTCAGCTAACAGACTCTCTAAACGAACCGGTCTTTTTTCTTCAATCCATTGCCTGTAATTACCCTTGTATCCAGATAGTTTATGAAGGTTAGCTATGTTGGTTTTTATATTGTTTAGTGTTTCTTCTGAAAGAAATCGTTGTCTTTGAATACTACTGGTTATCTCACTGATTTGGTGGTCCACCCCTCCTTCAACACCCCTAAGCCATTTTTGAAAATCATCTTCCATCCAATTAAAGTGATGATCCATAACGTCGAGTGTAACATATTTTCCATGTTCCAGGGATTCTTTGATATTTCCCCTTCCCGTTACGGCATTGCCTAATGCAAAAACATTATCAAAGCCATCAATCCTGCAACTCTGTTCATTAGCAAGCTTAAATAGATTGCCATCCACAGGAATACCATCAATGCTTTCAGGTACTGAGCCGATAGATGAAATGACCATTTCAGTTTTTTGTTCAGTAAATTGACCTTCTAATGGCACTACTCTCCCATTTTCTATGGATGTTTTCTGAAATATTAATCCATTTAAAACTCCATCATCAACCAACTTATCATATGGAACTGACAAAGGCATAAAGTTGAAAAGGTATTTATGAACAAAATTATCTAGTATTTTTTGATTGACAGTTTCGGCTTTGGCGATATGCTCTGCAGAATCTCTTGGGAAGGTCGATAACGGCATATCTTTGGCCTCTCTTCTATAGTACAAAGTACAGCCTTTTAATCCCAGGTCTGCCATAGTTAATTGATGTTCCTCTAAAACTTTAGCAATGCTCCGCTCAAGTGTAAACATATCAGTCTCAATTCCCTTAGTTTTAAGCGCCCGTTGTACTGTCTCAATCATGATGATTTTTACCACATCTAAAGATGCCAACCCACCTCCAACGACTATCGTACCATCATGCACATCAAAATGTGGCCCATTATAACCAGGTTCATGATAATGGTTAAACCAATACACAAATGGATTTTGGTACACTAAGCCCTTATCTACATATGCATCTATTCCATCAATGGGTAATGATCGATCTCTCCAGGCACCAGTAGCTAATAAAACAGCAGAAAATCCCCAGTTATTGGCAACATCAAGAAACGATATGTCTTTTCCTAGCCTGATACCCGGAACAAAAGTAATGTTAGGATGGTCGAGTTTGTCATCTATTAAGCCTTCTTCTTTGTCACGAAGTTTTGCATGCCACTTAGGTAAACCATCCTCTATTTTTCCATAAGGCAGATAGCTTTGATCAAATACAGCTACCCTAAATCCCCGATTGGCTAGTTGGTGAGCAGCCTCCGATCCAGATACGGATCCTCCAAAAATGGCAATATAATGATGACCTGAGTTTTCCATAAATTCCTGTTGTAGCTATTTGTGCCGGTTCAATTTCTTCTTTGATCATTCCATACAATCAATGAATCAAAGTAATTGATCTATAATGTAATATGATTTTTTCAATTTTAAAAAGTTGTAAGACTTCACTTTGGGCTTTTCAACGGACAAATAGCCCCCAATATGCTGAACAATATCACTTTGTCAAAGAACATATTCACCGCGACTTTTATATTGAAATGATTTGCCGTACTTTTGTGGACTATTTGAAATTTAATCGTTGTAAAAGTCAGGCTTTTAACCTGATGAAAAAACATATACATGAGCAAAAAAGGAAGGGTGTTAGTGGCGATGAGTGGTGGGATTGATAGCTCGCTAGCCGCAGTTTTACTTCACGAACAAGGATATGAGGTCATCGGAATGACCATGAAAACCTGGGATTATGTTTCTTCAGGTTCCTCAAAAAAAGAAACGGGATGTTGTAGTTTAGATTCTATCAATGATGCCAGAAACATCTCCGTTAATCTCGGTTTCCCCCATTATATATTAGACATAAGAGAAGAGTTTGGTGATTATGTAATTGATCATTTCACTAATGAATACATTGCCGGCAGGACTCCTAATCCGTGTGTTTTGTGCAATACACATATCAAATGGGATGCTCTACTTCGACGTGCCGACAAATTAGGTTGTGATTATATTGCTACCGGACATTATGCTAATGTACGGGAAGAAAAAGGACGATACGTCATATCTAAAGGCGTTGATATTACAAAAGATCAATCCTATGCGCTTTGGGGAGTTTCTCAGCAAAGTTTAAGCAGAACCATCTTGCCATTAGGAAATTTAACTAAAAAAGAGATCCGCGAAATGGCTATCGAGAGGGGATTTTTTGATTTGGTTAATAAATCTGAGTCATATGAAATATGCTTTGTTCCTGACAATGATTATCGCGGTTTTTTAAAGCGTAGAGTACCGGGATTAGAAGAACAAGTAAAAGGTGGGGAATTTATCCTCGAAGATGGCACGGTAGTAGGTATGCATGAAGGGTATCCTTTTTATACCGTAGGTCAGCGAAAAGGCTTAGGAATCGCACTTGGATTTCCTGTGTATGTTACCGAAATTATTAAGGATAAAAATCAGGTAGTTTTAGGTACATTTGACGAACTAGCCAGGGATGGAATGTACGTAAAGCAGCTCATCATGGGAAAATATCAAAATATTGAGAGCGACAGGATGGATACAGTGACCAAAGTGAGATATAATGATGCTGGTACGCCTGCGATAATAGAACAAGCAGGTGATACGATGAAAGTATTTTTTGGAAAAGGGGTATCAGCTATAGCGCCAGGACAAGCAGCAGTCTTTTATGAAGGCAATGATGTGATTGGTGGTGGGTGGATTCACGCGAGTTTTAGACAGCATGCGACAGTTTAGTTATTTTTTATTATTCATTTTAATAGGATGTCAGTCTGCTGAGACGATTGACCCATCCCGACTGGGATTAGAATATTTTCCTCTGGAAGAAGGTAAATATCGCGTTTATCAGGTTTCAGCTATTGAATATTTTTTCAATGAAACACCAGATACTATTGAATATCAATTAATGGAAAGAAATTCGGAAGCATTTGAGGATCTTTCCGGAAATACATCCTATAGAATCGAGCGGTTAAAGCGAAATTCAGAAAATGATGATTGGAAAATGGACTCCGTATGGGTAGCCAGAAAAAATGTATATACCGCCACACAGGTGGAGCATAACGTTCCAATCATCAAACTCTCATTTCCTGTACAGGAAAAGAAAGAATGGGATGCGAATTCTCTAAACGACAATGAAGAAGATGATTTTGAATTGCGAAATGTGAATAAACCATTCACCATAAATGATTCTGCTAGTTTTCCTAAAACGGTAACTGTTATACAGGATTCAGTAACTGATAATATATTATTCAGGAATATCAAAAAGGAAATTTTCGCAAAAGAAATTGGACTAATTTATAAAGAAACTACGTTATTAAATTTTTGCGCCGATGTAGAATGCGTAGGACAGGATATTATAGAAACGGGATTAGAGTACAAACAATGGATTATTGAATATGGGGAGGAATAGCATCGTATTTTTATTAGTGTTTTTCATTAGTGGTACTCTTTTAGCCCAGGAAAACATTTATTTGGTCTTACTTAAGGATAAAAATAATACTCCTTATAGCATCGACCAGCCGGAACAATTTTTAAGTCCTCGCTCAATCGCTAGAAAAGTAAAATATTCAATCCCCGTCACAGAAGAAGACTTACCTGTAGATCCAGCTTATTTGGAAACTCTTAAAAACAACCATAACATTTCCATATTACATAGCTCTAAGTGGTTTAATGCAGTAATTGTGACAGCTGATATGAATGAGAGTTTGCAATTACTTGGAGAACCTTTTGTACAATCAGTTGAACAAATTGCCATTGGTACAGATATTCCTTCTGGAGAAAAAGGAGCTGGCTCGAATTATACCGGTTTATCAAACAAAATTCAAAACAGGATTATTGGAATTCCTGAAATGCATCAAAAAGGATTTACCGGTGAAGGTATGTTAATTGCAATTTTTGATTCTGGTTTTGCTCATGTAGATCAATCCTCTTTTTATCAACATGTATTTGATAATAACAGGATTATTTTTTCACGTGATTTTATAGGCAAATCTGACAATGTATTTCAATATGATATTCATGGCAGCAGATCTTTTTCAACATTTGCTGCTTATAAAGAAGATGTATATAAGGGATCTGCCTATAATGCTGATTTTGTACTATGTGTAACTGAGAATGTCGTCAGTGAATATCGGGTTGAAGAATATTATTGGTTGGCAGCAGCAGAGCTGGCAGATAGCTTGGGTGTGGATGTGATCAGCTCATCATTAGCTTATACAGAATTTGATCATCCTGGTATGAACTACACTTATGAAGACTTGGATGGTAAAACGGCGATAATTACACAAGCCGCTAAGCTGGCTGCAAGTAAAGGAATGGTAGTGGTGACTTCTGCCGGAAATGATGGAAACAAGCGTTGGAAATATATCAATACTCCCGGTGATGCAGATTCTATTCTAACAATAGGCTCTGTTAATTTGGATTTGCAGCGGTCAGCATTCAGCTCTTATGGCCCTACAGCAGATGGTAGAATCAAACCCGATCTATGTGCCCTTGGCAATGATGCAGTGGCAGTTACCGGCGAAAATATAGCCAAGGTAGATGGCACATCCTTTTCTGCTCCCCAGATAAGCGGATTGGTGGCGGGATTTTGGCAAGCTTTCCCGGATCTTACAGGTCAGGAAGTTATTGAAATTTTAAAAGCTACAGCATCAAATAGTGCTTCTCCAGATACACTAATCGGATATGGTATTCCTAACTTTATGGAAGCCTTTAACAAAGCATCTGATGTAGAAGAAAATACAGAGGAAACATTTGTGGTTTATCCAAACCCAGTAGATGGTACTAAAAAAGTTTTTGTTGATTCCAATGGTTTTCTTGAAATCGGAAAAGTAAATATAAATTTCATTGATTTTAAAGGTGCTTTTATCAAGTCTATGGAAATGCAGGTATTTAGCCGAAATGAAATTTTAGAAATTGACGTTTCTGATCTCCACCAAGGATATTATCTTGCAGAATTTAATGCCAATAACAAAAGTAAAATCGTAAAATTAGTCGTACTCTAATGCCCATAATTGCCCCATCTATATTGAATGCTGACTACGGTCACCTTGCAGATGAAATAAACATGCTCACAAAAAGTGATGCCGAATGGATCCATCTGGACGTAATGGATGGGCAGTTTGTGCCAAACATTTCATTTGGGGTTCCTATTGTTGAAACGGTTAGAAGTCTCACGCCAAAGTTTTTGGACACCCATTTAATGATCCAAAATCCGGATAAATACATCGATGCATTTAAAAATGCCGGTTCGGATGGTATCACCGTTCACATTGAGGCAGATCACGATTTAAGATCTACTTTGATAAAAATAGGTGAGCTAGGTTGTAGAAGAGGTATCTCCATCAACCCGGAGACGCCCATTGAAGACCTCTACCCTTTTTTGGATGTCACGGATATGGTATTGGTGATGTGCATTAATCCAGGATTTGGAGGACAGAAATTTATGCCCGTCACATATGAGCGTGTCCAACAATTAAAACAATACATTTCTGATAACAACCTGGATATTCTGATTGAGGTTGATGGTGGCGTTAATACGGAAAATATTGGTAACTTAGTTGAAAGTGGTGTAGATGCTTTTGTGGTAGGCAGTTTTATTTTTAGATCTAAAAACCCTATTGATACCATTAAAACCCTCAATGATATTGCTGTGCAACATGCGCTATAGCTTCCTGCTAATTCTTTTCTGTATTTCTTCCGGAATATTTGCCCAGAATATTGAAATATTTGGAACAGTAACTGACTCATTAGGAAAGCCCATTCAAAGCGTCAATATCAAAGAACTATCATCAAATGCCGGCGCGAGCACTGATGTAAATGGGGCCTATTTCTTTACTTTTAACCTATCAAATTTTCCTGTAAAAATAGTGGTCAGTCATGTGAGTTATGTCAATGACACAATTCTCATTAAAGCAAATGGGAAGAATAAAATCGAATTGAATTTTATCCTGAGTAGTAAGGATATTCTACTTGATCAGGTTGAAATTAAGAGCAATCAGTTACGGGAAGACCGAAAAATAGCAGGAGTATACACCATCAATCCAGTCAATTCTAAGCAGGTAGTATCTCCCTTTTCAGATTTCAACAGTGTCTTATTTACTTTGCCGGGTGTTGTTTCTGTTAGTGAATTATCTTCCTCCTACAATGTGCGGGGTGGTAATTTTGACGAAAACCTGGTGTTTGTAAATGACATGCCCATTTATCGCCCTACCCTTGTTCGTTCCGGACAGCAGGAAGGACTGAGTTTTGTTAATCCGGATCTGGTACAAAATATTGGCTTTTATGCCGGTGGATGGAGTAGTAAATATGGAGATAAGATTTCTTCCGTATTGGATATTCAATATAAAAAACCAAAAAAGTTTGGCGGAAGTGCAGAATTAAGCCTTTTAGGAGGATCGGCTCACTTGGAAGGGATTGTTAAGAATAAATTGAGCTATATGGTGGGATTTCGTCATAAAAACTCAAGATATCTACTTAATACTCTGGAGGTAAATGGACAGTATCTTCCAAATTTTTCTGATATACAGGGTGTGTTGAATTATAAAATCAATGGAACTACTGAGCTTGGCTTGCTTGTTTCTTTTGCTACCAATAACTATGAAGTGATCCCGGCAAGCCAGCAAACAGATTTTGGTACTTTCGAATTACCTCTACGACTTTTTGTTGCTTTTGATGGAAAAGAAAAGCTGACTTACCGAACCTGGCAATCTGGCATTTTCCTGGAAAAAGACTTTGGTAAACTTAAAAACCGAACCATACTATCCGGATACTACTCTCATGAAAGAGAGTTTTTTGAAATTGAAGGTTTCTATCGACT
>JBNLGO010000106.1:0-13287 GCA_050306095.1 Cyclobacteriaceae bacterium
GAATGAAGTAGCTGAATCTTGATCTAAATATCTTCTGGTTCCTGGCGATAACCAATAGGCAATATCTCTCCAGCTTCCGCCTTTGAACACTCTTGCTCTATCAGAAATTAAAGAGTTGAAGTTTGTAAAGTCATAACCAGTTGCCGGGTCATCGATATTTGGATCGTAATCCGGAGCTTCAACTCTACTTCTAAGGTCATCTTTATTTCTTCTAACTGGGTTCATGTCTTCCATATCCTGGAATGAAAGAGGTCTGTAAACATCAAACACCCATTCGTTAACATTACCTGACATGTTATAAAGTCCAAATTCATTTGGAGGGTAATCATAAATATAGGTGGTGATCATGGCACCATCATTTAATTTACCAGCGATACCAGCGTAGTCACCACGACCTCTTTTGAAGTTGGCCATGAACATACCCATTTGTTTTCCATAAGGATTTCTTAATGAGTGACCATCCCATGGATATATTCTACTGTGTGTTTGGTTTTCATCTAACCATTGTGTTCCGATTAATGCCTGTGCAGCATATTCCCATTCTGCTTCACTAGGTAGCCGATAGTCAGGAAGTACCACTCCAGATTCCAATGGAATTCTTCCTCCGGAACTTTCTGCTGGTAATTCAATACCTGCCTGGTCTGCTAACCGGGCATTTACAAATGCTGTTCTCCATCCGCAATAGTCAACCGCTTGTTTCCAGCTTACACCTACTACCGGAAAATATCTAAAACCAGGATATCTTAAGTAGTGGTCAACATAAGGGTCATTATATGCAAGGTCTCTCGCCCATACAGAAGTATCAGGAAGAGCGGATTCATAAAATACCCTTGATGAATCTAGCTGGATATAGTATAAGTATTCCAACCAGTGGATGTTAGCAACTTCTGTTTCATCCATGTAAAATGAAGCAACAGTTACTGTTCTTTCCACATTATCTCTTGTGTTGTAAATGTCTTCTTCAAAAGAACCAAGAATAGACCGACCACCTTCAATGAACACCAAGTTGGGTCCATCGGGCTGGCCTCTAAAATCCATTACCTGAAATCCTTCGTCTGAGTTGTACTCCATACCGGTAGCCGTACTTATCGGACCGGGATTGGAAGCAGTGGGATGGCTTCCAGATTTACAACCCTGCATAAACACAAAGGCTATAGCTGGAAGGAACAATGCATAATTCACAAAATTTTTCATAACCTGTATATTAATTGATAAACACATTTATTTATTCCATACAATTATTCAATCTAAGATAAACCTTAAATATCTCAAATTAATCCTAAAAAATAAATAAAAAGTTAAATAATACGTACAATAATTTATTCAGATCCTAATATTAGAGGATATATGTTAACAATAAAATTAAAAAGTTGACAAATTATTGCATACATAATTAATTATTTCCACTTATTTCTTGGAATACTTCAACTGCCTTATTGATGGAAGTAATTTCGTTTTGAATAAAGATTAATCTTGTTTTGGTTTCTTTCAATTTACAATTTTTAGAATTCCGTTGAATATAACTCAGAATTGTTCCAAAAACTTCTGATTGAAAAAAACTTTTATTTTCTGAAGAGATAAAATATCCCTTTATGGTTTCATTTTTAATGATAACTTTCTCAAAACCAAGTTTTTCAGCTATCCATCTTATTTTAACAATTTCAATTAAATCCTTTACCGGTTGTACTAGTTTTCCAAATCGATCTTCTGTGTTTCTAATGAATTCTTCCAGTTTTGATTCGCTTTCTATGTTGTCTAATTGATTGTAAAGTTGAAGCCGCTCACTAATGTTACTAACATAAGAATCAGGAATAATTACTTCAAAATCCGTCTCAATATTACAATCAACGACAAACTTTTTTGCATCTATCGCCAGTTCGTTTTTGAATAAATCCTTGAATTCGGTCTCTTTTAGCTCTTTTACCGCTTCGTCTAATATTTTATGATAGGCATCAAAACCAAGATCATTGATAAAACCACTTTGTTCGGCACCTAATAAGTTTCCCGCACCTCGAATATCCAGGTCGCGCATGGCCACTTTAAAACCATCTCCCAGATCTGAAAATTCTTCCAATGTTTTTAACCGCTTGATTGCTTCTGAAGAAAGGCTTATTGAAGGGGGTGCTAACAAATAACAAAATGCCTTTTTATTAGACCGACCTACCCGTCCTCGCATTTGATGCAAATCTGATAGACCGAAAAAATGCGCTTGATTGATAATTATGGTATTGGCATTTGGGATGTCTAATCCTGATTCAATAATATTGGTGGAAACCAGAATATCATATTCGCCTTCAATAAACCGGAGCATTACTTTTTCCAATCGATGTCCTTCCATCTGACCATGGGCTACACCAATACGAACATCCGGAACAAGCTTCATTATTATGTTGGCGATTTCATCAATATCTTTTACACGATTGTGAACAAAAAATACTTGTCCCCCTCTTTTAATTTCGAAAACAATGGCATCTCGAATTACTTCTTTATTAAAAGTGTGAATTTCTGTGGTGACCGGTTGTCGATTTGGCGGTGGGGTAGAAATAACCGAAAGATCGCGAGCACCCATTAATGAAAAGTGAAGCGTTCGAGGTATAGGAGTAGCGGTGAGGGTAAGTACATCTACATTTACCCGAAGCTCTTTTAACCGGTCTTTAATTTTGACACCAAATTTTTGTTCTTCATCGATGATAAGCAATCCCAGATTTTTAAAATCTATGGCTTTATTCACAAGTCGGTGTGTACCGATAATAATATTGATAGAGCCATCTTTAATTTTTTCAAAGATCTCTTTGGATTCTTTTGTAGTTCTGAAACGATTGAGATAATCGATTGCTACCGGAAAATTTTTCAATCGACCTTTAAAAGTTCTGAAATGTTGAAAAGCCAAAATCGTAGTTGGCACCAAAACAGCCACTTGTTTATTATCCGTCACCGCCTTAAATGCTGCCCGAATGGCAACTTCCGTTTTACCAAAACCTACATCTCCGCAAACAAGCCGATCCATTGGGTGGGCCAACTCCATATCTTTTTTGACATCATCTGTTGATTTTGCCTGATCAGGAGTGTCTTCATAAATAAAGGAGGTTTCTAATTCGGCCTGTAAAAAACTATCACGAGAAAATGAAAACCCCGGTGCTGATTTTCTCTTTGCATAAAGATTGATCAAATCTTTGGCAATGTCTTTTACTTTCTTTTTAGTAGCGCGTTTTTTATTTTCCCATTCCTGGGTGCCAAGTTTGCTGATATTAGGTGGGGCTCCTTCTTTACCGGAATATTTCGAAATTTTGTGTAGCGACTGAACATTTACATACAGCAAATCATCATCTTTATATACTAACCGTATGGCTTCTTGCTTATTTCCATTATGGTCAATTTGCTCTAGCCCGGCAAACCTTCCAATTCCATATTCTATATGGGTGACATAATCGCCCGGACTTAGTGTTTTTAGTTCTTTTAAGGTAAGTGCTTTTGATTTGGTGTATTTCTGCTTGGTCTTGTAGCGATGAAATCTTTCAAATAATTGGTGATCGGTGAAACAAGCGAGTTTTAGTTCATTGTCAATAAAACCTCCCCGAATGGAAGCTACTAATTCATGAATCTTTAAATCCGGGGCAATTTCTGAGAAAATGGAATATAATTTATCAAGCTGTTGCTGAGATTCGGAAACGAATATATTTGTTATTCCTTTCCGCGAATTCTCTTCCATGGCTTCCGCCAACATCTCAAAATTCTTGTTATAAGAAATTTGTGGAGATGAATTAAAAGTGAATACCTTGCTATCCTTATACTTAAACTTACTACCAAATTCTATCAATGGAAATTTATTGATCTGCTCAATAATTTCCTTTCTGCTCACAAATAAATTATCCGGAGAAAGTACTACCTGCGTATTGGCGGATTCCTTTAGAATATCTTCAAAATTTTCATTGGCTAAATAATAATATTTTTCAACCAGATCAACCGTATAGTCATAGTCCTTTATCCAGATTTTACTATGGGCAGGTAAAAATTCGAGAATGGATTGCCGTTCTTCTTCCCATAGTTTAGTCTGCACATTTGGAATGATATTGATTTGCCGAAGTTTAGCAACAGAAAGTTGATTGTCAGGATTAAAAGTTCGAATGCTATCAACCTCGTCACCAAATAACTCTATCCGAAACGGAAGTTCATTTCCAAACGAAAAAATATCTACAATACCTCCACGAATAGAAAACTGGCCTGCTTCAAATACAAAATCGGTCTTTTCGAAATCATAGCTGATGAGAAACTCGGTGAGAAACTCCAGGTCAATTTCATCTTCTACTTTTATGTTGTAAGTATTTTTATTGAGCGAAACTTTGTTGATTACTTTTTCTGTAATGGCATCCGGATAACTTACAATCATCTCGCCGGCGCTACTTTTATGCAATATTCTATTCAGGATTTCTGTTCGCTGTAGAATATTGGCATTTTCTGTTTCTTCAAAACTATAAGGCTTTTTATAAGAAGTAGGGAAAAATAATACTTCCTTTTCACCCATAATACTTTGCAGGTCAGTATGAAAATATGCTGCCTCTTCCTTATCTTGTAGTATAAAGAAACTCGTCTGATGGTTTAATTGATGTATAGCTGCAGCAACTATGGCATCTAAACTTCCCGATAGAGATTTTAGTTGTAGTTGCGTCCCTTCATTTGGTTTGATGATTTCAGCAATTGACCGAATAAAAGGGTCGTTAATATAAAACTTTAAAAACTCCTGTCGTTTCAATATATAGTGGTGGAATTTGAATGGCGACAAAATTAATAAAATGATTCCTTGCAAGAAGGGTTACAAATTAAAATATCATTATGAATAAAATTAAAATTGTAAATTTGTAATACGAACAGAGAGAGATGAGTGGAAGAAAGATAGAACAAAAGACGTTCAAATATTATTTGCGGGAGATCGAGAAAATCCACCCTTTTAAAAGTTTTGTTTATCTTTTTTTTATCATTAGTTCATTGATTCTAGGTTTTGTGATTTTTAGCCTGGAATTGAAAAAAGCCTCATTACCACAAGATTATTCCTTCATTCAGTTTCCTGATATATTTATCCTAGGCGCTTTAGTTTTATTTTCTACTTTACTATTTACTTCCAGACTTACCATTCATTATCAGGAGGAAAATGTCATAAAACTAAAACGTAGCTTCTACTTACAACTGTTCATAAGTAGTCTGTTTATCGTTACCCAGATGATTGCAGTATATCAATTTAGGCTCAGTGCAAATGGTGAACTTCCAGAACCAATGATTTCTTATTTTATAGTATTAATAAGCTTTCATTTGATTCATTTGATTGTTGCAATTGTAGTCATGATCATTTTAATGTTCAGACTGATCAATGTGATGGAAGACCCCGTTAAAACATTGGTTTATTTCACCAACCCTTTTGAAAAGCTGTTACTGGAAATCAAGCAATTGTTTTGGAATTACCAGGTAATTATCTGGTTGATCTTATTCTTATATTTGGAATTGCGATTTTAGTTGGAGTATTTTTTAAAAATCTCCTCAATTTCATCTTTGTGCATTAAATGGGCAGGGCTCACCACTGTTTTTCTAAGAACTTCAGTAATGGCATTATAATTCAACCCCATTCTTACCCCAAGTTCAAAGCAAAAATTTATTTCTTCACGATGGATCATTTTATCAATTCCAATGAGAAGTACTAATCGATGAAATTGCTCGATCACCTGGTTTTCAAATTTTGGTGTTGAAAACTTTATTTTAATCTCACCGGTTTTAATTTTATCTATGTCGCTTCTATCTACACCTAGCCGGTTTGCTACGGATCGGATAAAATTCATTTCCATGTGAGATTCCTCACCATCTATTTGTGATAGTTTGATCAAATCCTTTAAATGACTAAGTTTTTCCTGATATTGAGGATCCATGTAATTTCAGAGGTTTACTAAATAAAGCTAAATATAAACAAAATCTGTTTTGGTAAAACTCTATTAAATCATAAAATCAGCAAAAACAAATATTAACATTTAAAATGAAGCATCTCACAGCCAGGTCATTAATTGAAAAACTAGCGTTAATAAAACATCCTGAAGGGGGTTATTATAAAGAACTTTATAGAAGCGAAGAATCCTTTCCCTTAAAAAGTTTGCCCTCCAGGTATTCTGGAGACAGAACATTTTCGACGGCCATTTATTTCATGCTTACACATGAGGATGTTTCAAAATTTCATAGAATTAAATCTGATGAGTTATGGCATTTTTATAAGGGTGATCCACTGGATATTTATGTGATCAATTCGAATGGTCAACTAAATATCGAACGGTTAGGTAATAATTTTGAGAATGGAGAGCGACCGCAAATCACGATTCCAAAGAACTGCTGGTTTGGTGCAAAGACAACTGGAAATGATTATTCACTACTTGGATGCACAGTAGCTCCGGGTTTTGATTTTGATGACTTCGAACTGGCAGAACGAGAAAGCTTACTTCAGGAATTTCCCGATTTAAAAGAAGTAATTATAGAATTTACATAAAAAAAGTGGCTGCTTACCAAACAGCCACTTTTACCACAAGCTTAATTATAACCAATTTATCCTCCAATGCCGGTGATGGCAGCAACTTTCTGTTGAATGGAAGATAAATCAGCATCTTTATTTTCTTTATGCGCCAGCTGCATCGCTTTCACATAATATTCCAATGCTTTATCAGGCATTTGTAAGGCGTAATAATAATCTCCTTTTAGGGTAGTATTGTAAGAAGTTTCTTTGATGGAAATGGATTTGTCAATCCATTCATTGGCTTCTTTGAGGTTCTTTTTCTTACGCATTAATTTTTCTGCGCTTTCTGCCAGGGTATGCCAGTCATCTGGTGCGGCATTTTCTACTGCTTCCCGGGCTTTTTCCTCGGCCTTACTTCCAGTGGAAGCATACGAAACAGATACTGAAAGTAGAAATGCTACTACTAAACCAAGAGACAATACTTTTTTTACATTTAAAGTTTTCATGATAAAATTTATTTAGGTGATCGAAATTTTCTGAGTAGTGTTTATGCCATACTTATGCCAATTATGTTAAATCTTTGTTTAAACCATATTATTGAGGAAAATCTGTTCAGTTTGAAATAATCCTGTCCGTTCCTGCATGAAGTTTTGTTTCGAAACCGAACAGATTAACCTTTTCATTCATTATTCGTTTTGGAATTAATTTTATTAAAACCCCTCTTTTCTTAAATCAAGAGCCTCCTTTATTTTTCTTTGCATTTCGCCTAAAGCAGGAGTTGAAATTTTGTTTTCAGCATATACTATTTGTGCTGCTTTCAAATAACATTTAAGCGCTTCTTGTGGAAGTTTTTTATCTACGTAATAATCTCCTTTTAATGTTAGATTCTCTTTGTTTGGATTTATCTCGATCGATTTATCCAACCACGCCAGCGCTTCTTCCACATTAATATCTTTTTTAATACATTTTTTAGCGCTTTCCGCTAATACTTCCCAATCATGAGGGCCAGCTTTTTCCACCGCCTCTCGGGACTTTTCAATTATTCGTTCATTCACATCTTTTGCATAGCTAAAAGATGTAATCAATAAGATGGCTAAGAATAGCCCGGTCACTTTTTTTACTACATTTTTCATAATGGTAATTTTTGGTTATAATTTTTACTTCGTGTGCCAATCGGCAGGACTATCATTGTGCCATAAATCATAACCTTTTCAAAATCAATGTTTTACAATGAATATTTGAAAATTAAAAATTACCTAACTGTTCGGTTTTAATGCAAAAGAAAATTGCGAACCGAACAGTTGCTTAGTATCTAAAGTTTTAATTTTTTTATGAAAGGCGAAAAATTCTGTTTGATTGGAGGAGCTAAATCAATCTCTTGTGAATGGAACAAATCTTACGGGAATTGTTCTTTTAGTAGTAGCTTCTCCTTTGTGTTTTGCGACGAGAATTAGAAATTGTGTAGAATAAACAGGACCTACAGGTATAATCATTTTACCACCGTCTTTTAATTGATCAATAAGTGGCTGAGGAATATTTTCTGGAGCAGCAGTAACTATAATGGCATCATAAGGAGCATGGTCTTTCCATCCGTGATAGCCATCCCCTATTTTGGTTTCAATATTTTCATAGCCAATAGCATCCAAAGTTAGTTTAGCTTGCTGACCTAATTCGGGAATTATCTCAATAGTGTAAACCTTTTCAACAATTTCGGCAAGGACAGCAGCTTGGTATCCAGATCCTGTTCCGATTTCCAATACCTTATCAGTTGGAGCAGGATCAATCATTTCTGTCATGAAGGCCACAATATATGGTTGGGAAATAGTTTGGTTTTTGTCTATGGGCAGTGCATTATCTTCATAAGCCCTTTCTTGCATGGATGTAGGCACGAACAATTCCCTGGGCACTTTTCGCATCGCATCAAGCACCAACTTATTATTTATACCTCTCAATATAAGTTGGTCTTTTACCATTTGTTCTCTCTGCAAACCATATTTGTCTTGCACAAATGCAAGAAATACAGACACTAATATGGATGCTATTAATACCTTCATTGCCTTATTATAAGTACGTAATTAGTGGTATTAGTTTATCAATTTCAGATACATTGAATTTCAAATTAACAATCTGTAGCATATCCTTGCTATTCGTAAAGGCAATCTTTATTTTTCAACATGGATTTCAGTTTTATTAAAGAGCATTTTTATTTCATTCTTATCGCTATCACCATTCCTATTTATTGGCTGATCACATTTTTATTAAAAAAACTGAAAGTACAATCCTTCAGAACAAGAGCCGTCATTTCATTTATCCTTACTACCATTATTGTTATTCTAATCGGAATACTGGTGGCGCTCAAGGGTTTTATCATGTCGCATAATATTCCCGGAGTATAAACTCCATACTTTCTCAAAATTATTTTCGAACTTCTGTAATGTTTTTCTTTCCACATCGTCACTGAATTGAACATGGACAAAACGGAAGTACAACAGCGACTCATGTCAGTCAAAACTAAATTGTTTCGGGTGGCATTGACCATGCTGAAAAATGAAGAAGAAGCTAAAGACGTGGTACAGGACGCGTATATGAAAATTTGGTCGGACAATATTGAAAACTTAAAGACACCAGAAGCTTTTGCAATGCAAATTGTGAAAAACCTGTGCATCGACAGAATCAGGGTGAATAAGCGAAGGCCCATGGTGGATGTAGAAACACAACCGGAAATGCATGAAAATTTTACCCCCTTCCAAAGTGTCTCTTTTAACAATCTGAAGGATCTGATGATCCGGTTATTTGATACACTTCCTGAGCAGCAGCGGCTGGTCATTCATTTGAGAGATATTGATCACATGGATTTTGAAGAGATCCAGGAAATTACCGGGCTTACCATCAACAATATACGTGTGATGCTTTCCCGGGCACGGCAAAGTGTACGGTCCAATTATCAAAAAATTAAGAATTATGAAAGCAGAACATATTAAGAAGCTAATTAATAAATACTACGAAGGTCAGACTTCATTGGAAGAGGAAGAGCAACTGCGAACCTTTTTTTCCAAAGAAGAAAACCGTGAAATTGATCTGGACTTTGCCGGAATGGTTCATTTGATGGGGCAGTTTGAAAATTTTTCTGAAGAGGAAGAAATTGAAATTCCTACTCCTGAAATGAAATCTGAAACTAAAATAGTTCAGTTTCCATGGTATTATTCTGTGGCTGCATCGGTCATATTTCTTTTAGTTGGGTGGATAGCAGGAAATCAATTTACCGATGACCAGGTGGACAATTCAACCATCGCAGAATTAAAACAGGAAATCAGCGAGATGAAAAATATGATGAGTTATCAACACCTGACGAGCATGAGTGCAAGTGAAAAAATTAAAGTCACCTATGAAGTTCGCGAGCTGGACTCACTGGATATTGAATCCATGAATACCATGATTGACCTGATGCGCTTTGATGAAAATGCCAACGTGCGTTTATCGGCCACAGATGCACTCGTTCAATTTGGTAAAAATGAAAAGATCCGTAGCTCCTTTGTGAGCGCACTAAAGGATGAGCCAAACCCGATGGTAAAAATCAAATTAATTGATGCGATTATAAAGCTGAACCAAAAAAATGCAATTCCGGAATTACAAAAAATAATTACTTCTGACGACGAAAATCAGGCGGTAAAACAAACAGCCGCATATGGCTTAAGTAAATTGATATAAAAATTTTGAAACGATAAGCAATGAAAAAGATAGCAATAGTATTCGCAATAATGGCTCTTGGAATAACCTCCAAAGCACAGCAACCATTCAAAGCAGAATTTCCTAATGGCTCGGATGGGACAATAGAAATTTCATTAAGTACAGATGAGATTATTATAGAAGGAACTAATTCTAATGAGATTACCATTCAAGGTCTGGGACAGGAAAATCCTGATTTTGGAAAGCAGGTTATAAAAGAAGATGAACCGAAAGAAAAACCGAAACGGGCGGAAGGATTAAAGCCGATTACTTCCGGTGGCAAAGACAATACAGGATATGGAGTGACATTTGAAAAACTGGATAGGTTTGCCAAAGTTTCTTCCAATATGATTCCTAAGTATAAAAAGATAAAGATCACCATTCCTAATAATGTGAAGCTGATCATCAATGATTTGATTCCGAATGGTAGTGAAAAAGCCAAATACAATATTTCTAGTATGATGGATGAAATCACCATTACGTGCCTGAATGCAGATGTAAATGTGAGCCAGATCATTGGGCCATTAGTACTAAATGCTACCAACGGAAGTGCCGAAGTTAAATATCAATCACTCAAAACCGATAGGCCAGTATCAATTGTTTCTGTCAATGGCTTTGTAGATTTAACACTTCCTGCCAATACTAAAGCGAACATTACCATGAATTCTGTTAATGGTGAAGCATTTACAGACTTTGATATCAAAACAGAAGAAGATGCCCCTACCATGTCGATGCCGGGAATGAATATGATACTGGTAAATGGCTCCATCAATGGTGGTGGCACTGAAATAAACATCAATTCAATAAACGGAGATATTTATTTAAGAAAAGGAAAATAATTAATTGAAAACAGCGCCAAACCCAATGGCGCTTTTATCTCTTTCTCAAAACCCAATAAATGATGAAATATTTTTTAAGCCTAATAATGGCTTTGCAGGTAAGCTATGTTCTGTTTGCTCAAGATTCTTCGTGGCAATCACAAATTGAATCAGCCATAGAAAATGAAATAAAAAATACCGGTATCCCTTCTTTGCAAGTAGCAATTGGAATTAAGGACACCATAATTTTCGGATCGGCAAAAGGCTATGCTGATTTGGAAAATAATGTATTGGCAACTTCCGAAACAAAATACAGAACAGCTTCTGTTTCGAAGTGGTTCACCGCAACATTGGTTTTTATGCTTGCCGAACAAGGAAAACTAGACTTGGATATGCCAATCCAAAACTATTGTTCCTGCTTTCCGGAAAAGAAATATTCGATCACCTCTAGACAGCTGCTTACTCATACTTCAGGTATTCGCCATTACCTGGATTATGAGGAAGCGCTTTCTGGTTCTAAAAACGCTGCTGATAGCCTTTCTATAAAATTGCGTCAATTTGAAGCCAAGTTGGGAGAATATACCCGATATACAGAGGTAGAAACCCCATTGAATAATTTTAAAAAGGATTCCTTACTATTTAAACCCGGAACCGATTGGCTATATTCTTCCAATGGTTATCGGTTGTTAGCGTGTGTCATTGAAGGTGCCGCGAATAAATCCTATACTTCTTTAATGGAAGAAATGATTTTTCAACCAGTCGGAATGAATCAAACTCTGGCAGATGATGCTTGGCAAATTATTCCTCATCGAGCATCCGGCTATCGCAAAGAAAGAGGAAAACCGATTCGCCGTGCAGATATGCGGGATGTAAGCGAAAACCTTCCAGCTGGTGGTCATCTTTCTACCGCATCAGATTTGATACGTTTTTCAATGGCGTATTATAACAATGTTTTTGTCTCTAAAACGGCCATGAATGATATGCAAATGCCAATATTTAGAAATTCTAATAATACAAAAAGTGAATCGAGTTGGCGGGATGCAATTCCATCAAAAGAAAAATATGGCGCTGGATTAATGCTATTTCCCAGAAATGGGATAGTTAGATATGGGCATTCGGGTAGGCAAGCGGGAGCTTCATCCATTGTGGTTTACAATCCTGAAACCAAAATAACTATTGCCGTGATGAGTAATGTTAAAGGATGGAATGGCTTTATATCCTTTGTTAATCAAATCGAACAAATAGTTTTAAAAGCATCGACCAAAAATAATTCTAATTAAAAATGAAAATTAAGAAAATGAGTAATTATAAACACATCTTATGGCTTTTTATGGGTTTATTAACCCTATTATTTACTAATTGTAAGGAAAGGGAAACAGATAAGAATTTACTTGTGATAGAAAGAGTTTGCGACTCTCTACTTGCTTTTTCAGAAATTCATTCTGTTTCAGTTGGATTATTGACGAAAGAAAATAGCTATACTTTTCATAAAGGATATCTTGATTCAAAATTCACTCAGAAACCAACAAATAGTTCTTTATATGAAATTGCTTCCATTACGAAGGTGTTTACCGGATACCTAATGGCAAAAGCAATCTCAGAAAACAAAGTTAAGCTTGATGATGATATCAGGATTTATTTGAAGGAACCCTTACCTAATCTTTCCTATCAGGATAAAGCAATTACTTTTTATCACCTGTTAACACATACCAGCGGATTACCTCATTTTTTACCTGATCATCCGGAATTATTTACAAACCCAAACTTTGATGAGCTCCCTTTCCAACTATTCTCCCTTCAAAATGGACAAACCCGCGAAGAGTTTTTTGAGGAATTGTCAAAGGTAAAATTGGACACCTTTCCAGGAGAAGGTTTTAAATATTCCAATGTGGGACCCAACTTATTGGCCTATTGTTTAGAAAATATCTATCAAAAACGATATGATGAATTGATTTCTGAGGTGCTATTTGAACCATTAAAAATGGAGCATTCAATGATAAAATCATCAAATAAAGAAAAAGAACAACTGGTAAAAGGGTATAATGCAAATGCTTTGGAAATGCCCTATTTACCTGAAAAGGATATGAATGCCGGTGGGGGCATAAAAACGTCTGTTCCAGATATGATAAAATTTATTCAATTTCAAATAAGTGAAGCAAACGAAATACTTTCTTTGTCTCAAAAGGAACTATTAGATACTTCTAATATCTATAATAATGGTATGTATTGGCAGATGATTAATCGAAAAGACCAGCCTAAAAT